>QKHC01000081.1 GCA_003251175.1 Gemmatimonadota bacterium
CGACCGCGGTGGCCGTGGTGCCCATGCCGCGCACTTCCGGGTGCGCCTTGGCGTGCTCGTGGATACGCACGTTCGCCGTCTCCACCGCCTCCTTGAGGCGCTGGGCGAATCGCTGCGCGGTGGCCTCGCTGTCGCCGTTCCAGTGCTGCATCAGGTACTCGAAGATCGATTGCGTCGCCATCTCGCTCGCCAGCTCGCCGGCGGCGGCGCCGCCCATGCCGTCGGCGACCACGAACAGCGAGCCCCGGGCACCCAGATCATGCTCGCGGACATGCGGCTTCAGTGACGCCTCACCCCGGGTCAGGTCGGCGACGAGGAAGTTGTCCTCGTTGTGGTCCCGCGTACGCCCGGTGTCGGTCTTGGCAAAGACCTTCACCCGAATGGGGGTGTGCGCGCGGCCGAAGAAGACGAGGGTCATGGCGGTCCGCCGGTCAGGTCCCGCACGAGCTGCTGGTAGGCTCGCGGTGTCGGATCGTCCTGGACCGCCCGGCGGGCCCATTCGAGGGCCCCGGAGCGGTCGTCGAGCGCTGCCAGCGCGTTGGCGGTGACGTAGGCCGCGAACGCGCGGTCCTTACCAGCAACCCCCGTGCCGTTGTAGACGCGCATCGCCGAATCACGCACCGCCGCCGCGGACATGGACCGCTCGTCGAGGCTCATGAACAGCGCGTCGAGCGCGTCGGCCGCGCGGGCCGGGTCCACCGTCAGGGCCACGGCCCCGCCGCCCCCGCCGGCGGGCTCGGCGCCCCCCTGACGACCGGCGGGTGCGCCACTCGAGCTACCCCCGCTCGTGGTGTTGACGGGGGGTGGCGCCGGGGTCCCCCCGCCTGCCAGTGACCTGCCCGTATCAGCGGCCGGGCGTCCGCCGTTCGTCGAATCGATGGTGGTGGTGCTGCTATCGGCTGCCGCCGGCGCCCGTCCCTTGATCAGCCAGGCCGCGCCCGCCCCCGCACCGCCCAGCACCACGACGGCGCCGACCATCACCGGCACGAGCGAGCGCGTGCGACCGGGCCGTTGGGCACCGACCGAGGTGCGCGTGCGCGCCGGCGTGCCCCCAGGCGACAGCACCTGGGTGCGGGCTTCGGTATCGACGTGGCGGGTGCTGGGGACGGCGGCCGTGGCGCCCCGGCCGCGACCCGTCACGGCGGCGACGTCGGCGGCGAACTTCGTCACCTGCTGATAGCGCTCCCCTGGCAGCCGGGCCAGCGCGGTGTCCATGGCTACCTGCAACCCCTCCGGATAGCTGCGGTCGGGCCGCACCTCGTTGAGCTTGGCGGGCTGGTCGGTCAGGCGCTTGATCATGATTTCCTGGACCGTGTCCGCATCGAACGGCAGGCTGCCGGTGAGCATCTGGTACAGCACCAGGGCGAGCGAATAGAGGTCGCTGCGGCCGTCGACCTTGTCGCCCGACAGCTGCTCGGGGCTCATGAACTCGGGCGTGCCGACGACCAGGCCCGTCTTGGTGACTTTCTGCCCTGCTTCGTCGCCCCCGACGGCCTTGGCGATGCCGAAGTCGACGACCTTGACGATTTCCCGCCCGTCACGCCCACGCACCACCATGATGTTGTCGGGCTTGAGATCCCGGTGGGCGATCCCGAGGTCGTGCGCGGCCTGGAGCGCTTCGGCGACCTGCAGGAACAGGTCCACCGCGCGGGGCACCGGCAGCACGCCCTCCCGCTCGATGATGGCCGTGAGCGGCTCGCCCTCGACGTACTCCATGGCGAGGTAGATCACCCCGTCCGGCGTCTCGCCGAAGTCGTACACGGCGCAGACGTTGGGGTGGGTGATGCGACTGGCGTTCGCCGCCTCGCGATTGAAGCGTGCCACGGCATCGGGATCGTGCACCATCGACGGGTTCATCACCTTGATGGCGCTCTTGCGACCCATTTTCACGTGCTCGGCCAGGTACACCTGGCCCATGCCGCCCTCGCCGAGCTTCTGGACGACATGGTAGCGGTCGGCGATCACCTGCCCGACGAGATCGCTGGCGGGCGCGGCGGCCCGCAGCGTCTGCCCGTCGTTGGGGCAGAACTTGACCTCGTCGCCGTACTCCGTCGAGCAGACCGGGCAGACCTTCATGGCATCTCGATTCGCATGAGCTTGTCGCCCACCAGCAGCCGCGAGCCGTTCTTGACCACCATGTCACCGCGCGCCGCGACGGCTATACCGTTGCGGCTCTGCTCGTCGACCAGGACGAAATCGGCGTCTTCGGAGCGCACCAGCGCGTGGAGGCCGCTCATCGAGGGGTCGTAGGGGAACACCCACTCACCCTGCTCGCGGCCGATGCGGACGTCACGCCCCGGCGACAGCTGGACCACGTCCCGGGCGCTGCCATCGGATCGCAGCTGAGTGAGACTGGCGATGTCCGCCGCCGGTGTCAGGCTGCCCATGCGACGGGTGGAATCGGCCTCGGGCGCGTGGGGCCCCGGATACCCGAGGCGCCGGAAGCGGATCAGTTGCGAGCCGATCAACAGGATGTCGCCGTCGGCCAGGAGGCGCGGCTCTTCGAGGAACACCCAGGTGCCGTTGCGGCTCCCGAGGTCGCGCACCACCAGCTTGTTGTTCTCCCACGAGAGCTTGGTGTGCAGCGGGGACATGAACGCGTCGTCGGGGAAGCGGAGGTCCCCCTCCTCGCGTCCGATCGTCGTGACGATCGCCTTGCGCGGAAACTGCTGTACCGGATTGCCGACCTCGTCGAGCATCACGACCGTAAACGCGAAATCGGTGCGCTTCTCGCCGTCCGCCGTGCGAAACAACCCGGGCTGCGTGTCGCCCAGGGGGGCTCCGCATGTCGCGCAGTAGCGGCTGCCAGGATCGACGGGGGAGGCGCAGCGGGCGCATGCCGGCCCGGACCCCGGCGCCGTGAGGCGCCGGCCGCAGTGGGGGCAGAAGGGCAGGCTGCGCTCGACGGGGCCGGCACAGAATGGGCAGGTGGCGGCGCCCGCCGATGGCCGAGCGCCGCCCGCGCTTCCCGCCACGGCGGCGCGCGCCGCCCCCCGCTCCGGCACGGCGGTCGCGGAGCCGTCCGCCGCCGCCGCCACGGCGGGCGCCGCGCCGGCGCCGGGTGGCGCCGCCGCTTTCCCGAGAGGCTTGCCGCAGTCCATGCAGAACTGCGCGCCGGGGTCATTGCCCCGGCCACAATAGGCACAGGTATTCACGGATTGAGTGGGGTCCCCGATGGTAAAGTACGGTCCGACAATCTATTGGGCAATCTGCCGGGGGGCAATTTGACGGGCCGAAAACGCGCGTGCTACCTTCGCGCCGATGCGCAGCCCGTGGGCCACCGCCCTGCGCGTGCCGCCGCCGCCCGACACGCCCCCCGCGGCAGACCTCGCGTTCACTGCTCCGGCGCGCGCGGCTGCGGGTCCCCGCCGCGTGGCGCGCCTCGCCGCGGCGCTGCTCGGGTTGCTGGTGCTGGCCGGGGCGGGCGTCTGCGCAGCGCAGGTGGACCCCTCCGGCGCGTGGCGGACGCTGCATACCCCCCACTTCCGCGTTCACTTCCGGCCCGCGCACCGCGCCGTGGCCGCGCGAGCCGCGGCCGAAGCGGAGCGCGCGTGGACGCTCCTCGCCACCGAGCTCGCCCCGCCGCGCGGCGTGGTGGACGTGACGCTGGCCGACGACGTCGACACCCCCAACGGCTATGCGAGCGTCTTCCCGTCGAACCGCGTGACCGTGTTCCTGGCGTCGCCCGCCACCGACGTGGCGCTGCAGTCCTACGACGACTGGCTGCGGCTCGTCCTGGTGCACGAGCTGACGCACCTCTTCCAGCTCGACCGCAGCCGCGGCGTATGGCGCGTGCTGCAGGGAGCCTTCGGGCGCGCGCCGGGGCTGTTCCCCAACGCCTACCAGCCCAGCTGGGTCACGGAAGGGATCGCCGTCTACTACGAGTCCCGCTTCACCGGGGCCGGTCGGGCCCAGAGCAGTTTTCACACGCAGCTGATCGGTGCCACCGCGGAGCGCGGTGGTCGCTCGCCGTGGGACGCGGTCGGATTCGCGCGCTGGCCGGCGGGCGTCACCCCCTACGCCTGGGGCGGACGCTTCTTCTCGCGGGCGGCCGGCGCCGGTCGCGACACCCTCGTGCCGCGCTTCGTGGAGGGTTCAGCAGGGCAGCTGATCCCGTTCCGCGTGGGTCGGCCGTGGCATCGCGCCACGGGGGGCCAGCTGGATTCCGCGTGGCGCGCGGCGCTGGCGGTGGAGGCCGCCCTGTCAGCGGACACGGGCCGGGTGCTGGTGCGAGGGATGCGCAGCGCGCCGATCCCGCGCATCAACCGGAACCGTGATCGGCTGGCCTATCTCGAAGACGATGGCCGGGGGGCCCGGCGACTGCGGGTGACGTCCCCCGCTCGCCCGGGGGGCGGGCGGACGCACCGCGTCACGGGGGATGCGCGCTACGACTGGCGGGGCGACACCCTGCTCGTGACCCAGCTCGACTTCAC
>QKHC01000058.1 GCA_003251175.1 Gemmatimonadota bacterium
CGCGCTGCGGCGGAACACGTCGACGATGTCGAGTCGCTGCGCGGCCGCGGCGGCGGTCAGCGACGCGTAGCTCGTCTCCCCCAGAATCGCGGCGTGTCCCGGATTCACCGGGACGATGCGGTAGCCGGCGCGCTGCAGGTACCGCGCCACCCCGTGGCTGGGACGGTGGGGCTTGGGTGACAGGCCCACCACGGCGATCGTCCGCGCGCGCCGCAGCACCTCGGCCAGCTCGGCGTCCGTCACGCGGGAGGCGCATGCAGGTGAGGCGTACCGCTCACCGCCCGGCCCACGAGCGTCAGGCCGGCGCGCCGCGCGATCGCCAGGGCGAGGGTCGAGGGGACGCTGGGCGTCGCCACCCACGCCACCGCCGCGCGCGCCGCCTTCGAGGCGAGCTCCGCGGAGATGCGGCCGGTGACCAGCAGGCCCAGTCCCGCGAGCGGCCGGCGCGCGAGCACGGCGCCGCCGATCACCTTGTCCACCGCGTTGTGGCGGCCGATGTCCTCGGCGTGGAACAGCAGCACCGTCCCATCGGTGAGCGCGGCGGCGTGGATGCCGCCGGTGGCATTGTAGCGCTCGCCGCGGCTGAACATCTCCTTGAACAGTGCGCGCAGTGACTCCACCGGCGGCGGCGTCCCACGCGCCGCGCGCACGGCGAAGGTGTGCGGATCGGCGAGAAAGATGGACACCGCCCCGCATCCCGACGCCAGCACCGCGCGCCGGGGCTGTCCGCGGACCGCCGCCACCCGGGCGGGGTCGACGTCGGCCCAGAACCCCAGGTCGGTGGCGCAGGGCCGCAGTCGCTGCAGATCATCGAGCGACGTGACGAATCCCTCGCCGTGCAGCCACCCGACCGCCAGCTCCTCGAGCTGCTCCGGCGTGCACATCCAGGTCACGGCGGGCTCGCCGTTGACCTCGAGCCACACCGGCGTTTCCTCGACGACGGCCGAATCGGCCTGCATGCGGCCCCGGCGGGTGCCCGGGGCCGCGGGGCCGCCAGCCGTCTGGTCAGCCTTCGCCGAAGTATTCGGAGTAGAGATGGGCATCCTCCTGGACACGGACGGCGTGCAGCCGCACGCCGTGCGGCAGCCGCCCGGTGACGCGCTCCCAGATATACACCGCAAGGGCCTCCCCGGTCGGCAGCTCGCGGCCCTCCCGGAAGCGCGGGATCGCCTCGTTGAGGTGCCGACCGTCCCAGGCCTCGACGATCTCCTCGCGGAGGATGCGGTCGAGCGACTGCAGATCCACCACGCCGCCCTGTGCGGCGGCCAGCGGGCCCGCCACCGTGATACGGCACTGGTAGCGATGCTCGTGGTCGTGGGCGGCCGACCCGAACACCCGCTCGTTCTCCGCCACGGAGCGATCGGCGCGACGCAGCCGATGCCGGGCCGTAAACTCCACCACACGGGTAAGATACGCCGTTGCCATGGTCAGAACACCCGCACCGCGCTGGCCTTGAACGACAGGACCACCGTCCGTCCCGGAGCGAGCGCCAGCTCGCGGACCGCGTCCTCCGTCACGACCGCGGTCAGCTCGACCCCGACGTCGGCGGTGACGTGGACCCCGCCATCGGGCCGGACGCGGGCGACCCGCGTGACGCGGCCGGCGAGGGCGTTGCGAGCCGAGGACGCGATGGGCGCGGTGCTCACCAGGATGTCGGTGGGGGGCACCGCGAGGATCGCGGGACCCGTGCGGTCGGTCATCACCGCCAGCGTCACGCCGCCGACGTCCACCTGCCGTACGTTGCCGGACGCGGCCGCCGGCAGCGTCGCGCGGAAGAGATTTTCGGGCGTCACTGGCGACAGCCGGCCGTCGGCGAGGGCACGGATGTCGTCGGCCCAGCGATACGCGTCTTCGAGCTGGTGCGATGCCAGGCAGATGCCCACCTGCCAGTCGCGCCGGGCGGACTCGAGCGCCGCGTGCAGCGCCGTCACCGCGGCGCGGTCGGCGGAGCTCGCGGGCTCGTCGAGCAGCAGCAGCTCGGGCTCGGTCGCGAGCGCGCGCGCGACCGCGACGCGCTGGATCTCGCCGTCGGACAGCTCGCTGCGCCGTCGCATCAGCAGGGTCGTCACCCCGATCCGCTCCGCGGTCGCGACCACCGCCCGATCGAGGGCGAGCCCCCGCACGCCGCGCGCGCGCAGGCCGTAGGCCAGGTTGTCGCGCACCGTTCCGCGGAACAGGACGGGCCGCTGCTCGACGAGGGTGATCCGCCGCCGCGCCGCGCGCCTGGCGCGGCTCCCCGTGACCGGGCGACCCCGCACCAGCACGACCCCCGTCGCCGGTGTCTCGAGCAGGGCGAGCAGCCGCAGCAGCGTGCTCTTCCCGGACCCGTTGTGCCCCACGATGGCGACGCGGTCCCCGGCCGCGAGGGTGAACGACGGCAGCTCGAGCACCGTGCGGTCGCCGTAGTCGTGTCGGACGTCGCGCAGCTCAATCACGGCCATGGCCCTGGAGCGCCTGCAGCGCCAGGTTGACGAACAACGCGAGCGCGAGCAGGACGGCTCCGAGCGCGAGGGCCGTGCCGAAGTCGCCCTGCGCCGTGAACAGCGCCACACCGGTGGTGAGGGTGCGGGTCTCGCCGCGGATGTTGCCGCCGACGATCATCGCCGCCCCGACTTCGGCGATCACGCGCCCGAACGCCGCGGTGACCACCGCGGCGAGCGCGAAGCGGGCCTCGCGCGCCACCGTCCAGGCGGTGCGCCAGCGACCGGCACCCAGTGTGAGGGCGGTGCGACGGATGCGAGGATCGACACCCTCTACGGCGGCGGCGGAGAGCGCGACGGCGATCGGCAGCGCCAGCAGCACGTCGCCGACCACGATCGCCTGCCAGGTGTAGAGCCAGTCGATGGTCCCCAGCGGGCCGCGGCGCGACAGCAGGCCGTAGACGACGAGCCCCAGCACCACGGTCGGCACCGCCAGCGCGGTGTTGACCACCACCAGCGCGACGCGGCGACCCCAGAACCGCCGACCCGCGAGCGCGAATCCCGCCGGAATCCCGAGCGCGCACGCCACCCCGGTCGCCGCGACCGCGACGCGCAACGTGAGCGCAGCGCTGCCGTACAGCTCCCGGTCGCCCCCCACGATCAGGGCGAGCGCCCGGCGCAGTCCCTCGGCTAGAAAGTCCACGCGACGCCCACGGTGGTCCATGGGTGCGCCGTCCAGTCGGTGGTGCTCGCGCCCGGGGGCAGGATGACGGATCCGTCGGGCGAGGGGAGCTGATACGCCGTGGGGTAGCTGAGCCGCCAGAACAGCCAGCGGAAGTCCGCCGTGATGCTGAGGTGCTGTCCGGGGTAGATGCGCACGCCCGCCCCGGGGGCGAGGGTGAACTTCGTCCCGAAATTGAAGTTGGCGGGGTCGGGCGGGCCGGACGTTTCGAACGCCAGCCCCATCGCCGCGCCCAGGTACGGCGCCATGCGCCGCCAGCTCTTCTGTCCGGTGAGCCGCAGCTGCAGGCCCACCTCGAGCATCAGCACATTGGTGTCGAAGGGCCCGGTGCGCTGACTGTCCGCCGCCTGGCTCGGGTCGAGCACCGTCCGCTCGAGCATGGCGTAGCTGGTGCCGATCGTCACCAGGGTGGGACCCCCGAGCGAAAGCTCGAAACGTGCCGTCGCCACCGGGCCGTCGCTGGGTCCGATGCCCAGGTTGCCGGCGTCGCCGGCGAAGTAGCCGGCCCCGAGAAACAGGGCGCTGCCCCGGCGGACGTCCCGGTACGGGGAGTGTTCCGGGTCGTAGCCGACCTGGGCGGCGGCGGGAGCGGCGACCACCGCCACCACCAGCGCCACCAATGGGAGCCGGGAGCCGGGAGCGGTGCGCGCCGATCGCGCGGCTGGCGTCGGCTCGATCTGCCTGCTTTCTGCTCCCTGCTCCCCGCTCCCGTGCCTCTCGGTCATGTCCCCTCCCTCAAGTCCCGTCCTGTCATCTCCGCGGGGGGATCGACCCCCAAGAGTCGGAGAACCGTCGGGCCCACGTCGCACAGCGAGCCCCCGTGTCGCAGCGGTCCGCGGACGTCGTCGCCCACGATCACGAAGGGAACGGGATTGGTCGTGTGCGCCGTATGGGGCCCCCCGGTCGCCGGGTCCAGCATCAGCTCGCAGTTGCCGTGATCCGCCGTGATCAGCACCGTGGCCCCGGCGCGCTCGGCGCTGGCCAGGGCGCGCGCCAGGCAGCGATCCACGGTTTCGACGGCGGTAACGGTCGCGGGCAGCGAGCCGGAATGTCCCACCATGTCCGCGTTGGCATAGTTGCACAGCACGAAATCATGGTCGCGCGCCTCGAGGGCGCGGCACAGCACGTCGGTCACGCCGGCCGCGCTCATCTCCGGCATCAGATCGTACGTGGCCACCTTGGGAGAAGGGACCAGCAGCCGCTCCTCCCCGGCGTACGGGACCTCCACGCCGCCGTTGAAGAAATACGTCACATGCGCGTACTTCTCCGTTTCCGCCGTGCGGAACGTGGTCTTGCCGTGTTCGGCGAGCACCTCGGCGACGATGCGCGACAGCACCAGCGGCGCGAACGCGGCGGGGAAGGGGAACGTCGCGTCGTACTGCGTCATCGTCACCAGGCTCACGCGCGGGCGATCCGCGACGTCGAAGCCGTCGAAGTCGTCGGTCGCCAGCGCCCGGCAGATCTGGCGCACGCGATCGGCGCGGAAATTGACCACGAACACGCCGTCGCCCTCGGCGATCCGGGGGGTGCCCGCGACGACCCGCGGCGTGACGAACTCGTCCGACTCTCCCGCCTGGTAGGCGTCCCGCACCGCCGTCACGGCATCCGCGGCTGCCGCCCCCACGCCGCGCACCATCGCGTCGTAAGCGAGCCGGGTGCGCTCCCAGCGGCGATCGCGATCCATGGCGTAATACCGTCCCACGACCGTCGAAATCACCGCCCGGTCGCCGAAGCGCCGCAGGTCCTGCGACAGGTCGGTGACGTATCCCAGCGCGGAGCGGGGCGGCGTGTCACGTCCATCCAGCCAGGCGTGGATCGCGACCGGCACTCCCGCGCGGTGCCCGAGCTCGACCGCCGCGAGCAGGTGGCGGTCCAGCGCATGTACGCCGCCCGGACCGACGAGGCTCAACAGGTGCAGCGTGCCCCCCTGGTGCCGCAGCGTGTCGCAGAGCTGAACGAGCGGGGCGAGGCGGAAGAACGCTCCACTCTGGATCGCCTGTGAGATCCGAACGATGTCCTGCGGGACCACGCGTCCCGCGCCGAGGTTGAGATGCCCCACTTCCGAGTTACCCATCTGGGCCTCGGGAAGCCCCACGGCGAGTCCCGACGCGTCGAGCAGCGTGCGCGGCGCGCGATCCCAGATCTGATGCCACGTCGTGGTGTCGCCGAGCTCGACGGCGTTGGCCTCGCGGCCGGGGCGGAATCCCCAGCCATCGAGCACGATCAGTACGACCGGGGTGCGCGCCCCTCGCGGTGTCGCCATATTGAAGGAAATGCAATGTAGCCGCACGCTCCGGGTGCTACCAGTTGCGGTAGCCCTCGCGTTCACGCCGCTCCCCGCGCAGACACGCTATCGCGTGGACGTCGACGGGGAGTGGTTCCATCAGGAGGCGGGCTCTCGGCGCCTGGCGCGGCTGGCGTCGGGCGCCGTCGTGCGGGACGCCGGCGAGCTCCAGGGCGACTGGCGCAAGGTGACCATCGAGGGCTGGATCTTCGGTCGCTCGGTCGGCACGCCGGCGCTCCCGGGGTTCGACCTGGCGGTCACGCGGGACCCCGAGGAGAACCTGCGCGTCGCGCCAAGCGCGAATGGCGCGCTGGTCGCCCGGCTGCTGCGGGGTGTGCAGCTGCTGCGCGTCGGCTCGCAGGGGGGCTGGGTGCAGGTGCGGCGCGACGGCTGGGTGCGGGCCCGTGCCCTGGGTGCGGTCGCCGCGGTCGCGAGCACGCGCGGCGCGGGTGATACGACTGCGGCGCGCAGCGCGGCGGGGAACGGTGACGTCGATGCCGCTCGGGCGCGGGCCACCCGGCCGGCGCTGCTGTATCGCACGCCGGAGGGCGCCGAGGCCGGGCGCCTCAGCGCCGAGACCCCGGTGCGGGTGCTGAGTCGCGGCGATGAATGGACCCGGGTGCAGCTCGAAGCCTGGGTGCGGACCGCGGACCTCGGTGCCGCGCCCCCGGGGGTGCTGCTCGGTGTCACGGCCGCGGAGCTGCGGACGGAGCCGCAGCGCTACGAGGGCCAGGCGCTGCGCTGGGAGCTGCAGTACATCGCCACGCGGACCGCGGACGAGCAGCGACCGGACATTCCCGCCGGCGCGACCTACCTGCTGGCCAAAGGTCCGCTCCCCGAGCGGGGCTTTGTGTATGTCGTCGTGCCGGACTCGCTGTCGGGCGCGGTGGCGCGGCTCACGCCGCTCGCTACCGCGACGGTGACCGTGCGGGTGCGGCGCGGTGGGAGCCGCTACCTCGGGCACCCCGTGGTGGACCTGTTGGCGCTGGAGGTGAAACGATGAACGAGGTGTTGCGGGAGCGCCTGGTGCGCAAGCTCGAGTCGCTGCCCGACGACAAAGCCTATATGGTGCTGGACTACGTGGAGTTCCTCGAGTCCAAGTACGCCGCGCGCCCGGCTGGCGCGCCGGCGTTTCAGAAGGTCGCCGAGACCCTCGAGGACACCATGCGCGCGGGCCGCGTTCCCGTGAACGTGATTCGCGGGACCATGGACGTCGTGTCGAAAGCCGGGCGCTTCATGGAGAACCTGGCGGCCGCCGGGCGGGCCGCCGTGGAGGAAGTGGCCCGCAAGGCGGAGACGGGCGCCCCGGAGGGGGAATCGGCGCGGACCGACGCGCCCGTTGAGGAGCGCCAGCCCCCCACGTAGATTCCGCCATGGGAACCCTCCGCTCGGACGTCGGCCTCACCTTCGACGACGTCCTGCTCGTGCCGCGTCGTTCCAGCGTGCATCCTCGCCATGTGTCCGTCGCGACCCGCCTGACGCGTGCCATTCCGCTCAACATCCCGCTCGTCGCCGCGGCGATGGACACCGTCACCGAGTCCGAAATGGCGATCGCGACGGCGCGCCAGGGCGGAATCGGTGTCATCCACAAGAACATGACCATCGACCGTCAGGCCGCGGAGGTCGACCGCGTCAAGCGCAGCGAGTCGGGGATGATCCTCAATCCGATCACGCTGGGCCCGGATCGGCCCCTGCGCGAGGCGACGCAGCTGATGGCGCGGTTCCGCATCTCCGGCGTGCCCATCGTCGACGCCGCCGGGAGACTGGTGGGGATCATCACCAACCGGGACCTCCAGTTCGAGCGGGAGCTCGACCGCCCGCTGCGGGACGCGATGACGCGCGAGCGCCTGGTCACCGCCCCCGTCGGTACCACGCTCGAGGAGGCCGAGCAGATCCTCGGCCGCCACCGGATCGAGAAGCTGCCGGTGGTGGATGCGGACGGCGTGCTGAAGGGGCTGATCACGGTGAAGGACATCTTCAAGCGGCGCCGCCATCCCGACGCCAACAAGGATCAGCATGGACGGCTGCGCGTGGCGGCGGCCGTCGGTGCCGGGGGTGACACCGCCGCCCGTGCCCGCGCACTGATGGGGGCGGGGTGCGACGTGCTGGTCGTCGACTCCGCGCACGGTCACGCCGAGGGCGTGCTCGACACCGTTGCCGCGCTGCGCGACGCCTTTCCCGACGCCCAGATCATCGGCGGCAACGTCGCGACGGAAGCCGGGGCGCGGGCGCTGGTGGAGCGCGGGGTCGACGCGGTGAAGGTGGGCGTCGGACCGGGGTCCATCTGCACGACGCGCGTCGTCACCGGCGTGGGCGTGCCGCAGATCACCGCCATCGTGGATGCGTGCGCCGGCGCGGGCGACGTTCCCGTGATCGCCGACGGCGGGGTGAAGTACTCGGGCGATCTCGTCAAGGCCATCGCGGCCGGCGCGGCCAGCGTCATGGTCGGGTCGATGCTGGCCGGGACGGAAGAAAGTCCCGGCGAGTCGTTCCTGCTCGAGGGCCGGCGCTTCAAGGTGCTGCGCGGCATGGGCTCCCTGTCAGCGATGGAGGAGGGTTCTGCCGATCGCTACTTCCAGGAAGGCGAGGTGTCGGCCACCAAGCTCGTCCCCGAAGGAATCGAGGGCCGGGTGCCGTACAAGGGGCCCGTGGCCGACGTGATCTTCCAGATGGTCGGGGGACTGCGGTCCGGCATGGGCTACTGCGGCGTCGCCACGATTCCCGAGCTGCAGCGCGACACGCAATTCCTCCGCATCACCGGCGCGGGGCTGCGCGAGTCACATCCCCACGACGTGGTGATCACGCGCGAAGCGCCCAACTACTACCTGTAGTCGAGGAGGCAGAGGGCAGAGGCCAGGGGACCTCTGCCATCTGCCCTCTGCCATCTCCAGTCACGTCTTGTGGTGCCGGCTCTCCATCGCCTGCCGGTGCGCCTCCGCGTTCTCCACCCACGGGCGTCGCGCGAAGTAGCTGTCCTTCAGCTCCTTCGCCTTGCCCGACAGGCCGATCAGGGCGATGAGGTTGGGGAGGATGACGATCCCCAGCGCCACGTCCCCCATGGTCCAGACCACGTTCAACGCGACCACCGCACCGAAGAAGTGCATGCCTACGAAGACCATCTTGTACGGCACGATCGCCCGTCGCCCGAAGAGGTAGTTGGCGCAGCGGTCGCCGTAGTAGCTCCACGAAATCGCGGTGGACACGGCGAACAGCAGGATGCTCACCACGACGATGAGATGCCCCCACTCCCCGGGGAGGCCGCGCGAGAAGGCCAGCATGGTGAGGGGGCCGGCGCTCTCCGCCGCGGGTCCGAACAGCGAGCGGTAGGATGTGCCGTCGTCGGCCACGGCGACACCGTCCGCCGGAACGATCCGCCCCGTGAACGGCGTGCGCTGCTCGCGATCCACGAAGAACGAATCGACCGGGGCTTCGTGCCAGGTGTAGCGGACGACGCCGGCGCCCGTCTCAGCGGGGACACCGCCCGTGATCCGCAGCTCGGACGGCGGCGGGACGAACGTGGTACGGCGCTGTGCGTCCGGCTGCACATAGGCGTAATCGCCGGCGCCACTGAACGTCAGCTCGGTCGGGATCCGCTCGTTCCACACTCCGGTGGAGACGATGACCAGTCCGGTCATCGTGCAGATCACGATCGTGTCGATGAACGGCTCGAGCAACGCTACCACGCCTTCGGAGACCGGCTCGTCGGTCTTGGCGGCCGCGTGCGCGATCGGCGCCGAGCCCTGGCCGGCCTCGTTGGAGAACAGGCCGCGGCGCACACCCCACATCATGGTGACGAGGAACGCACCGACGCCGGTCCCGGCGACGCCCGCTGACGGCTCGAACGCCTGGCTGAAGATCAGGCCGAACGTCGGAAGAATGCGGTCCGCGTGGGTCGCGATGATCACCAGCGCACCGAGGACGTAGATGCCCGCCATGAGGGGCGCGAGCACACTGGTCACACGACCGATCCGCCCGATGCCGCCGAGAATGACGGCGGCGACGACGCCCGAGGTGATCAGGCCCGTAACCCAGGCCGGCACGCCGAACGTCGTCGACATCGTGTCGGCGACGGTGTTGGCCTGCACCGCGTTACCGGTCAGGAATGCGGTGAATCCCAGCATCAGCGCGAAGAAGATGGCCAGTGGCTTCCATGCCGGACCGAGGCCCCGCTCGATGTAGTACATCGGTCCGCCCGACACCGAGCCGAGGCGCGATCCCGACGAGCCGGTTTCCACCACGCGGTAGTGCTGGGCCAGCGTCACCTCGGTGAACTTCGTCGCCATCCCGAGAAATGCCGTCACCCACATCCAGAACAACGCGCCAGGGCCGCCCCAGTGGATCGCGATCGCGACTCCCGCGATGTTGCCGATTCCCACGGTGGCCGACAGGGCCGTGGTGAGGGCTTGGTAGTGCGGTACGTCGCCGGGCTCGTTCGGGTCGTCGTATTTCCCCGAGGTCACCCCGAAGCCGTGTCCCAGATGCCGCAGCTGCACGAACCCGAGTCGTAGCGTCAGGAACACCCCGGTGCCGAGCAGGGCGACCACGACGTAGGGGATCACCTCGCCCCGCAGCGGAAAGCCGAGGTTCCAGACCCAGGTATTGAGGCTGCTGACGATGCGCTCGAGCACGTCCATGACCGGTCCTGTCGGATCAGGTGCCACCATGATTGCCCGGGAGGGGTCGCAGGGCAAGTGCGCCGGCACGCGGGCGTGCTTGACACGTCACGCGGGAGGGGTGCCCGGCAGGCGTTATCTTGGAGCCGTGTCGAATCCCGCCGTGTCGCCTCCGCCTGACCGCGCCGCCGCCGCCCGGGCGATCGCCGCCGAGCTGCCCGCCGGGCGCCGGGTGCTGCTGACCACGCACGTCAACGCGGACGGCGACGGGACCGGGAGTGAGGTGGCGATGTGGCACCTGCTCGCCGCCCGTGGTCTGCACCCGCTGATCGCCAATCCGACGGGCATCCCCGACCGCTTCGCGTTTCTCGTGCCTCCCGGCGCCGACGCGTCGACGCGCGCCGCCCGCGAGATCGAGCGGGCGGACGTCATCATGGTCCTCGACATCGGGGATCTCGGCCGGCTCGGGTCGCTGGGGCCGCTGGTGGCCGGCCGCGGCGTGCCGGTCGCATGCATCGACCATCACGTCAGTCCCGGCACCCTGCCGCCGGGTCCGCGCCTGGTGGCGCCCGACGCCACGGCCACGGCCGAGCTGGTCTACGACATGGCGACCGCCCTGGGGTGGGAGATCACGGCCGACGTGGCCCGCGCGCTCTACGTCGGCATCCTGATGGATACCGGCGGGTTCCGGTTCTCGAACACCACGGCGCGCGCGCTGCGCGTCGCCGCCGCCCTGCTCGAGCGCGGGGTCGATCCCGAGGGGATCTACGAGCGCGTGTATGCCAGCGCGCCCGAGGGCCGCGTTCGACTGACGGGCGACGTGCTGCAGACGCTCGTCGTCGAGCGGGAGCTCGGCCTCGCGTGGGTGACCGTGCCTCCGGGAGCGCTGGAGCGCCATGACGCGACCCCCGACGATCTGGACGGCATCGTGGAGTTTCCGCGCTCGATCGCCGGCGTGCGCCTGGCGCTGATGTTCCGTCAGCTCGCTGGCGGTCGCGTCAAGGTGTCGCTCCGCTCGGTGGGTGACGTGAACGTCGCCGTGCTCGCCGAGCGCCTGGGGGGCGGCGGGCACGTCAAGGCGGCGGGCGCGTCCGTCGAGGGTCCCCTCGCGACGGCGCAGGCGCGCGTGCTGGCGACCGTGCGGGACTACCTGTCCCGGCCGGACTAGGGCTCCGCCGCTCCCGCGCCGCGGACATTCGTCCAGCGGTCGTCTCCCTCGGGCCAGCGGACCGGGCTACCTTTCGCGCGTGACCCCCGACCTTCAGCAGCTCGTCGAGGCCGCCCTCCGCAGCGTCAAGCACCCGCGCACCGGGGCCGATGTCCTCACTCTCGGTCTCGTGGACGACCTCCGCATTGATGCCGGGGCCGGCAGTGTGGCCTACACCTTCCGTCTGGGCCGGGACGACCCCGCGACGCTGGCCCGCGACGTCCGCAAGGCGGTCCAGGCCGTGGCGGGCATCCGCACCGTGCAGGCCCGGCTGCAGGAATCCGGCGGCGGCGGGGCGACGCCGCGTCCCGGTACGCCGGGCGGGCCGGCGGTGCCCGCCCCGCCGGCGTCCGAGGAGCTGCCGCATCTCGGTCGCGCCCTGGCGATCTCGTCGGGGAAGGGCGGCGTGGGGAAGTCGACGGTCTCCGCCAACCTCGCAGTGGCCCTGGCGGCCCAGGGACATCGCGTGGGCCTGATGGATGCCGACATCTACGGTCCCAACGTGCCCCGGATGATGGGCGTGTTCGAGAAGCCCGAGGTGGTCGGTGGCCGGATCCAGCCGCTCGCCGCGCACGGCGTGAAGCTCATTTCGCTGGGAAACATCGTGGAGCGCGACGCCCCGGCGATTTGGCGCGGTCCCATCATCATGAAAGTGATCCAGCAGTTCCTGCGCGACGTGGAGTGGGGTGAGCTGGACTACTTCCTGGTGGATCTGCCGCCGGGCACCGGTGACGCGCAGCTCTCGCTGGTCCAGACGGTCCGCCTCTACGGAGCGCTCATCGTCACCACGCCGCAGGAGGTCGCCGTCGGTGATTCGCTCCGCGGGGCCAGGATGTTCGAGCGCGTCAACGTTCCCGTGATCGGCGTGGTGGAGAACATGAGCTACTTCGTGTGCCCGCACTGCGGCGAGCGCTCGGAAGTGTTTCTCACCGGCGGCGGGCAGCGGCTTGCCGACGAGCTCGGTGTGCCGTTGCTCGGCCAGGTGCCGCTGCAGGCCGGGCTGGCCGACCACGCTGACGTGGGGCGACCCATCGTTCTGGCGGCCCCCGATTCGCCCGCGGCGCAGGCGCTGGACGCGGTCGCGCGACGCGCGGCCGATGCCCTGGCGATGATGGGTCCGGCCCAGCCGATCGGCGGGTGACGTGCGGCTGGGAGCCGCGTTGCTGCTCCTGACCGCGCAGCATCCGGCGCCGGTGTCGACACCGCCGCCGGACTCCCATCGCGCCGCGTTGCGCGCCGGTCTCGACACCCTCTATGCCGGACATTTCGCTCAGGCGGCGGCCCACTTCGCCGCCCTGGCGGCGCGCGACACGGCCGATCCCGCGCCACTCGTCTTCGAGGCGAGCGCGTACGTGTGGTGGGCCGCGGCGCTCGACTCCGCGACCTTCGAGGCGGCCCGCATCGACTCGTTGCTCGGCGTGGCGGTTGCCAGGGCGCGTGACGCCGGACCGCCCGCCGACTTCTGGCGCGCCACGGCGCACGGCTACCGCGCTCGCGAGCGCCACCTCCACGGGCACACGTGGGGCGCCGCCAAGGACGGCAAGGCGATGCGCGACGCCTACCGCCGCGTACTGCGTGCGGATTCCTCGTGTGCGGACTGCTGGCTGGGACTGGGGGTCTATCACTACGGCTTGGCCCGCGCGTCGCCGCTGGCCCGGCTGGTGGCGCGCATCGTCGGAATGGGATCGGGTGACGCCGACTCGGCGCTGGCGTATCTGCATCGGGCCGCCAGCGACGGCGAGCTCGCGCGGGTGGAAGCGATGTGGGTCCTGGCGGCGGCGCTGGTGCGGGAAGCGGCGCGGAGTGCGACGCCCGGCCCGCAGCAGGCTGCCTATCTGCAGGAGGCGCGGTGGCTGGGGACGACGCTCGCCGCGCGCTATCCGGGGAATCCCGTGTTCCAGCGCTTTGTCGACGAGCTGCCGGCGGCGCCGTGACCGGCGCCGCGATCACCCGCCCCGAGCTCACCCACCGCGCGATCGCCCCCACCGTGCTGCGGCTGGCACTCCCCGCGGTCGGCATGATGGCGTGCCACTTCACGTTCAATCTCATCGACACCATGTGGGTGGGTCGGCTGGTGGGGGCCGCCGCGCTGGCCGCGGTCTCCACGGGGGGATTCCTCATCTGGGTGGTGCTGTCGCTCGGCGAGATGATGGACGTGGGGCTGATTGCCGTGGCGGCACGACGGCACGGCGCAGGACTGCCCGACCACGCCGCCCGGGCGGCGGCGGGGGCGGTGGTGGCCGCGCTCGCCGTCGGTGCCCTGACGACCGTCGTCGGACTGGAGGCCATCGACCCGCTGTTTGCCGTCATGCAGGTGCCCGGCGAGGTCGCCGGGCTGGGCCGGCAGTACCTCGAGACATGGCTCGTCGGCGCCCCGCTGGTCTTCGGGTTCTTCGCGCTCGAGGCCGCCTTCCGCGCCGCGGGAGACACGCGCACTCCCTTCGTGATCCTCGGGGCATCGGTGGCGGTCAACGCGGTACTGGATCCGCTGCTCATCAGCGGGATCGGACCCCTCCCGACGCTCGGGGTGCACGGCGCCGCGGCGGCGTCGGTGATGGTGCGGGGGCTCGCCTTCGTGCTGCTGCTGGCGATTGCCATCCGGCGCCGGCGCCTGCTCCACTTCGGTGAGCCGGACTGGGCGGCCGTGCCCACGATGCTCAAGGTGGGAGCACCGATGGCGCTGGCGGGCGTGTTGTTCTCGCTGATCTACGTCTGGCTCACGCGCTACACCGCCCGGTTCGGTACCCCGGCGCTCGCCGCCCTCGGTATCGGGCACAAGATGGAGGGTCTGGGGTTCATTGCGATCACAGGCTTCGCCCTGTCCGCCGGCGCGCTGGTGGGCCAGAACCTGGGAGCGGGTGAGATTGCGCGGGCGCGGCGCGCCGTGCGGATGACGCTGCGCTACTGCCTGGTGGTGACGACGGCGACCGCCCTGGCGTTCCTCGCCGTCCCCGGGGTGCTCGTGCGCCCCTTCACGTCCGAGGCGGCGGTGATCGCGGACAGCGTGCGCTATCTGCGGATCATCTCCATCGCGCAGATCGGCCAGAGCTTCGAGTTGATCCTCGAGGCCGCGATGGCCGGCGCCGGGTACACCGTCTGGCCGATGCTGGTTTCGACGAGCCTCACCGGCTCCCGCATCCCCCTGGCGGCGTGGTGGTCCCGGTGGGGGGTCACTGGCATCTGGTGGGCGCTGTCGGGGACGGCCGTGGCGCGCGGCGTCGCAATGACGCTGTTCTGGCGCTGGGGCGGCTGGTCGCAACGGAGGGTGGCGCCATGAGTCGCCTTGTGACCCTGCTAACCGACTACGGGACGCTCGACAGCTACGTGGCGGAGGTCAAGGCCGCGGTGCTGGCCAGCGCGCCGCAGGCGCAGCTGGTGGACATCAGTCATGACGTCCCGCCGGGTGATGTGCGCGCCGGGCAATATCTGCTGGCCCGCACCTGGCACCGATTTCCGGCCGGCACCGTCCACCTGGTCATTGTCGATCCGGGTGTGGGGACGGCGCGCCGCCCGCTCGCGGGGAGCGGCGGCGGCCACCTGTTCGTGGGTCCGGACAACGGACTGTTCGCGGGACTACCGGCCGAATCGCAGTGGGTGGTGATCACCGCCAGCCCGGGGGCGTCCGCCACATTCCACGGACGCGACGTGTTTGCGCCGGCCGCGGCGCGCTTGGCGGCGGGAGCGGACCTCCATCGCCTCGGATCGCCGACCACCGCGCCCACCGGCGGCGCCCTCCCGGTGCCGCGCTGGGACGGGGCCGGCTGGGTCGGGGAGGTCATCTACGTGGATCGATTCGGGACACTGGTGACCAACCTGCCGGCGAGCGCGGTCGAGCCCGGTGTCCGCATCGTCGCCGCCGATCGCGACGTGGGTCCGTTGCTGCGGACCTTCGGCGACGTGGCGCCGGGCCACCTGGTGGCCTTCGATGGCAGCGGGGGGACGATCGAGATCGCGGTCAGGAACGGTAATGCGGCGCGGCTGCTCGGGATCGGCGTGGGGGCAACGGTGCGCGCCTGACGCGCCCGAGTACCGGCCGCCCCACCGACACGACGCCCCGGCAACGGGAGAGGACCGTCGCCGGGGCGTGCGTGTGGGCGTTCGGGGTTACGGCGCGAAGCCCCCCGAGCGCGTCGGAAGACGAACCTGTCGCATCACGCGGTCGGCAAACCCCGCCGACGGCGCGAACTGCGGCAGCTGCCCCAGCGCGAGGAACAGGTGGCGCTCGCGCTGAGCCTCGTCGTGGCAGAGAGAGCAGTCGGTGAGGTGCATGGTGCGTGTGGCCGGCAGGAGCCCCTGGGCCCACAGCTCCAGCTCCTCACTAGTCAGATGTTCGCTCATATGGGACCCTCTGGTCATTGGGCATCCTTACGGGCCGCCTCGGGGGCCGGTTTCACTCCCGCACGTCTGCCAGGTACTCACGTAACTCGTTGCGAGCACGATGGATGTACGTCTTCACCGTACCCAGTGGCAGCTCCAGGGTGTCCGCGATCTCCTCGTAGCTGAACCCCTGCACGTGGCGGAGCATGATGCATGCCCGGTACTCCGGGCGGAGACGCGCGATGGCCTGCTCGATGGCGCTGCCGAGCTCCCGGGCCTCGACCTCGTCGAGCGGGCTTTCGCCCGGAGAGCCGACCTGCAGCGCGGTGGCCCCCATTTCCTCGGGGGTCGTGGCCGTGGGTGAGCCGTCGAGCGACAGGGTGTCCAGGCTGCGGCGGCGCAGGTGATCGATCGCGGCGTTGTTGGCGATCTTGAAGATCCAGGACGAGAACTTGAACTCCGGCCGGTACGACCGGATGCCGTTCAGCACCTTGATGAAGGTCTCCTGGGCGATGTCCTCGGCCAGCGCGCGGTCGCGCACGATGCGGTAGACGAGCGAAAACACTGGTCGCTCGTAGCGGCGCACGAGCTCGCGAAAGGCGGCCTCGTGTCCTTCGCGTGCCCACGCCACGACCTGCTGGTCGCTGGCGCTCGTCAGGTGGGACGGCCTATCTTTCGCGCCTATGACGCCGGCTCCTGCGACGGAAG
>QKHC01000104.1 GCA_003251175.1 Gemmatimonadota bacterium
CCGCTGAAGAGGTTGGGCGGCGCGCTGTACACCCCGATCACCTCGAACGGCACCCCGGCGATCCGTACCATCCGCCCGATGGGATCGCGCCCGCGGAACAGCTGCGCCTCGAGCTTGCGGTTGATGACCACCACGCGGCTGTTGGCGAGATCCTCGAGTCGGGAGAACGAGCGGCCGGGGAACACGTCGCCGCCGTTGACTTCGATCCACTGGTAGCTGAGACCCGAGATGCTCACTGACTCGAGCGACTGGTCGCCAAACTCGACGCGGGCGGCGCTCTCCTCGCGTCGGGTGGCATACCGGACGCTCGGCAGCTGGGCAATGCGGTCGGCCTCGACGCCGGTGATCGGGGGGTTGCGCCGCCAGGGGCTGGTTTCGTCCGACCCGTCCGAGATGGTGACACCCGCCTGGAAGAACCGCCACACCAGGAAGGTGCGCGGGGCGATCTGCTCGAACATGTTGGAAACACTGCGATTGATGCCGCTGATCATCGCGGCGATGATCATCACCACCATCACGCCGATGGCCACGCCGAGGATGGTGAGCGCGGCCCGCCCCTTGTTGCCCTGCAGCGACGCCAGCGCGATCCCCACGCCTTCCAGCGGCCGGGCCACGGGCTACTCCTGCCGCAGGGCGGCGATCGGGTCGAGCCGTGCCGCGCGGCTGGCCGGGTAGACACCGGCCAGGATCCCGACTCCCGTGCCCAGCGCCACGCCGGTCCCGATCGACCAGGGCGCCACGCTCGCCGGGAGGGGTGTCAGGGCGGCCACGAGGCCCGCGAGCCCGATGCCGGCCGCCACGCCGATCGCGGCGCCGACGGTCGCGAGGGTGGTCGCTTCCACCAGGAACTGGCGCAGGATGTCGCGGCGCCGGGCCCCGAGCGACTTGCGAATGCCGATTTCGCGGGTGCGTTCCGCGACGGCCATCAGCATGATGTTCATGATGACGATCCCGCCCACCACGAGCGACACGGCGACCAGCCCCGGCAGCGCCAGGAACAGCACGCGGCTGATCTTGCTCCAGAAGTCGAGCACCTCGTCGGCGGTCTCGAGCGCGAAGTCGTTTTCCTCCCGGGGGTGGAGGTGGCGGCGGCTGCGCATGATCGCTTCGGTCTGCGCCATGGCTTCGCGCATGTCGTCGGGGGTGGCGGCTTTGACGGCGAGGGCGTCGATCTCTCCCGGCGGGTTGACGATGCGCTTGGCCGGCGCCGAAGCGGGTACGATGGCGAACTTGTCGAGCGAGAGACCGAGCAGGTTGCCTTGCCGCTCGACCACGCCGATCACGCGGTAGGGCAGGCGGGCGATCCGGACGTCCTGGCCGAGTGGCTCCCGGCCGGCAAACAACTTGTCGGCGAGCTCCCAGCCCAGCACGATCACCGACGCTCCGGCGTCGACCTCCCGGTCGGTGAACGCCCGGCCCCGCGCGATGGCGAAGCTGCGGATGTCGAAGTAGTGCTCGGAGGTGGCGATCAGCGTGATGTCCTTCGCCACCTGGCCGCCGAACATGACTCCCGTGCGCGTCGCGGACTCCACGGCTACCGTGGCGGGCACGGACAGGCCCGCGATGACCGCTTTGGCATCCGCGGTCGTGACGCGCGGCCGGCGGCTCCAGCTGCGCCAGACCGAATCGGTCACGTTGCCCAATTGCACGTCGGGGAACTGACGCAGCCGGAACGTGTTCACGCCCAGCAAGGTGCTGGCGAACGTATCGGTGACGTAGCGATTCATCCCCTGCACGATGGAGACGACGGCGATGAGGAACATCACCCCGATGAACACGCCGATGACCGAGAAGGCGCTCTTCAGCTTCTGGGTCCGCAGCGTCTGGAGCGCGAGGCGAATCGCGTCGTAGAACGGCATCTAGGCGCCCGCGGCTGGGGGATCACTCATATCGCAGGGCCTCGACGGGATCGAGCCGCGCGGCGCGGCTGGCGGGATAGAGCCCGAAGAGGACGCCGGTGAACGCCGCCGCCAGCAGCGCCGCGACCACCGAGGTGAGCGGCACGTAGGCGGGGACCGGCGAGACCTTCCCGATGGTGTACGCGATGGTGCCGCCCAGGATCATGCCGACGGCACCGCCGACGAGTGTGAGCGTGGCGGCCTCGACCAGGAACTGCCACATGATCTCGCGGCGGGTGGCGCCGAGGGCCTTGCGCACCCCGATCTCGCGGGTGCGCTCGGTGACCGAGATCATCATGATCGCCACGACGCCGACGCCGCCCACCATCAGGCCCACGCTCGACAGGGCGATCATCACGATACGGAACATCATCGTCATGCTGTCCACGGCCTGGAGGTAGCGATCCTGGGTCACGACGTCGAAGTTGTCCGGATCGCTCGGTCGCAGTCCGCGCATCGAACGCAGCGCCACGGTGACGTCGTCGATGGCACGCTGCACCGAGACGCTGTCCTCGGGCGCCACGAAATAGTCGAGCCACCCCGGCCAATAGGGAACGTGCTTCACCAGGGTTCCGTAGGGAATGAACACCTCGGGCTGGTCGCCTTCGCCGAAGAGACCCGTGGGCGGGTGGTACACACCGATGACATCGTAGGGGAGCCCCGCGACCTTCACCCGCCGCCCGAGCGGGTCGCGGTTGCCGAACAGCTGACTGGCGAGCTTGTCGTTGACCACGACGACCCGACTGTTGGCCAGGTCTTCGAGGTTGCTGAACGACCGGCCAGGGTAGATGTCGCCACCGGCGACCATGGGCCAGTCCGCATCGCGGCCCTGGATGCTGACGGCGCTCGCCCGCTTGTTCTCGAACTCGATGTCGGCGCGGGCGTTCTCGTCGACGACGACGAAGGCGATCGTGGGCAGCGCCTCGAGGCGCTGCGCTTCCTCGATCGTGAGCGGCGGCCGACGCCGCCAGGGATTGGGGTCGTCGGGATCTTCGGCCTGGGCGCCGCCCCAGTACCGGCCCACGTAGAAGGTCTTGGGACCGAGCGACTCCAGCATGTCGCTGAGACCCTTGTCGAATCCGGCGATCAGGGCGCCGATCACCATCACCACCATGACGCCGATGGCGACGCCGAGGATGGTCAGCGCCGCGCGCATCTTGTGCGCCCGCAGGGACGCGAGCGCGATGCCGATGCCTTCGAAGAGTGCCGTCACCGCTCACTCCTGCCGCAGCGCGGCGATGGGGTCGAGTCGCGCCGCGCGGCTGGCCGGATAGACGCCGGCGATCACGCCGACCACCGTTCCCAGCGTCAGCCCCAGCACGATCGACAGCGGCGACAGCGCGGCCGGAAGCGGCGTGGCGGCGCCGAGTAGGATCGTGAGGCCGACGCCGGCGAGCACGCCGAGGCCGCCGCCGGCGGCGGCGATCGCCGACGATTCGGCCAGAAACTGGCGCAGAATGTCCATGCGCCGGGCGCCCAGTGACTTGCGGATCCCGATCTCGCGGGTCCGCTCGGCCACCGCCATCAGCATGATGTTCATGATGACGATGCCACCGACCACCAGCGCGATCAGGACGATGCCGGGACCAACGATGAACAGGAAGCGCTGGATCCCAGCCCAGAAGTCGAGAACCCCCTCGGAGGTCTCGAGCGCGAAGTTGTTGTCCTGCGTCGGCCGCAGATGGCGACGACTGCGCATGATCCCCTCGGCTTCGGCCATGGCCTCGCGCATGGCCGGCAGGGACTGCGCCTTGACGATCAGCGCGTCCACGACGCCGGGCGGATTGACCAGGTGCTGCATCGGGGAGAGCGCGGGGGCCACGGCGAAGCGGTCCAGTGAGAATCCGAACAGCTTCCCCTGCCGCTCCACCACGCCGATGACGCGATAGGGACGGCCGCCGATGCGGACCTCCTTGTTGATGGGGTCCCGGTCGGGGAACAGCTTGTCCACCACGTCATAGCCGATCACGACGACCAGCGCACCGCCGCGGGCCTCCTGGGCCGTGAAGGCCCGGCCCTGGGCGATGCGCAGGTTCTTGATGTCGAAGTAGCGCTCGGTCGCCCCGGTCACCTGGGCGTCGCGCACCTCACGGCCGCGGGCCTCGATGTTCCGGGTCGAAGACGACTCCCAGGCCGTAATCACGGGGGTATGGATGCCGACCGCGACGGCGCGCGCGTCACCGAAGGTGATACGCGGGCGCCGCGCCCAGGCGCGCCACAGCGAATCACTGACGTTGGGAGTGAAGTCCGGCCGCCGCCGCAGATGGAAGGTGTTCACCCCGATGATCGTCCCGGCGAACTTCTCCGTCATGTAGAGGTTCATGCCGTTGACGATCGACCATGCGGCGATGAGGAACATGACGCCGATGAACACGCCGATGAGCGCAAAGCTGCTTTTCAGCTTCTGCGTCCGAAGCGTCTGCAGGGCGAGGCGAAGCGCTTCGAACAGCGGCACGTCAGGCGGCCCGGCGCTGGTCGGTGGCCACCAGGCCATCGTGCAGGGTGACGACGCGGGCCGCGTGGGCCGCGATGTCCTGCTCGTGCGTGACCATCAGCACCGTCTGGCCCTGGCTGTGCAGGTCGCCGAACAGCCCCATGATCTCGGCGCTGGTGGCCGAGTCGAGATTGCCCGTCGGCTCGTCGGCGAGCAGGATGCTGGGGTTGTTCACCAGCGCGCGGGCGATCGCCACGCGCTGGCGCTGTCCCCCCGAGAGCTCGTTGGGCTTGTGCGTCATCCGGTCGCCCAGCCCCACGCGCTCGAGCGCCGTCGCCGCTTGCTCGCGGCGCTGGCGGGCGCTCAGTCCCGCGTAGATCAGCGGCAACTCCACGTTGTGCAGGGCGGTGGCTCGCGGAAGGAGGTTGAACGTCTGGAAGACGAATCCGATCTCCTTGTTGCGGATATGCGCGAGCTCGTCGTCGCCCAGCTCGGAGACCTTCTGGCTGTTGAGCCAGTACTCGCCCGCGGTCGGTGTGTCGAGGCACCCGATGAGGTTCATCAGCGTCGACTTCCCCGATCCTGACGGCCCCATGATGGCCACGTACTCGTTGCGGCGGATCTGCACGCTCACGCCGCGGAGGGCATGCACCTGCTCGGCACCCATGTCGTAGACGCGGGTGAGGCGGTGCGTCAGGATGATGATGTCCGGGAGCGGCGTGTCGCCGGTGCGGAAGTCCTGGGGCGTCACGATGACCTCCCGCGCGTCGTGTCGGAGGGCTGCTTTGCCGGTCGCACATGGGAGCCGTCGCGCAGGTCGCGGATGGCCTGATACGGTCCCGCCACGATCGTGTCGGTCTCCGTCACGCCGTTGATCACTTCGAAGTACTCGTCGCCCGCGATCCCGACGCGCACCGGCCGGAAGGTGGCTGTGCCCTCGTGCACGACGAACACGCCCTCCGTCTCCTTCTTTTCCGTCCGGGCGGCGGTGGTGTCGCCGCCTTCCGTCTCGGTCGGCACCGCGCTGTGCTCACGCACGGTCAGCGCGATGATCGGAATCGCGAGGGTCTCGGTGCGTGTGTCGGTGACGATGCGGGCCGTCGCCGACAGGTCGGGCCGCACGTCAGCCGGGGGGTTGTCGAGAGTGATCTCGACCGCGTAGTCCACCGCCTGATCGCTCTGGCCCCCGACCGACGCGGCGGCCCCGCGGATGGCGGAGTCCGAGATCTTCGACACCCGTCCCACGAACGTGGTATCGGGGAAGGCGTCGATCGAGACCTCCACGGAGTCGCCCAGCTCGAGCCGGACCACGTCGGTCTCGTCCACCTGCACTTCGACCTGAATCACCGAGAGATCGGAGATGGTGAGCAGCAGGCCGGTCTCGCGGGAGAAGGTGCCGGGAACGGCCACTTCGCCTTCCTCGACCGCCAGCCGGGTCACGCGACCGGCCATCGGCGCCATGAGGCGGGTCTTCGACAGCTGGTCGCTGGCCTCCTGCATCACGGCGCGCGCCTGGTCGACCTGGTGCTGCGCGGCAGTCGCCTGGGCCTGGGCCACGTCGAACTGCGTCTGCGCGAGCTCGAGCTGCTCCGCGGAGACGAGGTTGGGATTCTGCTTCTGCAGGTCACGGGCGCGCTCGTAGGAGCGGCGTGCCTGGTCGCGGTTGGCCCGGGCCTGCACCGCGGCAGCTTCGGCGCTCGAGACGGCGGCGCGCGCACGCTGCAGGTTGGCCTCGTAGATCGTCGGATCGATCTGGATGAGGAACTGGCCTTCCTCGACGTAGTCGCCCTCGCGGACCGCCAGCCGCACGATCCGGCCGGTGATGTCGGCGCTGACGTCGACCTTGCGCTTGGGCTGGATCTTGCCGCTCGCCGTGACGGCGGCCACGAGGTCCTTGCGGCTCACGGATTCGAAACGGACCTCGGTCCCTTTCTCGCGGCGGGCGCCGGCGCTGACGGCGACCAGCGCCCCCACCAGCACGATCGCGCCCACACCGATCAGCACCTTCCCTCGCTTGGACATGTTGGTGTGCTTTCTCCGTGGCTAACGCAGCGGACGGCCGACTGCCGCCTCGAGCAACGCCAGCGACTTGTGGTATTCGTAGATCGAGTTGACGTAATCGTACTGGGCTCGCAGATCGGCGAGCTGCGCGTCGAGCAGCTCGAAGAAGGTGCCCGAGCCGACACGATACCGCTCCGTCGCCAGCTGCAGCGACTCGGCGGAGGCGTCACGATTCCTGTCCTGGATCGCGACCGCCCGGTGCGCAGTCTGCAGGGTCAAGTACGCTTCGCTCACGCCGGTGATCACCAGGAGCGCTTGTGCGCGCACGGCCTCCGACAGGTCCTCCTGCAGGGCCTTGCTCTGCGAGACTCGCTGCGTTCGACTCAGGTTGGTCCAGATCGGCAGCGAAATGTCGAGCCGCGCCTGGAACGGCTGCTGCGTGAAGCCGAACGGGAACTGGTTGTTGGCGTCGCGCAGCGCGGCCTCGTCAGCGGCCCCCCAGACGTACTGCGAGCAGCCGCCGAGGGGCGTGAGCCCGCTGCCGGTGCGGATCGAATCGAGGGTCATGCAGTTGCCGAACTGACTCGCGGCGAGCGACTGCTGCCCGCGAATCACGCCGTCCAGGTCGGTGAGTTCCTGGGTGAACCCGCTCCACTGGGCCGACAGCGAGACGGTCGGCACGTAGGTGCCGATCGCTCCCTTGGTGCGCCAGGCGGCCGCCCGTTCGCGGGAGCGCAGCGCCCGCAGCGAGGGATTCTCGGCCTCGGCGAGTCGCAACAGCTCCTCGAGGTTCCAGTGCGGCTCCTGCACCGAAAACGAGTCGGTCAACTGGACCGCGCGGTCGCGTGGCGCCTCCACACCCATCTGCTCGAAGAGTCGCAGCTTCTCGGCCTCGATCTGGGCTTCGGCGCGCAGATCGAGCACCTCGGCGTTCCCCAGCGCGACTTCGGCGCGGCGCACGTCGATCAGGGTCACCTGCCCGACCTGCATCTGCGCCTGGGCGAGGCCCAACAGCTCCCGGTTGTTCTCCGTCGTCCGCCGCGC
Organism: Gemmatimonadota bacterium; assembly: GCA_003251175.1. Lineage (GTDB taxonomy): Bacteria > Gemmatimonadota > Gemmatimonadetes > Gemmatimonadales > GWC2-71-9 > SZUA-544. The sequence continues at coordinate 7,378 of QKHC01000104.1, forward strand.
CACGCGCGCGTTCTCGATCGCCTGGAGGACGGTGAGATACTGGGAGGTGACGTCGAACTCGAGGCGACGGCGAGCGCCCTCAATGTCGTCGTCCACGGCGCGCAGCTCGGCACGCCGCGCGCCCGGCTCGGTGAGGGTGACGCTCGACAGATCGTAGCTCAGCCCCAGGCTGTAGTACGATGACAGCGTCGACGTCGACTGCTGGAAGCTCGAGGTGAGGAAGCGCTGCTCGCCGGAGCCGGTGTAGCCCATCCCGGCCGATACGCTGAAGGCGGGCAGCAGCAGGCTGGTGTACGCCCCGCGGGAAGCCAAAGCGGCCGGCCCGCGGTCGTTGCGGACCTGGCGATACGCGGGGTTGTTGTCGCGGGCGATCGCCAAGGCGTCGGCGAGCGACAGCGCGGCCGGCGCGACCGCCTGCTGAGCGGCGGCAGAGAACGGCAGCAGCAGGGCGGCGGCGAATGACAGACCTCGGATCATGGGCACAGTCCCGGGTTTGTGCAGTGGAATGCGGTGCCCACCATACGCGAGTCCGAGACCGAGGGTTTCGACCTGGGACGACGGGCGCAGGTCGGCTAAACCTCGGAAGTGTAGAGAGTTATCTGGCCTGGGTCAATCGCCGGGCCGACGCTCGGCCCGCACGCGCCGCTCCGGTATTTCTACTTTCATGAGCCGCCCGTCGGCGGCGAGCCAGATGTGCACCACGCCGGTGCTGGCCCCGGTGAGGGTGAGGTGTCGCAGCTGCGCCGGGTCGCGGTTCACGGTCGTGGCCTGGATGCCGTGATCCACGAGCGTGAGCTCCTCACGGCGCGCCGGCCGCGGGTAGATGGCGGTGATGGTGACGGGCTGCGGTCCGGCGTACCAGGCCGCGATCGCGTACAGCGCGAATACTGAGTCGTCGAGCACTACCGTGCGTCCCGTCACGTGAAACTCGCGCGCGCGCTCGGCGCCCGGCGCGACCTCGCGCAGCGTGAGACGATTGCGCCCCATCTGTCCGAGAATCGTCCGCGCGCCGCGGCCGTCGGCGACGTCGTACTGGAGGGTTCGGGGGAGAGAGTCGAAATCGACCACCAGCACCGGGCTGAGCCTCACGATGGGACGCGCGCGGTCGTAACGCACCGACGTCGTCAGGGTCCAGCTCGTGTCGCCGCGACTCGGGGCGCTGGTCAGCCGGAAGGCCTCCCGCGCCACTTCCACCGTGTCGTTGCGGATCACCAGCACCCCCTGGTCCAGCGTCCCCTGCGGGAGCGCCAGCGCCAGGACCGCTGTCCACAGGCCGCTCATGAGGCCGCTCATGCGACGGCGGCTCCAAGAACTCGCGTGGCGATGCGTTGATAGATCATCTTGTAGAGTCGCTCCCCCTTGGCGGCACTGGCCAGGGAGGGATGCCCGAGCGATCCGGGGGAGCGCTTCGGCACGACGCCCGAGCCGGTGCGGCGGTAGCGCGAGCGCAGCCGGTCGGGGGCCGGAAAGTCACGGGCTTCCGCCATATCCACGAGCTCGGGAGCGACGTAGAGCAGCAGCGAGGTATCGAGCTCGCCCCCGTGGACCGGCCCGTCCGGGTCCTCGAGCTCGCCAGTGAAGTCGAGCGCGAAGATGTCGACGGTTGAGACCCGGGCCCAGCGGGGCCGGACGGTGGACAGGGCCTCCTGATGGGGATCATGACCGTGCGCTGTGAGGATCACGAATTCTTGTACCCCGGACTGCTCCCAGGAGGCGACCAGCTCGTTCGCCCAGCGGTGCAGGGTCTTGCGGCGTACGGTGGCGTTGCCGGGGAAGGCGCGCCGTGTCGCGGCGTTGACGCCGTATTCGATGGTCGGTGCGCGCAGGATGCGAAGCTCGCGCGACAGCTCGTCGACGAGACGCTCGACGATGATGGTGTCGCATCCCAGCGGCAGGTGCGGGCCGTGCTGCTCGCAGGTACCGAATGGAACGAGGAGTCGCGCGTCACGCGCGAGCGCGACGCGAACAGCCTCAGGAGTGAGGAACTTTAGGTGAAGCGGCTCGTTCACGTCGTGTCACCGGGTGTGGTGAGTGTCCTCGCCGCCGCCGAGTGGCTGCGGGCGGATGGCGCGCCGGGATGGGCGGTGCTCGCGGTCATGGCGGCCGTGGTGGCTACGGTCGCGGCGGTGGTGAGCCGGCCGCGGCGCACGGTGGACGTCGCGGCGGCCGTGGCGGCCCTGGTCGTCGGCGGGGTCGTGGGGCGCGCGGCGCTGGAGATCCGGGAGATCGAGTGCTGCTGGCCCGCGCTGCGCGAACGGCGCCTCACCGCGGCGTCAGAGGCGCTGGGCGCGCGGCTCGAGCGCGCGGTGCGCGACGCCCGCCGGCTCGCCAATGCCGGCGTGGACGCGGCGACGCTCGAGCGGCGCGAGGCCTTCGCCGCGCTGGCGCGTGCGCCGTCGGCGCGCGGGGCCGAGCAGGGGGTCGCGGTCCTCGCGCCGGGCGGCGAGCCATGGGTGTGGGCAGGTCGCCACCGCGCCGTACCGGCGGCCGACAGCGCCGAGCTCAGTGCGCGCATCACTCCATTCTACGTGGTGCTCGAGGCACGCCGCCAGACGCCAGCGGGCGGCGTCGCGGTGGGATCGGTGCTGCTCTCCGCGGTCCCGCGCCCCGCCGATCCGTACACCGCGGTCGCCTCAGCCTTCGCGGCCGATCATCAGATCGACGTGCGGATCACGGCTCCGTCGGCGGCGCCACGCGATTCGTCCGTATTCGATTACATCGACCCAACCAGCACGCCGGGCGACACGCTGTTCAGCGTCCAGTTGGTGCCACCGGGCCAGGGCGGTGCCAAGCTCGCCACCTTCCGCGCGGCTGGCGCCACCGTACTGGTGACGCTCGCCGCGGCGCTGCTGGTGTTCCTCGTCGCAGCCCCGCCGGGGATCGCGCGGTGGGCCGTGCTTGCCGCGACGGTGTGGGCCGCGACCCGCGCGGCGCTGAGTGCGGCCGTACCGCTGGGGGGCTGGTTCTCGCCCGCGACCTTCTTCCGCTCGGTGCTCGGTGACTTCTCCGCGTCGGCACCGGCACTGGCGGCCACGGCGTTTGTCGCGCTGGTAGCTGGGTGGGCGTTGTGGGAGCGCGGGGTCGCGCGCCGCCGCGCCGGCGTGATCACCGCGGCGATCCTGCTCCTCGCCGCACCGTTTCTGGTGCGCTACCTCGGCCGCGGCATCGCGCCTCCGGCCAGCGGCGTCGGCATCGGGCTGTGGGTCACCTGGCAGATGGCCGTGGCCGCGGTCGCCATGGCGTTCGGCCTGGTCGCCGCCGCTCTGGTGCGCGGGGTGGTGGAGCCGCGCCGCGTGCACCTGGCGCTGCCGCTCGCGATCGTGTGGGCGGCCGTCGTCGCCGCGGCCGGGCTGTGGCTGTGGGGACCGACGCTCGCGTGGCCGGAGTGGTACACCTACTGCTGGCTCCCGGCCCTCATCGGCATCGTGCTGCCGGCACCGCGCCGCGGGGTGCTGGTGGGCGTCGCCGCCGTCGCGGGCAGCGCTGCCGCGCTGGTGACCTGGGGGGCGGCGCTGGAAGGCCGCCTGGCGCTGGGGTATCGCGACGCGCACCGGCTGGGAGGCGAGGGCGACCCCGTCGCCGTCGCGCTGCTCGAGCGCCTCGGCCACCAGGCGGCCGACGCACGGGGGCTGGCCCAGGCCGGCGACCTGTATCGCTTCTGGGTGGAGTCGCCCCTCGCGGCCCAGGACTACCCGGCGATCCTCGGCCTGTGGGAGCCTGACGGCCGACTGCGGGCCGAGATCCGCCTGGCGCCGCTCGATCTGCCGCCGGCGCTGCTTGCGGCGCTGGTCGGCAGCCTCGCCGACAGCATCGGCTGGCGGGTGGAGCGCCTGACGCGCATCCCGGGGGTTCATTACGTGCTGATCGCACCGCTGCCCAGCGGCGAGCGGCTCGTGGTCGGCGTGGGACCGCGCACCCGTCTCCTGCCCCCCGACCGCGTCGCGCGGTTCCTGCGCGGCGAGGCGCCCGTCGAGCCGCCGTACACCATCGCCCTCTCGCTGCCGGACCCGTCGGGTACCACGACGCCCGAGCGCTTCTGGACACGGGCCGGATGGTCGGTGCGCGGTGAGCGACGCATGGATTTTCCCGGTGGTCCCCGACACGTGCACGTGCGCGTCGACCTGGGCCGCCCGAGCGCACTGATGGTGCGCGGCGCGCTGGTGGTGCTAGCCGACCTCGTGCTCCTGGGGCTGGCGTGGCTGGTCGCGCGTGTGGTCGCGAGCGGGTGGCAGCCGGGTAGGGGAGGCGGCGGTGCCGAGGAACGATGGGTCGCCGCTGCTGCGGGCGCACTCGTCCCGGACGCGCGTGGCGTTGGCGCCGTCACCGGGGCGATGCAGCGCCTCGCCAGCTACCGCTCGCGGCTCACGGTCGGCGTGATGCGGCTCCCCGCCGCGCTGCGTCGGGCGAGCTATCGCCGCCGGCTCACCGTCGCGCTCACGGGGTTCCTCGGAGTGCCGCTGCTGGCCTTCGCCCTGTGGAGCTTCGCGCGCCTCGGCGACGAGGCCCGCCGTGCCGGGGACCTGCTCGTCGGTCAGGCGCTGCGTGACGCTGCCCTCGCCGCGAGCCGTGCCGCGCTCGAGAGCCCGTCGGCGGAGCAGAACCGCGAGATCATCGCCCTGGGTCACGCGCTGGACGCCGAACTGTGGCTGTACCGGGGTTCGCGGCTCGCCGGCGCGAGCGCCCCGGTGCTCGACGAGTTGGGTCTGGTGGACGCGTTTCTCGACCCCGACGTCTTCGGTCGCCTTGCGTTCGAGGATGAGATCGAGCTCACCGCTGACGGGCGCGTCGCGGGGCGGCCGTTGCGCGTCGGGTATCGCGTGATGGGCATCGGACCGTCGGACGCCCTCACGGTCCTGGCGGCGCCGCAGTTGCTCGACGACGAGCGGGTGCGGCGTCAGCAGGAAGATCTCGCGATGGTGCTGGCGCTGGTGACGATCCTGGGGATCGTCGCCGCGGTGGTACTCGGGGCCCGCGCGGCACGGGGCCTGGAGCGGCCGGTCACGGCCCTGCGGGTAGCCGCTGAGGCAGTGGGCCGGGGACGGGCGCCGCCGCCATTCCCGGAGCTCGTCCCTGCGGAGTTCAGCACCGTCGTCTCGGCGTTCGAGCGCATGGCCGACGACGTGCGACGCAGCCAGGACGCGATCGAGGAAGCGCGGCAGCGGATGGCAAGCGTGCTGGCCAACGTGGCGACGGCGGTCATCGCGGTGGATGCCGGCGGCCGGGTGACGCTGGCGAACCCGCGGGCGGTGGAGCTGCTGGGCGAGGAGCTCGGCGCGGGTGACGAGCTGCGCCACGCCGCGCCGGCGTCCTGGGCACCCGTCTGGGACGCCGTGAGGCGGTTCCTGGTCGGCAATCCTGACGCGGTCGAGGAGCAGGATTTCGAGATTGACGGGCGCCAGATCCGGGTCCAGCTCGCGAGCCTCGGGGCCGCGCCCGACGGGTGTGTCATCGCGCTCGACGACATCACCGAGCTGTCGCGCGCCGCCAGGGTGCTGGCGTGGGGCGAGATGGCGCGGCAAGTCGCCCACGAGATCAAGAACCCGCTCACGCCGATCCGTCTGGGGATGCAGCACCTGCTGCGCGTTCGCGACCGGGCCGAGGACTTCGACCGCAGCTTCACGGAAACCACCACCCGAATTCTCGCCGAGATCGATCGCCTCGACGCCATCGCGCGCGCCTTCTCGCGCTTCGGTGCCCCGGCCGCCGACCGGGTGCCGCTCGAGGCGGTCAATCTGGTGGCTGTGGCGCGCGAGGTGGTGCAGCTGTACGCCCTCGGAGCCGAGCCCCATCGCGACGCTGCACGCTTCACCGTCACCGGATCGGGGGGCGCACCGGCGCAGGCGCGCCGCGATGAAGTGATGGAGGTGCTGGTGAACCTGCTCGAAAACGCACGCCAGGCGGGCGCCCGCCAGGTGACCGTCAACGTCGCCGACGATGGCCTCACCCTCACCGTCAGCGACGACGGCCGCGGCATTGCCCCGGGGACCCTGTCGCGCGTGTTCGAGCCCGCGTTCTCCACTACGTCCAGCGGCTCGGGTCTGGGTCTCGCGATCGCGAGGCGGCTGGTTGAGAGCTGGGGCGGGGAAATCGGCCTGTTGAGCACGCCGGAGAAGGGGACCCGGGTGTGGCTGCGCTTGCGGGCGGCGGCGCAGCACTCTTGAGCGGGTGTGGCGCGGCCGCCGCACGTGAAGGCGCAGTCTGGCGCGACTGGCTGAGCGGCGCGGAAGTTGCCACATTGGGAACCCGATGACCTCCGCCCGCCGTGCCTGAGCTCCACCGGCCGGCCCGCCGGCGCCTCACCCTGTGCGGGGTGCTGGTGCTGGCCGCCGCAGTGGCGACGTGCCGCGACGACCCCGCGGGCCCCGCCGGGGCATATCGGGGGGCCGTGGCGATCGCGCCGGTGTTCGCCGGCGGGCTCGATCCCGCCGATTTCGGCATCGTGATCGACGAGATTCGCGCGATCGTGATCCGCCCGGCGGCGGACACCCTGCTCGATCGCCGCGTCCCGTTCCCCGCCGATTCCGAGTCGATCGCGCTCGATCTCAACGTCACCCTGCTCGCGGCGGTCGAGACCCTCACCGTTTCCCTTGAATACCTCGGGGGTGGGGTCGTGCTGTTCCAGGGGTCGCGGGCGGTCGAGGTCCGCAGCGGGCCGGCCGGCACGACCCCCGCCGACTCCGTGCCGGTGCTATACCGGGGGCCTGGTGCCGGCGTGGACAGCCTGGTGGTGACCCCCGATTCGTCGATTTCCTGGGGCGACTCGCTGCGGTTCCGCGTCGCGGCGTTCCAGGGCGGCGTCTCGGTGCCGCAGTTCTACATCTCCTGGTCCACCAGCAGTCCCACGCTGGTCCCGATCAGCGCGGCCGGGGTGCTCCACGCGCCCAGTCGCCGCGACTCGGTCTGGGTGTACGCCCGACTGCCGAACCCGAACCCGACGGCGGACTCGGCGCGGGTGCGCTTTCAGCCCGTTCCCTCGAGCATCGCGATCGCCGGGGGCAACAACCAGAGCGCTTCGGTGGGGGCCGCGCTGCCGCAGCCATTGCGGGTGCGGGTCACGGCCTCGGACGCGCAGGGGGTGGGGTTCGTGCCCGTCCGCTTCCGCGTGGCGATGGGCGGCGGCTCGGTGGCGGACACGCTGGTCTACACCGATCCCCAGGGCTTCGCAGAGACGGTGGCAACGGTCGGTGCCAGCGCCGGCCCGCAGGTGTTCGAGGCGAGCCTCAGCCCCTCGCAGTTCGTGACGTTCAGCGCCACGGCGCTCCAGGCGGTGGCCACCCGGCTCGAGTTCACCATGCAGCCGACGACCGCCACCGCGGGCTCACCCATTTCGCCGGCCGTGGAGGTCACGGCGCGGGACGGGACCGGGGGCGTGGCGACCGGCTTCGCCGGGCAGATCACCATTGCGCTGCTCGCCAATCCAGGGAGCGCAAACCTCACCGGCACACTGTCGGCTAACGCGGTGTCCGGTGTGGCCACGTTCACCAATCTGGTGCTCGACAAGGCGGCGACGGGGTACACCCTGATCGCGACGGCGACTTCGATCACACCCGATACCAGCGCCGCGTTCGCCGTGGTAGCGCGCCCGCCGACCGAGCTGGCGTTCACGGTACAGCCGGTCACCAGCGCGGCCGGCGCTCCGTTCACGCCGGCGGTGCAGGTGACGGCCCGCGATGCGTTCGGCAACGTGGCGACCGGCTTCACCGGGAGCGTCACCGTGGCGATCGGGACGAATCCCGGGTCCGGCACGCTGTCGGGAGCGGCCACACAGGCAGCGGTGGGTGGCATTGCGACGTTCGCTGGTCTCAGCATCGACAAGGTGGGGGTTGGGTACACGCTCACGGCCGCGTCAGGCACGCTGACCGGGGCCACCAGTGCCGCATTTGACATCAACCCCGCGCCCGCCAGCGAGCTGCGGTTCACGGCGGAGCCGAGCACGGCCGTTGCCGGCGTGGCGATCGCCCCCGCCGTGGTGGTCACCGCCTACGATCCCTTCGGCAACATCGCCACCGGCTTCGCCGGCACCGTGACGGCGGCGATCGGGGCCAACCCGGGCTCCGGCACGCTGGCGGGCACGGCGAGCCAGAGCGCGTCGGCTGGCGTCGCCACCTTCGTCGATCTCAGCATCAACAAGGCGGGGGTGGGCTACACCCTCGTGGCATCGTCGAGCGCCCTCACGCCGGCGACCAGTGCCGCCTTCGACATCACGCCGGCGGCAGCCGCCGAACTGCTGTTCACGGTGGAGCCGAGCACGGCGGTGGCCGGGGTGGCGATCGCCCCCGCGGTCGAGGTCACGGCCCGCGACGCGTTCGGCAACGTGGCCACGGGATTCACCGGCACCGTGACGCTCGCCCTGGGGGCGAACCCCGGTTCGGGCACGCTATCGGGGACGCCAGCGCAGGCGGCTGCGGCGGGTGTCGCCACGTTCGCCGATCTCAGCATCGACAAGGCCGGGGTGGGCTATACGCTGGTGGCGACGGCGACGGCGCTGACGCCCGACACCAGCGCGGTGTTCGACATCACGCCGGCGGCGGCCGCGGAGCTGCGCGTCACCGCCGAGCCGAGCACGACGGTGGCGGGGGTGGCGATCGCGCCGCCGGTGGCCGTCACCGCGTTCGATGCCTTCGGCAACGTGGCGACGGGATTCACCGGCAACGTCGACGTCGCAATCGCGACCAACCCGAGCGACGGGTTCCTGTCGGGGACCACGACCCAGGCCGCCGCGGCTGGCGTCGCGACCTTCGCCGACCTGTCGATCGACCTGGTGGGGGTGGGGTACACCCTCGCCGCGACGGCAACGGGGCTCACCCCCGACACGAGCGCCGCGTTCGACATCACGCCGGCGGCGGCAACGGAGCTGCGCTTCACCGTCGAGCCGGGCA
>QKHC01000120.1 GCA_003251175.1 Gemmatimonadota bacterium
GACACCCGGTGGGCGCTCGTAGGCGGCTTCGCCGACGAGGGACCCCCCCCGGTTGGTGGCGTGCCAGCGTTTCACGCCGTCGCGCAGCGCCTCCCCCCGTGCCTCAGGCGTCAGGCCGGCGCGGTGGCGCAGGTCGTCACAGGCCCGTTCTATCAGGCCGCCCCCGACCATGGTCGTACGCGACGCCACCGTGGGCCCCGAGTTCGGCACCCGCTGTGTATCGGCCGGTGCCACGACCACGGCGTCGGCGTCGAGCCCGAGCCGTTCGGCCGCGAGTTCGGTGAAGATGGTCAGTGTACCCTGCCCCATTTCGATGTTGGCGGTGCGCACCTCGATGCGCCCATCGGGGAGTCCTGCCACGTGAACCCGGGACGCCAGCGCGGTCTCGCCGCCGCCGGTGAAACCCGCTCCGTGCAAGAACGTGGCGAGCCCCATGCCCCGGCGGCGCACGTCCCCCGTGGCATTGAAAGCGCGGTGCGCCGCCCGCTTGCGCGTCCAGTCCGACACGGTCAGGGCCCGGTCCAGCACGGCTTCACGATCGCACCCGTCCCGGATCAGCTGCCCCGTCGCGGTCGTCTGTCCGTCGCGCAGCAGATTGCGTCGCCGCAGCTCGACCGGATCCAGTCTGATGGTGCTCGCGATCACGTCCATGTGGCGCTCGAGCGCGAACAGCGTCTGCGGCGCCCCGAAGCCCCGGAACGCCCCGAACGGAACGGCGTTCGTGAATACCGCGCGCCCGACGACGCGAACATGCTCGCAGGCGTAGGGACCCGCCGCGTGGATGATGCCGCGCGACAGCACGACCGGAGACAGGGTGACGTAGGCCCCGCCATCCATTACGACCTCGATGTCCTGCGCGAGCAGGCGACCGTCCGCGGCGACGCCCGTGCGGTGGCGGATCCAGGCGGGATGCCGCTTGGTCGTGGCCGCCATGTCCTCCGCGCGGTCGTAGACGACCTTCACGGTCCGGCCGGACTTGAGCGCCAGCAGGGCCGCGTGCAGGGCGAGGTGCGACGGGTACTCTTCCTTGCCGCCGAATCCGCCGCCGGTGGCGCACTGGATCACACGCAGCTGCTGTGGGTCGCGCGCCAGGGCATGGCTCAGCGCCTTCAGGACGTAGTAGGGGCACTGCATTGAGCCCTCGAGCACCACCACCGAGCCGTCCAGCCGAGCGATCACGCCTTGCGGCTCGAGGTAGACGTGCTCCTGCGCGCCCGTCTCGTAGACCCCCTCCACCACGACTGCGGCGTCAGCCAGTCCTCGAGCGACGTCGCCTTTTTCGATGCGCAGCTGCTTGAGGATGTTGGCATCGCCGTACTGGACCTGCGCCGGCGTGGGCGGCGCGCGGAAGTCGAGCGCCGGGGTCTCGGGCTCGACGACGATCTCGATCGCGCGCGCCGCCCGCCGCAGCGCAGCGCGCGAGCGGTGGGCCAGCAGCAGGACGGGCTCGTGAACGTGTCGCACGCGGTCGGCAGCCAGCACCGGCTGATCCCGCTCGATCAGGAGGACCTCGTTGGGTCCCGGTATGTCCCGGTGATCAACGACGACAAACTCGTTCCAGGGGACCTCCGGTGAGAAGCGGACAGCGGCAATGCGGCCGCGGGGCACCGCGCTGCGCACGGTCGCCCCCCAGAGGAAGTCATCGAGCGGGAGGTCGTCGACGTAGCGTTCCTGGCCGGCGAGCTTGGCCAGCCCTTCGCGTCGTTCCACGCGCGCAGATCCGGGACGAGGGTTCGGAATAGTGCGTGGCGGGCGCGAGAAGGGCAAATCGCCTGGCGGCGCGCTCGGCACTTTGACGCGATGGTGCGCCGCCGCGAGATTGAAGCGTGGATTCCGATCAAATCGACCGTCGCCACCGCACCGACCGCCGCACCGGACCCGACCGGCGCTCCGGGACGGACCGCCGGTCGCCGGATGCGCGACCGGAGGACTCGCCCTTTCTCTATATCCATGGCGAGCGGCGCTCGGGACACGATCGGCGCGAGGGGAGCGACCGGCGGTCGGGACTGGACCGCCGCGCACCGGAAACGCCGCAGGATCAGATTCGCCGGGCGCTGGATCTGGTGGCCTTCGTTGCTGAGTCCACCGAGCTGACTGACGAAGAGCGCCGCGCACTCGATTCGGCGATCATGCGACTGCGCTTCGCGCTCGACCGGCTCGCGCCTCCCGGCACGGAATCCGGCTAGCGGGTTCCGAAATCCGTGCCGCGGGGCGAGATTGGAAGATGAATCCGATCCGGTCGAGTGAACTGGCTCCGCCAACCTCGCCCGGCGCCACGACGGCCCCCGCGCGCGCCGCAGCGCCGCGCACCGAGCCCGCCCCACCCCACCCGAGCCGTTCGCTCGTCGTCGTCAGCAATCGCCTCCCGTTCACCATCGCCCAGGGCTCGGGCGACGCACGGTTCGAGCGCTCTCCGGGCGGGCTCGTGGCGGCGCTCGATCCGGCACTCGCGCAGCGTGGGGGCGTGTGGGTCGGATGGCCGGGGTCGACGGATCAGGACCATCTACCGGCGTTTCCCGACACGCCAGCGGTTCGCTACCGCAGCGTGCCGCTCTCCTCGCGTGAGGTGACGCAGTACTACGGCGTTTTTTCCAACCGGACGCTGTGGCCGCTGTTCCACTACTTCGTGGGCCAGACCCACGTGGATCCGGCGTCCTGGGCGGTGTACGACCGCGTCAATGCGCGCTTCGGGGCCATTGCCGCCGAAGAATCGGACGACGATTCGCTGGTGTGGATCCACGACTACCAGCTGCTGCGGGCGCCGCTGCATCTTCGCGCGGCCGCACCCCAACGCCGTATCGCGTTCTTCCTCCACATCCCGTTCCCGGCCTACGACGTGTTCCGGGTGTTGCCGTGGGCCCGACCGCTGATGCACGGGCTTCTGGCGGCCGATCTCGTCGGGTTCCACGTGTCCGATTACGCGAACCATTTCCTCACCAGTGCCGAACGGGTGCTGGGGTGCAGCGTGGACCGCGCTCGGGGGGAGGTGGAATGGGACGGTCGCGTCGTGTCGGTCGGGGCATTCCCGATCGGTATCGACGTCGACACCATCGAGCGGCTGTCAGTCCCGGCGCCGAGCGCGGACGTGGACCAGCCGGCGATGGTGCTCGGCGTGGATCGCCTCGACTACACCAAGGGCATTCACGAGCGGCTCCTCGCCGTGGAGCACCTGTTCGAGCGCCATCCCGAGCACCGCCGGCGCGTGGTGTTCACCCAGATTCTGGTGCCGAGCCGCGAGCACGTGGCCGAGTACCGGGCGCTCAAGCGGCAGATCGACGAAACCGTCGGCCGGATCAACGGCCGCTTCTCCGACGCCGGCTGGGCACCGATCCGCTATCAGGCACGGTCACTCTCGACGGTGGATCTCGTTGCCCTGTATCGGCGCGCCGACGTGGCCCTCGTCACGCCGCTCCGGGACGGCATGAATCTGGTTGCCAAGGAGTACGTTGCGGCACAACTCGAGGATGACGGCGTCGTGATCCTCTCGGAGTTTGCCGGTGCGGCCCAGGAGCTGCAGGAGGCGCTGATCGTCAACCCGCTCGACACGCAAGCCGTGGCGACGACGCTCCACCGGGCCCTGACCATGGCCCCCGATGAGCGCCACGCCCGCATGGCGGCGCTGCGCGACCGGGTGCGCGACAACCCCGTGCAGCGCTGGGCGGGCGGGTTCCTGGCCGTGGCCGAGCGCGCAGCGGAGCGGGCCCGCCGCGACCCCCCATCGCCGGCCGACACGTTGCTGCGACAGCTCGCTCCGTGGCTGCGGGAGCGTTCGCGCATCGCGGTCTTCCTCGACTACGACGGGACCATCACACCGATCGTGCAGCGTCCGGATCTCGCCATCCTGTCCGACGACACCCGCGATGCACTTCGCCAGGCGGCGCACGCGCCGGAGCTCGACGTGTCGATCATCTCGGGACGGGGGCTCGGCGACATTCGCGACCGGGTGGGGGTCGCCGGCCTCACCTACATCGGCAACCACGGCTTCGAGATCGAGGGTCCGGGTCTGAGCCATCACCCCCAGGGACTGGAGGGGTACCAGGACAACGTCGAACGGGCGGCCGAGGCGCTCACGGCGCTGGAGGTCCCTGGCGCCCTCGTCGAGCGGAAGGGCGCCACCGTGAGCTATCACGTGCGGGAGACCCCCGAGGGCGAGCGTCGCGATGCGGAGCGTCGAGCGGGGGATGTGATCCGCCGCCACGGGCTGCGCGTGACGCGAGGCAAGATGGTGCTGGAGGGGCGGCCGCCGATCGCCTGGGGAAAGGGCCATGCCGTGTTGTACGTCCTGTCGCAGCGATACGGCGCCGAATGGCCCTCGCGGGTGCGCGCCCTTTACCTCGGCGATGACACCACGGACGAGGATGCGTTCCGCTCGCTGCGCGGCATCGGTCGGTCGATCTACGTCGGGCCGGCGGTCGCCGGCAGTCACGCCGCCGACTTCACGCTCCCCGACCCCGCGGCGGTGATTCAGCTGCTGCGGCGCCTGGCGACACGCGCATTCGCTGACCTCGACTAGTCGCGGGGGATGCGCCGCGGCCGCGCCAGCGGCAGGTAAGCACGCTCCAGGTAGTCGCGCACCATGCGGTGCGCCGAGAAGGCCGGAGCAACGGTGCTGATAGCGTGCTTCATCATGGCGATCCAGCGACGTGACAGGCCAGTCGCATCGCGCGCGTAGTAGGCCGGAATCACTTCCTGCTCCAGCACACGATACAGGGCATCCGCGTCCGCGTGATCTTGGGCGCCTTCGTCGGCCGCCTGACTCCCGGCGTCGATGGCCCATCCGCTCCGTCCGTCGTGCGCCTCCGGCCACCAGCCGTCGAGGACGCTGACGTTCAGGGCGCCGTTCAGCGCCGCCTTCTGTCCGCTGGTCCCGCTGGCCTCCATCGGGCGGCGCGGGGTGTTGAGCCAGACATCGGCCCCCTGCACCAGCATGCGCGCGACGCGCATGTCGTAGTCCTCCAGGAAACACACCCGGCCGCCGATCCCGGGATCCTGGGCCATCTGCGCAGTCTGCCGGATGAGGTCCTGGCCCGCGCGGTCCGCGGGGTGCGCCTTGCCCGAGAACACCAGCTGCACCGGTCGCTCGGGGTGGGTCAGCAGCGCGCGCAGGCGGTCCCGATCGCTGAACACCAGCCACACGCGCTTGTAGGTCGCGAAGCGGCGCGCAAACCCGATGGTGAGCACCTCCGGATCGAACCACCCTTCCAGGGCCCGCAACTCGTCCGGAGCGCGTCCGTGGCGGGCAAACTGCTCGCGCAGTCGCGACCGCATGAACTGCAGCAACCGACGCTTCTGCGTGATGTGCGCCGCCCACAGCTCTTCGTCCGGGATCCCCGCTACATCGAGCCAGGCATCGGGCGTGAGCAGCAGGTCCGGCCACCGATGGCCGAGGCGACGCTCGATGAGTGCCCGAACGCTGCGCCCGCACCACGTCGGCGTATGGACACCGTTCGTGATCGGATGGATCACGGGCTCGTCGACCGGCCGATCGGGCCACAGGTGCCGCCACATCCGATCACACACCTCCGCATTGAGCCGGCTCACCGCGTTGGCGTACGCCGCGGTTCGGATCCCCACAGCTGTGAGGTTGAACGGATGTCCACCGTCGGATTCCGCCGGGTTCCCGAGCGCCAGCGCCTCCGCCGCGGCGCCGTCGTCGCCCGGCAGCAGCGGGGCGATGTACCGCCCGGCGAGCGCCGGCTCATACTGCTCGTGGCCCGCTGGCACCGGCGTGTGCGTCGTGAACACAGTGTGCGTCCGGATCGATGCCGTAGCGTCCGCGACCGAAATGCCCGCCGCGACCATCTCGGCAATGCGCTCGAGCTGCGTAAAGACGCAGTGACCTTCGTTGATATGCCAGGCGGCCGGCGTGATCCCCAGGGCCCGGATCGACCGCACACCGCCAACACCGAGTACGACCTCCTGGGCCAGTCGCGCCTCGCGCGACCGCACGTAGAGGATGTTCGTAATCGTGCGGTCAGCGGGATCGTTCTCCTCCACATCCGTCGTCAGGAGCAGCAGCGGCACCCGACCGACCTGCGCGAGCCAGACCCCGGCCGCGACCTCGCGGCCGGGAAACGGAATGCGCACGGTCAGCGGGCCGCCACTGAGAGCGGCCACCGGGCGGACCGGCAGGCGCGCGAAGTCGTATTCGAGGTACGTGTGCTGCTGCAATCCATCCGCGTCTACGGTCTGGTGGAAGTAGCCGTGCCGGTACAGGAGGCCCACGGCGACCAGCGGGACACCCAGGTCGCTCGCGCTCTTCAAGTGATCCCCGCTGAGCACGCCGAGGCCGCCCGCGTAGAACGGCAGGGAGTGGTGCAGCCCGTACTCCATCGAGAAGTAGGCGGTCGGGCCACCCTCGGTGGCGTGCGTGCGGGCGAACCAGTCGCCGCCGTTGCCGCGCAGGTACGCATCGAAATCCGCCATGACCGATGCGTACGCCGACTCGAAGGTCTCATCGTCCAACAGCCGGCGCCAGCGAGACGGCTCAACGTTGATCAGCAGCTGGACCGGGTTCCGGTACATCGCCCACGTCTCCGCATCCACCATGGCGAAGAGATCCTGGGCAGACGGATTCCAGGCCCACCACAGGTTGTAGGCGAGGTCGTACATCCGGCCTGCCTCGCGCGGCAGCTGGATGTCACCGATGGGAACGTACGGGATGTCAAATGCGGCTGGCAGCGTGTACCCCTGGGTCTGGGAGCCCCCAAGATATCAGTCAGCGGCCGCCAAGGGCACTCGTCCGCGCCGCCCGGCGCCCGTCGGGAAGCAGGAGCGCCACGGGCGCCTCGGCCAGCAGGTCCCGGACGTAGAGCACCGTCCCACCGGGCCTGCCGACCGAGCCCACCAGTCGGCCGGACACAGCCTCCCGACCCCCGGTCCGAGCCCACCGGGCAGGGAGACGCACGCGGGTATCCCCCCACACGGCCCCGACCGGAACTGCCGCCGCGCCGCGCAGCAGCGACACCGTATGCCGGGGGGCCACGGCAACCGCCCAGGCGTCGCCTCGCCGCCGGGCATACGCGACAACATGGGACGCCTGCGTGCCGACGGCGCGCAGCGGCAAATAGTCGCCGCGGCGGAAGAGATCGGGATGGGCGCGTCGCGCCGACAGCAAGCGCCAGAGCAGGTACTGCTTGCACCGTGGGTCCGCGGGATGGCTCATCAGTGTCGCCAGCAGCCGATGCTGGTCGTGAGCCGCGCGTCGCCGCAGTGCGGCCAGCGCCCGCTGCCGCCTGGCGAAGTCCACCGGCCGGCGGTTGTCCGGGTCGACGAGCGCGAAGGTCCATGCCTCGTCGCCCTGGTATGTGTCCGGCACACCCGGCGCCGTGAGCTGCACGAGAGTCCTCGCCAGCGCGTTCCAGAGCCCGAATGGAGCGATGCGCGTCACGAACGTCCGGATGTCAGCGAGGAAGTGCGCGCTGCGCACGGGATCGAGGAGATCACGGACGAACGCCAGCAGCGCGGACTCGAACGCGGGATCAGGCTGTCGCCAGCTGGTGCGCCGTTTGGCCTCGCGCGCCGCCTTGAGGGCGTAGGCCTCGAGCCGCGACCGCAGGCTGCCGAGCGGCGCGTCCTCGAGCGGCCACACGCCCACGAGTGACTGGTACACCAGATACTCCGTCACCGGGTCGGGCAGCACAACGCCTGCCTGCCGCCGCCGCAACGGGCGATTCCACGAGTGCCAGCGTCGCACGCACGCCGCCCAGTCGTGCGGCAGCTCAGTCAGCACATCGAGCCGGGCGCGCACGTCGGCACTGCGCTTCGTGTCGTGCGTCGTCACGGCGAGCTGCGCGTCCGGCCACCGCGTCGCGCGGCGGCGCGCGGCATCGTGCGATGTCACCACGGCATCCTGCAGCGGAACACCCGGATCACCGCCCACCTCGTTGCGGGACAGCAATGGGACGTAGGCGTAGAACGCGGTATCCTCGACGCCCTTGGCCGTCGCCGGCACACACAGCTGCTGAAAGCGCTGGAGGAATTCCCGCCGCTCGAGCGCCCGCACCACGCGATCGATCGCCCAGGGGCGCGCGCGCCCCTCGCGACGCGCCTGGCCCACCGCCCGGGTGAGCAGCGCGCGCGCGGCGAGCTTCGCTTTCCGCAGCGAGGACCGGACGTAGGTGCGGTACACGGGGAGCTGCACGATGACCTCGCGTACGGCCCGGGCCAGGTGCTCCGCCTCACGGGGCCGCGTACCCGGTATCAGCGCGACGAGACGGCGAACGTCCGATGCAAGCTGCTCGCGCAGCACCTTGCGCTTACCCCAGCGTGCCACGGTGGCGAAGTCACGAGGTCCCCCCGCGAACGAGCGATACGCCCGCGCGACCTGCTCGAGCCCCCGCGCGTCAATGAGCAGGTCCTCCACTTCGGCGAGAAAGTCGTAGCCCGTGGTGCCCGCGACCGGCCAGTCTCGCGCCAGCGACTCGTGCCGCCCGAGGATCTTCTCGACGAACAGCGGCAGCGCGGGGCGGCCGGCGCGCGCCACGGCCCGGCGGAGCCGCCGCAGATACCCGAGTGGATCGAGCAGACCATCGACATGATCGATGCGCAGACCGTCCACGAACCCTTCGGACACCCAGCGCAGGAGCAAGTGGTGCGTGGCCGCGAACACCGCCGGGTCTTCGACCCGGACCCCGACCAGATCGTTGATGGTGAAGAACCGTCGGTAGTTGATCTCGCGTGACGCCAGGCGCCAGAACACCAGCCGATACGGTTGGGCCGCCAGCAACCTGCGCAGGCGCGACCGCCCGGCCGGGCCCTGCAGCGCAGCCGCCACGGCACGCGCCGAGCGGGACCGGTCCATACCGGGTGGCAGGGTCGCCGGATCGACCGGAAAGACCTGCGTCCCGTACCGCACCTCGAGACGGCCGCCTCGTGCGCCGACGGCAATCTTCTGTCGTTCGAGCTCGCGGCCGATCCGATCAGCGAGAACTGGCAGCACGACACGGTCACGACCCGCGTCCCAGTCGATGTCGAACCAGCGAGCGAACCGGGATCGCCGTCCGTGTGTCAGGACGTCGACCCAGTAGCGGTTCTCGGAGGACGCCGCGAGGTGGTTGGGAACAATGTCCAGTACCATCCCCAGGCCGGCGCGGTGCAGCGCGTCGGCCAGGCGTCGCAGGTCCCGCTCGGAGCCGAGGGCCGGGTCGAGCATCCCGGGATCGACCACGTCGTATCCGTGCGTGCTGCCACGGCGCGCGCGGAGTATCGGCGACAGATAGAGATGGGAGATGCCCAGGTCGCGCAGGTAGGGAACCAGGCGGGTGGCCGTGGCGAGGCGGATCCCGCCCCGCAGCTGCAATCGATACGTGGCTAGGAGCGCCACGACCGTCCGCGTTGGTCGCCCATGGCCTGCGCGACGCCGCGATCCCGTGACAGCCGCTCGAGCGACAGTCGCAGGCGGCGCGACCAGCTGGGATAGCGATCGAGACCCACCCCGGGGAGGTTCACCGGCTCCGTTTCTCCGGTGAGATCGTCGAGGTTCAGCGCCAGCAGTGGCGCCGGGGTGCGCGCGAGAAACGTGTGCACCGCCCTGCTCAACAGGGCCGGGGGTGGGGGCTTGTCCCCCGCCGGCAGCAAACCGGCGCGCGAAAGGCGGCGCAGCAGGGCGCGCACCTCACGCGCGCGCCGGGCCTGAAGCGTGGCGTGCGCGGCATCGCTCGCAATGGCGCCGACGCGCCGGCGGAGCTCGAGGTCGCGACCGGTCACGTACCCCGCCAACGGCACCTGATCGTGGGTGTTGGCGGCGACCATGGCCCGCCGCGAATACGCCCGCGCCGGCCGGAAGGTCCCTGACCGCTCGCGCTCGAAATACAGCAGCCGGGTCGAGAGAATTCCCCAGCGGCGCAGTACCGTGGAGAGTCCGCGCGGCACCGTTCCCAGGTCCTCCCCGATCACGAGCGCCTGGCGGCGGCTCGACTCAACCGCCAGCACCGCCAGCAGCTCCTCGGCGGGGAACCGCACATAGGCGCCGTCCGCCGGCGAGCCGCCGGGAGGGATCCAGTACTGCCGGAAGAGACCCATCACGTGGTCGATGCGCAGGGCACCGGCGTGCCGCAATGCCTGGCGCAGCACCGCGATCCAGTAGCGATATCCATCGGTGCGGAGCCGATGGGGATGGAGGGGGGCGAGGCCCCAATCCTGACCCTCGGGAAGATCGAGGTCGGGTGGGGCACCGAGGTGCGCCCCGGAGGGAAACAACCTGGGGAAGGCCCACACGTCGCTGCCTCGCGGCGCGGTACCGATGGCGAGATCGGAAACGAAGCCGAGCGGTAGACCGTTGCGGGCCGCGGTACGCAACTGGCGATCGAGCTCGAACTGCAGGAAACACTGGAGATCGATTTCCTCGGCGTGCGAGACGCGGAACGCTGGCACGCCGGGCGCCGTGGGGCTCGCCAGCGCAGGTGGCACACCCGGTAGCCCGTCGCCACTGTCGCTCCGCGAGTGCAGCACGACGAAGGTGGCGAAGTCGATGAGGGCACTGCCGTGCATGGCGAGAAAGCGGCGGTAGGCACGACCTCGAGTCGTCGCGCCGTCGCCATGCCGCGAGCGGAACTCCTGATGCAACAGGCGC
Source organism: Gemmatimonadota bacterium (assembly GCA_003251175.1). Taxonomy (GTDB): domain Bacteria; phylum Gemmatimonadota; class Gemmatimonadetes; order Gemmatimonadales; family GWC2-71-9; genus SZUA-544. The sequence goes on from QKHC01000120.1 coordinate 10,574, forward strand.
AGCACGGCCCACTTCAGCTCCGTCACCTCGCGATACCGCACACGATCGCTGTCGCGCAGCCGCTCCCGCGCAGCCCGGTGCGCGGCTCCCGCCACCAGCTGCCGGGCAGCCGAGCAGCTGGCGAATTCGGGCACGGCCGCGGGGTCGAGATAGAGGGGGTTGTCGAACAGCCGGCTGACCGGGCAGTAGGGACTGATCGCGCCGTCCACGTTGCGCAACGCGTGCAGCGGATTGAGACCGACGAACGCCGCGCCGCGACTCGCTGCCCAGCGCGCCAGCCGGTGCAGGTCGGTGAGATCCCCGACGCCCCAATCCCTGCTGCTGCGCGTGGTGTAGAGCTGCACGGAGACGCCGAATACGCGCCGTTGCCTCAGGCGGCGCGCGACGGTGGGACACTGGGGTGGGGTGACAATCAGCGCCTGCTCCAGTTGGCGCTCGCCTCCACGCGTCGCGATGCGCAGCCGCACGGCATGGTAGCCGACGGGCAGGTCGCGCGGGAGCGCCACCTGGCTCCGCCCATCCCGCTCGAACCGTCCCTCGCGGCGGTGCACCGCGCCCGACTCTGCGACCACTTCCAGCACGTATCGGCCCGCTCCGCCCAGCGGTCCGCGGTTCACTGGAATCCGGCCGCCGCGGCGGGTCGTCACCACGGACACGGGCGCCAGCACGGCGCTCGCCTCGCGCTGATCCCACTCCGCCAGCGAGGCGCGCGCCGCGCGCGCCGTCGAAACATCGAGACCCAGAGCGGCGAGCAGAGCGCTGCGGACCGCCTCGGACGTGCGGCGCACGCGTCCGTGCGCGTCCACGTACTGCGACAAAATGCCGGCGCGCTCGGCCAGTGCCGACAACGCCGCGTGCCCCCGTGTCACGCGGGCGCCAGCACCACGGCCGCGAGGGGCGGCAACCGGAGGCAGAACGACTGCGGATAACCGTGAAACGGCACTGGCTCGGTCGGCACCGATGCCGGCAGCTCCACCTCGCTGCCGCCGTAGCGATGATCGTCGCTCGAGAACCTGATCGAGTAGTGGCCGGACCGGGGCGCGCCGATGCGGTAGTCCTGCCGCGGCACCGGCGTGAGGTTGAGCACCACCACGAGCTCCGCGGGACCGTCGCGCCTGACATACGACACAACCGAGTTCGCTTCATCGTCGCACGCGATCCAGGAAAAGCCCTCCGGATCGGGGTCGGTCCGCCACAGGCAGCTCGATTCCCGATAGAGGGAGCCCAGATCCGCGAAGAACCGCTGCAACCCCTGCCGCAGCGGATCGTCGAGCAGATGCCAGTCGAGACTGCGATCGTGGTTCCATTCCACATGGGGCGCCAGCTCGCAACCCATGAAGAGCAGCTGCTTGCCGGGGCGGGTGTACTGATACGTGAACAGGAGACGCAGATTGGCGAACTTCTGCCACACGTCACCCGGCATCTTCTCGAGCAGCGACCCCTTGCCGTGCACGACCTCGTCGTGGGACAGGGGCATCACGTACCGCTCGGAGTACTCGTACAACATGGCGAACGTCAGCTGGCCCTGATGGTAGCGCCGGTGTACCGGATCGTGCGCCAGATAATGGAGCGTGTCGTGCATCCACCCCATGTTCCACTTGAAGGTGAACCCGAGCCCGCCGTCCCGTACGGGCCGGGTGACACCCGGCCACGCGGTGGATTCCTCGGCGACAGTGAAACAGCCCGGCTGCTCGGCCTGGATCGTCTCGTTCAACTGACGCAGGAACGCGATCGCTTCGAGGTTCTCGCGCCCCCCGTACGGGTTGGGAATCCATTCGTCCGGTGCGCGGCTGTAGTCGAGGTAGAGCATCGAGGCCACGGCGTCGACACGCAGCCCGTCCACGTGAAACTCCTCCAGCCAGTACAGCGCGTTGGCGATGAGGAAGTTACGGACTTCATTGCGGCCGTAATTGAAGATCAAAGTTCCCCAGTCGGGATGCGCCCCGCGCCGGGGGTCGGCGTGCTCGTACAACGCCGTGCCGTCGAATCGCGCCAGGGCGAACTCGTCGCGCGGGAAATGGGCCGGCACCCAGTCCAGGATCACGCCGAGACCGTGCCCATGGCACACGTCCACGAAGTACCGGAAGTCGTCCGGCGTGCCGTATCGTGCCGTGGGGGCGTAGTATCCCGACACCTGGTACCCCCATGAGCCGGTGAACGGGTGCTCCATCACCGGGAGCAACTCGACGTGGGTGAACCCCAGCTGCGTTACGTACTCGGCCAGGCGCGGGGCGATCTCGCGATACGTCAGCGGGCGGTTCCCCTCCTCGGGAACACGAGCCCAGGAACCAAGGTGCAGCTCGTAGATCGCCATCGGCTCTCGCGGGGCATCCCGCCGGGGGCGAGCCGCGAGCCACTCGCCGTCCTCCCACCGGTAGCGCGGGTGGTGGACGCGGGAGGCGGTCGCTGGCGGGGCTTCCATGGCCATGGCGAACGGGTCGGTCTTGCGCCGGGTCACGCCGTCGGCGCCGTGGATCTCGTACTTGTACAGCGCGCCGTCCTGCACGCCGGGCACGAACAACTCGAATATTCCGGAGCTGCCGAGCTGCCGCATCGGCAGCAGTCGACCGTCCCATGCGCAGAACTCGCCGACGAGGCTGACGCTGCGCGCGGCGGGCGCCCAGACGGCGAACGCGACACCGTCCACATCGTGGAATCGCCGCCGGTGCGCGCCGAGGCATTCCCACAAACGGCGATGCGTGCCCTCACCGAACAGATGCAGATCGACTTCACCGATGGTGGGCAGGAACCGATAGGGGTCCTCGAACTCCCACGTGGCGTGATCGGGGAAGGTGAACCGCAACCGGTAGGCAAACGGCAGGGCGCGGCCCGGGAGGAACGCTCCGAACAGGCCCGGGGAGTGGAGCGGCTCGAGCCGCGTCTGGGTGCCGTCGGCGGCCAGGCATTCCACCAACGTGGCATCAGGATGCAGGGCGCGGATCACGACCCCGCCGTCCACCGGGTGCGCGCCGAGGATGCGGTGGGGATCTGCGTGCTCGCCCCGCAGCAGGGCGGCGGCATCGGTCGCCGGCACCTGGAGGTGCTGGGCCCCCGAGCGTGGACCGCGATCGGGGCTCACGACGGCGGCCGGTGGGCGAAAAGGACGAGCGAGCGCGGCAGGACGTGCACCTCGGGACCGCGCACCGGGCGTGACCCGCCGCGCGCCGTGTTCAGCTCCTCCAACCACTCCCCCGTTTCCGGCAGGGTTGGCAGCGGAAAGACGCACGATCGGCCGCTCGCATTGAGCACTACCAACGCTGTTTCGCCACCCGCGAGGTGCCCGCGCTCGTCCCGCTCGTCGGTGGCCGCGGCGTGCACCAGCATGCCGAGCACGTGCCCCTTGGGATCGGACCAGTCGGCCGGCTCGAACTCGCGGCCGTCGGCGCGCAACCAGGTGACGTCCTTCACCCCGGACGGGCCCACCGGTCGTCCCCGGAAGAAGTGGCGCCGACGCAGCACCGGATTGCGGGCCAGCACCGCGAAGACCCGGCGGGTGAACTCCAGCAGGTCCTGCTCGGCCGGGCCCAGCGCCCATGACACCCAGCTGATCTCGGAGTCCTGGCAGTACGCGTTGTTGTTCCCCCGCTGGGTGCGGCCCACCTCGTCACCATGCGAGAGCATCGGCACGCCCTGTGAGAAGGCCAGCGTCGCGAGGAGGTTGCGCCGGTGTCGCGCGCGCAGCCGCAATACGCGCTTGTCATGCGTGGGGCCTTCGATACCCCAGTTGGTGCTGTGGTTCTGGTCGGTCCCGTCCCGGTTGTCGTGCCCGTTCGCCTCGTTGTGCTTGTGCTCGTAGCTGACGAGATCCCACAGCGTGAACCCGTCATGAGCGGTCACGAAGTTGATGCTCGCAAACGGCCCGCGGCCGTGCTCGCCGAACACGTCGCTGCTGCCGGAAAGCCGCGACGCCAGCTCGGGCAGCACCCCCGAGTCACCCCGCCAGAAGCGGCGTACGGTGTCCCGATAGCGGTCGTTCCACTCTGACCAGCCAACGGGAAACCGCCCCAGCTGGTAGCCGTCGGGCCCGAGATCCCAGGGCTCGGCGATGAGCTTCACCTGCGACAGCACCGGGTCCTGGCGCACGATCTCGAACAGGCGCGCGAACCGCGCGAAGGCGTCGCCGTCGCGGGCGAGCGTCGGTGCGAGGTCAAACCGGAAGCCGTCGACGTGCATCTCCTGTACCCAGTAACGCAGGCTGTCGAGCACGAGCTGCCGCACCCGTGGGTGGGCCGTATTGAGGGTGTTGCCGCACCCGGTATAGTCCCGGTAGTTGCTCGGGTCATGGGGCTCGACCAGGTAATACGTGCTGTTGTCGATCCCCCGGAAGCAGACAGTCGGGCCGAAGCGGTTGCCCTCGCCGGTGTGGTTGTAGACCACGTCCAGCACCACTTCGAGGCCGGCCCGGTGCAGTCGCTTGACCATGGTCTTGAACTGGGACACCTGCTCACCGAGACCGCCCGTCGCGTAGCGCACGTCGGGCGCGAAGAATCCGACGGAGTTGTATCCCCAGTAATTCGTCAGACCTGCGTCGACGAGGTGTCGTTCGGCCAGAAAATGGTGGATCGGCAGCAACTGCAGCGTCGTTACGCCGAGCGAGCGCAGATGGGAGATGATCGGGTCGGACGCGAGCCCGAGGAACGTGCCGCGCTCCTCGGGCGCCACCTCGGGATGCTGCATCGTCATACCACGCACCTGGCACTCGTAGATCACGGTACGGCTCCAAGGCACCCGTGGCCGGCGGTCGTCGCCCCACGTGAAGGCACCGTCCACGACGACGCACTTGGGCAGGCCGGCTGCGCTGTCGCGATCGTCACGGGCGAGATCGCCCGCGGGATCCCCGATGCGGTATCCGAACAGCTCATCACTCCAGCGGATGGTGCCGCTGATCGCACGGGCATAGGGATCGAGCAGCAGCTTGGCGGGATTGAAGCGGTGCCCGTCGGCCGGCGCGTAGGGTCCTCGGACCCGGAAGCCGTAGCACTGCCCCGGCCGCACGTCGGGAAGGTAGCCGTGCCATACGTGCTCGGTGCGCTCGTGCAGGGCGATGCGGCGCGACTCCGTCGCGGCATCCGGACGATCGAACAGGCACAGGTCGACGCCCGTCGCGTGCGTGGAAAAGAGGGCGAAGTTCGTGCCCTCGCCATCCCACGTGGCGCCGAGCGGCGACGGCGCGCCGGGCCAGATCCCCATCAGGCAGTCCCCGCCTGCAGCACGATCGCACTCCACGGCGTCAGCCCCAGCGCCCCCGACGCGGCGCGTCGGGGAGCCCCCGATCCATCGTACCGCGAGTCCTCAGTACTCAGGAGCACCGTCCACTCCCCGGCGGCG
>QKHC01000127.1 GCA_003251175.1 Gemmatimonadota bacterium
CGGTGAAGCTCCGGGAGCGGAAGTTGGGAGGTGGCGCGTGAGAAACGGCTGCAAAACGGCTGCACTGGGTCAGGGAACGACGAAGCGCGACACGACGGAACGCCGCATCGCGCTTCGAGTTGCCCCTCCTGGGCTCGAACCAGGACTCTCCTGATCCAGAGTCAGGCGTGTTGCCAGTTACACCAAGGGGCATCGGAGCCCAAACAACTACCGCTCGCAGACTCGGGCTCTAGGGGCCTGCTGAACTGCTTGGTGAGTGGTTGGTGGTATGTGGTTCACTCCGCCCCAGTCCGGCTCCCGCTCGTCAGGTCGACCGACGGCCCCGGGTCAGGCGCCGGACGGAACGAACCACTTACCACACACCACGCCTTTGTCTATCCGAGGCTGATGTCGCCCCAAGCCAACTGACGCCGGCCAGCCTCCGGTGCAATGGAGCTGAGGGGGCTCGAACCCCTGACCTCCTGGGTGCGATCCAGGCGCTCTCCCAGCTGAGCTACAGCCCCGGGCCGGAGCAAACTAGACGCGGCGCCCCCGGCCGGCAACCCTTGGGGGCGGAGATTCGGCGAGCCAGCAAGCGACGGCCTTTCAGGGAGAGGGGAGAAGGGAGATGGACGCTCCGCTGTGATTGGTTATCGGCGCAGTGGGGCGAGGATCTCAACGACTGGGAGTTAGGGAGAGGAGAGCGGTTCGCTCCGCTGCGGCGATGGCCTCCGACCAGCGGAGCGTCCATCTCCCCTCTCCCTTCTCCCCATGATCCACTTCACTCATCGGAGCCCCACCCGCGACTAGCGCCCCCCGCCCTCCCGGCTATCTTTGCGCCCATGCGCGCCGTCTCCGCGACCCGGATCGCCCAGGTCTCGGCCCCAATCGAACGGGTGTTCGAAGCCCTCACAGACCCTGCCCGGATGGCCCGCTGGCTCCCCGGCGCCGATGCCGTCGAAGCCAACGGCCCTCTGAAACGCGGCGGTCAGGTGCACGTGCGCTTCGGCGAGCGCCGCGTGGTGCTTGAGGTGGTGGACCACAAAGCCCCCTACACCTTCGGCTGGGTGGAGCGCGAAGGCCGCCGCGGCGTGAAGACATTCTTCCGACTGGACTGGGCCGGCGGCACCACCGCCGTCACCGTGCGCGACGTGTGGCAACCCCCTTCCTTTAAAGCCTGGCTGCGCGGCAAGGTCGGCAGTAAACGCAAACCCGAGCTGCAGATCGAGCGCATCATGTCGGGGCTGAGGGCGGTGCTGGCGGAGACGTGAGGCCGGCCGGAAGGATAGGAGCCAGCCTTGCGATGGTCGCCAAAGGCGTGGTGCGTGGTGAGTGGTTCGCTCCCATCGGCGGCGACTCTCCGTCCGAGGAGTGAACTACATACCACTCACCACGCCTTTGATCAGTCCCTAAACCCCACCTCCACACTCATCCCGTCTTTTGCCACCACCGTCTCCGGAAACACCTCGCGCGCCTCCGCGAGGAGCTCGTCGGCGTTGAGGGAGTAGCGCGCCGACACATGAGATAGAACGAGACGGCCGACGCGGGCGGCGAGGGCGACCTGGGCAGCCTCGCGCGCGGTCGAATGGCCGGTCTCCCGCGCGCGGTCCTTCTCTTCCTCTGAAAAGGTCGCCTCGTGGACCAGCACGTCGGCGCCGTCGGCGGCGTCCACGACCGCGGCACACGGCCGTGTGTCGCCGGTGATCACGACGGAGCGGCCGGGCCGCGGCGGGCCGACGAGCTCGGCGGGTGTGACCGTCCGACCGTCAGGCAGCTCGACGGCCTCGCCCTTGTGAATGCGCCCCCACAACGGACCCTCGGGGATCCCCATGGCGCGCGCCTTGTCGGGATCGAACCGGCCGAGGCGCTGATGCTCGCGCAGCGCGTAGCCCACGGCGCCCGGCCCGCCGTGCTCGGTGGCGAACACGTGGATGTCGTAGCCCGCCCGGCCGAGGACCTCCCCGGGCTCGAGCTCCTCGATCGCTACCACGAACGACGCGCGCTCGACCCCCAGCCCCACCGCCTCGCTCAACACCTTCTTCGCACCCTTGGGCCCGAACAGCTGCAGCGGCTCCTGGCGGTCCTGCAAGCCGAGCGTCCGGATCAGCCCGATGACGCCGAGAAAGTGGTCGGCGTGGAAGTGCGTGAAGAAGATATTGGACAGCGTGAACCCCACCCCATAGCGCATCATCTGGCGCTGGGTGCCTTCGCCGCAGTCGAACAGCAGCATCTCCCCTTCCCGATGCAGGGCGATGGAGGAGACGTTGCGCTCCACGGTGTTGCGCTCCACGGTTGGCCTGGCCGCCGAGGTGCCGAGGAAGGTGAGGGAGAGCATGGGGCGAATATAAGGGCGTGGTGAGTGGTAGGTGGTTCACTCCGATGCGTGAGATTGACTCCGCGTCGTTGATTCGGGTATCGATGGGTGCAGGCGGCCGGGCCTACACTCGCCTCTCATGCACAAGTATCAGACCCTGGAAGCCTGGAAGCGTGCTCATGCTGCCGTCTTGCTGACCCTGCGCTCTACCGATTCTGCCTACCATCCCCGAGCACGCGCCGTGTTCGATCAGCTGCGCCGAGCCGTGGTGTCCGTCGAGGCGAACATCGTGGAGGGGTATGCCCTCGGTACCGTACCGCTGTGCCGGCGTCATCTCAGAATCGCCCTCGGATCAGCCGCCGAGGCGGAGTGCCTGATCCGCACAGCTGGGGAGCTGGGCTATCTCCCCGAGCAGGTCACATCCGACGTCGAGGTGCTGCTGGGGAATACCATGCGCACCTTGCACGGGCTGCTGCGCTCATCTCCCATCATCCGCCGCCGGTCGTCATCGGAGTGAACCACTGACCACCTACCACGCCGTCAGAACACCTTCACCGTCGGCAAGTATCTCCCCGGCCGCATCCGCAGATCGACGATCAGGGAATCCACCGACGCCAGGACATCGGTGAGGCGGACGTAGAGCGCGCTGTCGGTGGCGAGACGGCCCAGGGTCCCCTCGCCGCGGCGCATCATGCCGAGCAGCGAGTCGAGGGAGGCCGTCGAAGAGGCGAGGTTGCGGGTGAGGGCGTTGAGGTTGCCGGTGACGGAGTCGAGCTGCGCCCGGTTGAGGCCGGCGAGCACGGAGTCGAGCCGCACCAGGGCCTGCTCGGTGGCGGCGAGGGTCGCCGTGGCCTGCTTCATCGCCGGCCCCTGGGCGATGGCGGTGAGGGCGTTCATCGAGCGCTGCAGTGAAACGAGGGTGTTGTGCAGGTCCTGCCCCAGCTGCGGCGAGGCGATGGCGCTGAGGCTGTCCATCAGGCCGCCGGCGCGGTGGCCGAGGTCGGCAGCCATGTCGGTGAGTCCCGCCGCGTGCTTGCCCACAATCTCCGCATCCGGAGGCAGCGGCTCCTCGCTCGCGCCGGGATCGTAGTCCACGAACTTGGCACCGAAGAAGTCCAGGGCACCGATGGTGACTGCGGCGTCGCGGTGCGGCGCCACGTCGCGATCGACGTTGAACACCACGGCGATGCGGCCGCGCCGCTCGAGCACCACCGAGGCGACGCGACCCTTCTTCACACCCGAGACCATCACCGGGTCGCCCTTCTCGAGACCCGCTGCGGTCGCGAGCGCCATGCGCACGGGAACGCCCTCGCCACCGACGTCGCGGCCGGTGAGCCAGAACATCAGCGCGGCGAACAGGGCGACGCCCACGATCACCAGGACGCCGACGCCGATCTCCTGCTTAGTGCTGAGTTCCATCGCCGATGGCCTCGTCGAGGTTGGTGGCCTGCTGCGTGAGGGTCATCTCGAAATCGCGCTCGAGGAACTGACGCACCGCGGGATCGGACGAGGCGAGGATCTCCTCCGAGGTTCCCACGGCACGGATCTTCGCCTGCCACAACAGCGCGATGCGGTCGGCGGTGCGAAAAGCGCCGCGCACGTCGTGGGTCACCATCACGCTGGTGACGCCGATCTCGCCCTGGAGCCGCTCGACCAGGCTGTCGATCACGTCGGAGTTGACGGGATCGAGCCCCGACGTCGGCTCGTCGTACAGCAGATACGTCGGCCGGCCGGCGATCGCGCGCGCGATACCGACGCGCTTGCGCATGCCGCCCGACAGCTCGGCGGGGAACTTGCGCATCACCTCGGGCTGGAGGTTCACCAGCCGCAGGCATTCGCGCACCCGCTCGTGACAGTACTTCAGGTCGCGATACTGCTCGTCGTTGGTCACACCGAGGCGGATGTTCTCGAACACGTCCATGGAGTCGAACAGGGCGCCGTTCTGGAACACGTAGCCGATGCGCTGGCGCAGCCGCGACAGCTCCTTGCGCTTGAGCTTGTTGACGTAGAGGCCGTCGACGATCACCTCGCCGGAATCGGGCTTGATCAGCCCGATGATGTGCTTCAACAGGACGCTCTTCCCCACCCCGGAGGGACCGAGCAGCGCCACGGTCTCGCCCTGGCGCACCTCGAAGTCGACGCCGTCGAGCACGACGTTGTCGATGAACCGCTTGGAGACGTTCTTGAGCTCGATCATTGACCCAGCAGCAGCTTGGCGAGGGTGGTGTCGAGTAGCAGGATCGTGACCGATGCGGCGACGACGGCGGTGGTGGTCGCCCGGCCCACCCCCTCGGCGCCCTGCTGCGTGTTGTAGCCGATGTAGCAGGGAATGACCGTCACCGCCGCCGAGAAGAAGTACGCCTTGATGAGCGAATACCAGAGGTCGAACGGCCCCTTGAAGAAGAACCGCGCCCCGAAGGTGAAGTCGGACCAGGTGAGATCGAGCGTCGCGGCGCTGGCGAAGTACCCCGACGCGATGCCGGTGGCGTTGGCGATGATCACCAGCGCGGGGATGACGAGGATCCCCGAGAGAATGCGCGGCAAGAGCAGATGGGTGACGGGGGAGCGGCCGAGGCTCTCGAGCGCGTCGATCTGCTCGGTGACGCGCATGGTGCCGAGCTCGGCGGCGTAGCGCGCCCCGATGCGGCCGGCGAGAATCAGCGCCGTGAGCACCGGCCCCAGCTCGAGGATCACCCCCGAGGCGACGACGCCGCCGGCGTAATACAGAGGAACGAACCCGCCCTGGAGCTGGTAGCCGCTCTGCAGCGCCGTCACCGCCCCCGCGAAGCCCGCGATCAGCAGCACGATCAGCAGCGACCCGTAGCCGATGTTCTGGGCCTGCTCCACGGTGCGCGGCGCCCACACGCGCCACTCGGCGAGGCCGCGCACCAGCTCGACCAGCAACGCGAAGAAGCGGCCGGCATGACCGGCGGTGCGCACCACCCCGCGGCCGACGTGGCGGCGCAGGTCGATGGCAGCAGCTAGGCTGGGACGCACGACCGGGAGCGCATGAGTGCGTGTATCTTGGGGGCGACATGCCCCCCTCGTCCACCCCACCCCGCAAACGCGGAACGCGGAATGTGAAACGCGGAGCGGCCCCGCTGGCCCCTCGTACAGCCGCGAGCTTCCGACGCCGCCTGCTCGCTTGGTACTCGAGGCATGGGCGAGACCTGCCGTGGCGCCGCACGCGCGACCCCTACCGGGTGGTCGTGAGCGAGTTCATGCTGCAGCAGACGCAGGTGTCGCGGGTGCTCGAGTACTACCCCCGCTTCCTCGAGCGCTTCCCCACCGTGGGCCACCTCGCCCGGGCTCGCCCCCGGTCGGTCATGGAGCAGTGGGACGGCCTCGGCTACTACGCGCGCGCGCGCAATCTCCACGCCCTGGCCCGGGAGACGGTACGGCGTCCCGGCGGGACGCTGCCGGACGATCCCGCAGAGCTGGTGAAGCTGCCCGGCGTGGGCCGCTACACGGCGGGCGCGGTGGCGAGCTTCGCCTACGAGAAGCCGGTGGCGGCGGTGGATACGAACGTGAGGCGGGTGATCGAGAGATACTTTTGGGGGCGCGGGAGAAGGGAGAAGGGAGAGGGGAGTAGGAAGCGCCGGCATCCATCCTGCTCCCTGCTCCCTGCTCCCAGCTCCCAGGACATCTGGCGTCTCGCCACCGCCCTCGTGCCACGCAACGGCCAGACCGCCTGGAAGTTCAACCAGGCCCTCATGGAGCTGGGCGCGCTGGTGTGTGTGGCCCGGAAGCCACGGTGCGGGGCGTGCCCCGTGAAGCGAGGATGCAGGACTGGGGGCGGGTAGCGCTTGGGTGAGTGGTGAGTGGTGAGTGGGACGTGGTACGTGGTTCGCTCCGATGAACCGTTGACCGCCGTGGCTGGGAGCGAACCACTCACCACATCCCACCCACCGAGCATTGCCCGTCCCCTCAGTTCTCTTCACCCGCCCGTCACTACGCCTTCACCAGCCACCTGCTACGGTTGAATGTACGAGGAAGCGTCCTCCGAGGAGGTGCGCTGATGCTCGACGTTCTGATACTGTCGCGGCCTCCGTCGCTGCGTCGCAAATATTTCGGGGCCGGATCACTGTCCGCTGTCGCGCATTCGGGGATCGTCGTACTCGCCCTGCTCGCGTCTACGTCGCCAATCGCCCTCCCGAGCCGGAGCAGCAGCGCGAGGAGCCACAGATCGTGCTGGTCGACGCCCCGGTGAAGGGGTTCCAGACCATCGTCGCCGTCACCGACATCCCGACCGAGCTGCCGCCGATCGACCTGACCGAGCGATTCGACCCGCGGGACTACTCGGGCGTCGGCGTGGAAGGCGGCGTGGCCGAGGGCCGCGAGCTGGACGTGTCGGAGACGATGGCCGTGTTCGCGGCATCGGTGGTGGAGGAGAAGCCCGAGGTTCTGGAGTCGGCGGCGCTGATGTACCCGCCCCTGCTGCGGCAGGCGGGGATCGAGGGTCGCGCGGTGCTCGAGTTCGTGGTTGATCCCCGGGGCTTCGTCGAAGCCAACACCATCAAGGTGATCAAGTCGTCGCACCCGGCGTTCACCGCGGCCGCGGTGGAGGCGGCGCCCAAGATGCGGTTCTCGCCCGCGCGGGTGAACGGGCGGCCGGTGCGCGTACTGGTGCGACTGCCGTTCGACTTCACGCTGGTGAAGCGGTAGGGGCAAGACAGTAGGTGGTGGGTGGTAGGTGGTTTGCTCCGATGAACCGAGGGCCGCCGCCTCCACGGAGCGAACCACTCACCACGCCTCTTTCCACGCACCTCGCACCACCCACACTAACAACCTCGACGGGGGCCGTTATCTTTGCGGTTCCCATGGACCTCACCGCCAGCCTCCAGGCCGCCCTCGGCGACGCCTACCGTATCGAGAAGGAGCTCGGCGGGGGCGGGATGAGCCGGGTGTTCGTGGCCGAAGAAGTGCGGCTCGCGCGGCGCGTGGTCATCAAGGTCCTGCCGCCCGAGATGGCGGCGGGGGTGAGCGTAGAGCGGTTCGAGCGCGAGATCCAGCTCGCCGCCAAGCTGCAGCACCCCCACATCGTCCCCCTGCTCACCGCCGGCGCGTCGGGCGACCTGCTCTACTACATCATGCCGCTGATCGAGGGCGAGAGCCTGCGCGCCAAGCTCGCCCACGACCGCGAGCTGCCCATCGGCGAAGCGGTGCGCATCCTGCGCGAGGTGACCGACGCCCTGGCGCACGCGCACCGCCAGGGGATCGTGCACCGCGACATCAAGCCGGACAACGTGCTGCTCTCGGGGAAGCACGCCCTGGTGACCGACTTCGGCGTGGCCAAGGCGGTGGCCGAGTCGACCGGCCGCAACACGCTGACCTCGATGGGGGTGGCGCTGGGGACGCCGGCGTACATGGCGCCGGAGCAGGCGGCGGCGGACCCCAACACCGATCACCGAGCCGACATCTACGCCGTGGGCGCGCTGGCCTACGAGATGCTCACGGGGCGCCAGCCGTTCGTCGGGACGTCGCCTCAGGCGGTGCTCGCCGCACAAGTGACCCAGGCGCCCGAGCCGGTGACGCAGCACCGCGGCACGGTGCCCCCGGCACTCGCGGCCCTCGTCATGAAGTGCCTCGAGAAGAAGCCAGCCGACCGGTTCCAGTCGGCCGACGAGGTGCACGCGCAGCTCGAGGTGATGGTCACGCCGTCGGGCGGGATGCAGCCGACGGGGGCGCAGGTCATCTCGTCGGGCACCGAGGCCGCGATCCAGCGCGGGCACCCGGTGCGCGTCATCGGCCTGTACGGGCTCGCCGCGATCGGCGCGCTGGCGGTGGTGTACCTGCTGGTGCAACAGCTGGGACTGCCGATGTGGGCTTTCGCGGTGGCGATCGGCCTGCTCCTGGCGGGGCTGCCCATCATGCTGGTGACCGGGTGGCTGGAGCGGCGCCGCGCGCTGGCGCGCACCACCGGGCGCGTCGTGCCGGCGGCTGGTGGCTGGCGCGGCTGGCTGACCTGGCGGCGCGCGATGCTGGGCGGCGTCGCGGCCTTCGGCGCACTGGGCCTCGGCACGACGGTCTACATGGCGATGCGCCTGCTCGGCATCGGGCCGGTCGGGACGTTGGTTGCCTCGGGGGTGCTGTCCAATCAGGACGTGCTGCTGGTCGCCGACTTCGAGAACCGCACCGCGGACTCGACGCTCGCGGCGTCGGTGACAGAAGCGTTCCGAATCGATCTGGCACAGTCTCCGCTCGTGCGCCTGATGGAAGGGACGGCGGTCACGCAGGCGCTGCGGCGCATGGAGCGCGACCCCGATGCTCCGCTCGACGCGGCGCTGGCACGCGACATCGCGGCCCGCGAGGGCGCCAAGGCCGTGGTGACCGGCGAAATCGCGCCGCTGGGGCGGGGGTACGTGCTGTCGGCGCGGCTGGTGAGCGCGGCGGATGGCGAGACGCTGGTGGCGCTACGCGAGGGGGCGGACGACGACGGGGCGCTGATCGCAGCGGTGGATCGGCTGTCGAAGCAGATGCGCGAGCGGATCGGCGAATCGCTCAAGCGGCTGCGCGCCGCGGAGCCACTCGAGCAGGTGACCACCTCGTCGCTCGAGGCGTTGCGCAAGTACTCCGAGGCGTTCCGCGCGTCAGACCAGGCCGACTATCCGCGTGCGGCCCGTCTACTGGAAGAGGCGATCGCCCTGGATTCGGGCTTCGCCATGGCGTACCGCAAGCTGGCCGCCGTCCTCTCGAACATCGGCGGCCAGTCTTCCCGGGTGGTGGATGCCAGTCGGCGCGCGTATGAGCTGCGCGACCGCCTGCCGCCACGGGAGCGCGAGCACGCGATTGCCTACTACTACTGGAACGTCGATTATCAGTCGGACCGCGTGATCGACGCGTACCGCACGCTGCTCGAGACGTACCCCGACGACGGCACCGCGCTGAACAACCTCGCCCTCGAACTGAACACGCGGCGCCGCTATGCCGAGGCCGAGCCCTACGCGCTGCGGGCGATCGCCACCGGGGACGCCGTCGCCTTCTATGCCAACGCCGTCACCGCCCAGGTGGCGCAGGGCAAGTTCGCCGCCGCCGAGACGACGGTGACGCAGATGGGTCGCCGCATGCCGGGCACGCCACCCGCATTCGGCTTCGCCGCAACCCTCGCCGCGGCACGGGGGGACCTCGCGACCGCCGACGCGCTGTACGACTCGATCGCGCGGACGCAGCCCGGGAACGCCCTGTGGCAGGCCAACGCCACGTGGCAGCGTGCTCACGTCGCGCGCCTCACCGGCCGCATCGCGCGCGCCGATGACTTCGTGCGCGCCACCATGGCTGCGAACGAGCAGCGGGGACTGTATGCGTTCTACGTGGGCGCGGCCGCCACGCTGGCGTGGCAGGAGGTGACCTACCGCAACTGGACGCGGCGCTGCAGCGCCATCCCCTGGCCACGATGCCCGCCCCAGACCGCCCGTACGGAGCGCTGCTGCGGCTCTACCTGGACGCAGGCCGGCCCGACCTCGCGCGGCAGACCCTGGCCGCGTTCCAGGCGGAGGTGCCCGAGATGCAGCGCCGCAGCGACGATTTCTCCCACTTCGGACCCGGTCTCATCGCCCTCGCGGAGGGCCGCGGACGCGACGCCGTCACGGAGCTGCGCGCGGGGCGCGACCTGGACGGCTGCGAGCTGTGCATGCTGTACGAGCTGGGGCAGGCGTACGAAACCGCCGGCGAGCCCGACTCGGCCCTCGCCACCTACGAGCAGGCCGCGAACGCCCCGTCCTTCGGCCGGCTGGGACAGACGAGCTTCACGTTGCCGCGCACCTATCAGCGCCTCGGCGAGCTGTACGAGGAGCGCGGCGAGCACGCCAAGGCGGTGGAGTACTACAACCGCCTGCTCGACCTGTGGCAGAACGCCGACCCGGAGCTGCAGCCCCTCGTGAGGGACGTGCGCGAGCGCGTGGCGCGCCTCGCGCAGGAGCGCTGATGGCCGAGCTGCAGGATCGCCTCCAGGCCGCCCTCGGCGACGCCTATCGCATCGAGCGCGAGCTGGGCGGCGGCGGGATGAGCCGGGTGTTCGTCGCCACCGAGACGGAGCTGGGGCGCAAGGTCGTGGTCAAGGTGCTGCCGCCCGAAATGGCGGCGGGCGTGAACGCCGACCGCTTCCGCCGCGAGATCCAGCTCGCCGCCTCGCTGCAGCACCCCCACATCGTGCCGCTGCTGCGCGCCGGTCGCTCGGACGACCTGGTGTGGTACACGATGCCGCTGGTCGAAGGCGAGTCGCTGCGCGCGCGGCTGGCGCGCGAGGGCGAGCTGCCCGTCCCGGTCGCCGTGCGGGTGCTGCGCGACGTGGCGGCGGCGCTGGCCTACGCCCACGACCACGGCGTGGTGCATCGCGACATCAAGCCCGACAACATCCTGCTGACGCACGCCTTCGCCGTGGTCACCGATTTCGGCGTGGCGAAGGCGGTGAGCGAGGCGACAGGCGAGGTTTCGTTGACCTCGCTCGGCGTGGCGCTGGGGACGCCGGCCTACATGGCCCCCGAGCAGGCGGCGGCCGATCCCAACGTCGATTACCGCGCCGACATCTACGCGCTGGGCGCGATCGCGTACGAAATGCTCACCGGCCGCACGCCGTTCACGATGTCGTCGCCCCAGGCGATGCTGGCGGCGCACGTGACCCAGGCACCCGAGCCCGTGACCCAGCACCGCGACAGCGTCCCGCCCGCGCTCGGCGCGCTGGTGATGCGCTGCCTCGCCAAGAAGCCCGCCGACCGCTGGCAGTCGGCATCCGAGCTGCACCAGCAGTTCGACGTCATGGCGACGCCGAGCGGCGGAACGGCGCCCACCCACGCGACGGCCGCCGTGAGCGGCGCGGGCGCCCCGACCGCCGCCACGCCGCCCCCGTGGCAGCGCATCCCTGCCCGACTGGGATTCGTCATCGTGGCGGTGGCGATCGTCGCCGCCGCAGTGGTGATCGCGCCGCGGCTGGGGCGAGATGCCGGCGCCGCCGCGACACCCGAGCGGCCCACCCTCATCGTGCTGCCGTTCCAGAACCTCGGACCGCCGGCGGACGAGTACTTCGCCGACGGGATGACCGAGGAGATCACCTCGCGGCTGGCGGAGCTGTCGGGACTGGGAGTGATCTCCCGCACCACCGCAGCGCGGTTCGGACAGGGCCAGCAGACGATGCGCGAGATCGGGGCGGCGGTGGGGGCGCAGTACGTGCTCGAGGGGACGGTGCGCTGGCAGCGCGCCGGTCAGGGTGATCAGGTGCGCATCAGCGCGCAGCTGATTCGCGTCTCCGACGACACGCATCTCTGGGCCGAGAGCTTCGATGCCGATCTGACTCAGGTCTTCCAGGTGCAGTCCGACGTCGCGGGGCGTGTGGCCGGCGCGCTCGACGTGGCGTTGCTGGCACGGGAAGACACGGCGCTGGCGCGGCGGCCCACGGAATCCGTCGAAGCGTACGACGCCTACCTGAAGGCACGAGCCCACCTGCGCCGTGACTTCGGCGAGCGGACCACGCGCCAGGCACTGGAGTCGTTCGAGCGCGCCGTCGAGCTGGATGCCGGGTTCGCGCTCGCCTGGGCGTGGCTCTCGAAGGCACACGCGCAGATGTACTGGTTCGGGTACGACCTCGCGCCGCAGCGGCTGGAGCAGGCCCGTCGAGCAGGTGAGCGGGCGCTCGAGCTGGATCCCGACCTGCCCGACGCCCACGTCGCAATGGGCTATTACCACTATTGGGGAAGCCGCGACTACGACCGAGCGCTACCCGAGCTCGAGACCGCGCGGCGCCTCCGCCCGGGCGACCCGGAGGTGTACGGGGCGATCGCCAACGTCACACGGCGGCAGGGCCGCATCGCCGAGAGCATCGAGAATCGCGACCGCGAGCTCGCGCTCGATCCCAACAACGTGGCCGAGCTGCACGAAATCGCGGCCACGCTCATTCCCAGCGGGCGTTATCGGGAAGCGGAGCGCTATCTCGACCGCGCGGCGGCGCTGGCACCGGCAGACCCGGTGCCGACCCTGTTCAAGGCCTATTCAGCTGCGCTCCAGGGCGACACCGTCCTCGCGCACCGCTACCTGGCATCGCTCCCATCAGCCGAATCGATTGACATGTCGAGCACCTATGTTGCGATCCTCGCGCGGACTCTGGTCGGGTTCGACGCCGCGCTCGACCGCGCGATGATCACCGCGTCCCTGCCCGCCGATCCCGTGTCCGCCGCCAGCGCGCAGGTGACCCGGGGCCTGGCGCTGTGGTTCCGCGGCGACAGCGCGCGCGCACGCGCGGTGCTCGATTCCGCCCGAATCGATCTGGAGCGACTGTCGGGCGAGTACAGCGCCGGACCATTTCACGGCTGGATGTGGAGCGATCTCGGGCTCGCCGCGGCGGCGCTGGGACGACGGGCGGAGGCGGTGCGGGCGGCAGAGCGCGCCGTGGAGTTCATGCCGACGGAGCGCGACGCCTACCTCGGACCGGCGCTCGAGGTGCGGCTCGCGACCGTTCTCGCCTGGACAGGCGACGCCAATCGGGCCGTAAGCGTGCTCGCACCGGCGATCGGCGCGCCCTCGGAGGAGCCGATGACGCGCACGTGGTTGCGATACGCGCCGGCGTTCCGGGTGCTGCACGGTCACCCTGGATTCGAGCGGTTGGTGGCGGGACGGTAGAAGACGGGATGTGGGATGTGGGGTGTGGGACCGCACGGGATGTGGGCTGTGGGGTGTAGGACGTTCCGATGAACCGCCGCCCTCGC
>QKHC01000045.1 GCA_003251175.1 Gemmatimonadota bacterium
GCGATCACCGCGCTGTCCGTCGAGGCATGAATCGGAGGATACGGCGCCGCGAACATACGATCCCAACGGAACAAGGCGGTGATGACCAACGCCACGGCGCTGACGGCGACGAGGGCGACCGTCCACAACAGAATCTTGAGTACGACGCGTGCCACGCGCGGCCCCCTGCGAGGTGAGCGCCGGCACCAGTGCGCCACGCCGGCGCCGCGGAAGCTGCAGCGCGGTACCGGCGGGGTCAATGGCCGCCCGCGCCAATGGGGGCGTCGCCCGTCCGTCTAGGTCGGCGCCTTGAGCAAATGCAGCGTCTGGGTCGGGTAGGCGAACTCGATCCCCTCGGCCTCGAACCGCTCGTGGATCGCCAGGTTGATGGCCTGCTGGATATCCATGTACGCGTTGTAGTCCGGCGACAGTACGTAGTACACCGACTCGAAGGTCAGCGCGAAGTCGCCATATGCCTTGAAATGCGAGCGGTCGAAGCGCGTGCGTTCCTGCGCCTCGATCGCCTCGCGGATCATGCCCGGCATCCGCATCAGCTTGTCGCGCGGGGTCTGGTAGGTCACGCCCAGCTCGAAGGCGACCCGCCGCTCGCGCATGCGTCCGTAGTTGCGCAACCGGCTCTTCAGCAGATCTCCGTTGGCAAACACGACCTGCTCACCCCACAGGCTGCGCACCCGAGTCGTCTTGAGACCGATGTACTCGACGCTGCCGAGCTGATCGTCCACGACGATGAAGTCGCCGAGCACGAACGGCTTGTCGAGTACAATCGATAGTGATGCAAAGAGGTCACCCAGAATGGCCTGGACCGCCAGCGCCACCGCGATGCCGCCGACGCCGAGCCCGGCGACCAGGGTCGTGACGTCCACGCCAACGTTGTCGAGCGCCACCAGCAGCACGACCGACCACAGCACGAGCTTGCCGACGAACCCGACGGCCCGGACGGAGGTGGCGGCGCCGCGGTCCTGCTCCAGCTCGCGGGCGGCGTAACGGTCCAGCCACATGCCCAACGCCGCCGAGAACCAGACACCGACCTGAAACAACACCACCAGCACGACGATCGTGCGGAGCGCGGCAGTCGGCCGCGGAGGCAGGGTCAGTGTGGCGGCCCCGGCGCACGCTGCGAGCACCAGCAGGAACAACCGTCGTGTGCGACCGAGCGCGTGCACGACGACGTCATCCCACTCGGTCTCGGTCCGACCCGCCAATGCGGTGAAGCGGCCGCGCACGACCCGCACCAGGACGCGTAGCAGCACGAACATGCCGGCAGCGATCCCCAGCGCGAGGATCCAGCGATCCAGCGCGTTGTGATAGAACGTGATGTCGAGGAGTTCAGTCATCCCTCAACATGACACGTTGGCATGCCGCGTGGAACCCGCTGGTCCCCCGCCACCGCCGGCGCCCGGGGCGACCCACCAGTCAGTTCGACAGCGGTGTGGCCTCCACGCGGGGTCGCGGCGTGGTGGCAGTGTGCGGCGGCAGCACCGGATGCACGATCACCGGCTGCTCGCCCGTCAGGGCACGCAGGAACTCCGCAATCGCGACGACCTCGGTGGAGCTCAGCTCGGTACCCAGCTGAGCGGCACCCATCACCGCCACGGCCTGCTCCAGGTCCCACACGACTCCCGAATGGAAGTACGGCGGCGTGAGTGCCACGTTGCGCAGCGACGGAGCCTTGAAGACGTACTCGTCGCTCACGGTGCGCGTGACGGCAAAACGTCCCTTGTCGCCGGGCGGCAGAATCTCGGCACCAGGGTTCTGCACCACCCCGAAGGGAAAGTATCCGGCGCCACCGACGTTCCGTCCGCTGTGACATCCGGCGCAGCCGCGATCGAGAAACGCGGCAGCCCCGCGCTGCTCGACGGGGGTCAGGGCGTCCGCCTCCCCCGCGAGATAGCGGTCGAAGCGTGCCCCGGGGGTCAGCAGCGTGGCCTCGAAGGCCTCGATGGCACGGGCCATGTTGTCGAACGTGACCGGATCGGTGGCCTCGGGAAACGCCGCCCGGAATCGCTCGACATACTCCGGGATCGAGCGCAACGTCGCGACCACCCGATCCGGCGAGCTGTTCATCTCCACGGCGGCCTGCACGGGTCCCTGGGCCTGCTGCATCAGGTCGCGGGCGCGCCCGTCCCAGAACTGCGCGATGTTGAGCACCGCATTGAACACCGTCGGGGCATTGCGCGGGCCGCGGTGCCAGCCGTGCCCGATCGAGGTGACCTGCAGATCGACACCCCCAAGTCCGACGTTGTGGCACGTATTGCAGCTGATCAGCCAACTCGATGACAGGCGGGGCTCGAAATAGAGCATGCGCCCGAGCTCGACCTTCGCCGGAGTCAGCGGATTGCCCGCGAGCATCGGGGGCTCAGTCGGCAGCGGCTCGAAGGCCGCTCGGGCCCGCTGCAACAGCGTGTCCTGTGGCTCCACCGCCGGACTGCCGCTCCACGCAAGCCCCCCCAGCACGAGCATCAGCAATGACGCGCTCACTTTGGCGCCCATGGCACCCTCCCTCACTCTCGTGTCGGCGTCCGTCGGTCCACCGCCGGGCGCGCAGGTCGTTCAGGACGCGCCAGCCATCGCCAGCGCAGGCCGCTGCAGGTGCATCAGAAACCAGGCCGCCGCCAGCGTCGCAGCGCGTTCCAGCGTCCCCGGCTCCTCGAAGAGGTGTGTCGCGCCGGGAACGATGGACAAGCGACTGCCGCGCGGCAGCCGTGCCAGCGCCGAGCGGTTCAGCGCGAGAACCTCCTCGTCAGCCTCCCCGACGATCAGCAGCGTCGGGACATCGACGCGGCGTAGCGCCTCGCCCGCGAGGTCGGGGCGACCGCCGCGTGACACGACCGCGGCCACCGACCCGCGATGCTCGGCGGCAGCGACCAGGGCAGCCGCCGCTCCGGTGCTGGCCCCGAAATAGCCCATCGGCGGCCGATCGATTCCCGCGCCGGTCTCGGCCCACCGACGAGCCTGGTCGAGCCGCCGCGCCAGCAGCGAGATGTCGAACACGTTACGCCGGATCGTCTCCACCTCGGTCAACAGGTCAAACAACAGCGTCCCGATTCCCTCTTGTTGCAGGACAGCTGCCACCTGACGGTTTCGAGGACTCAACCGACTGCTCCCGCTGCCATGGGCGAACAGCACCAGCGCCTCGACGTCGGCCGGCAGGCCCAGCGTGCCCGGCAACTCCACGGCGTCTACGGGGATGGTGACGGCGATCTCCCGAATTGCGCTCCGCGTTGTGGATTTCATGGCCACCTCCCTCCACCGTCGCCGGCACGCCACTCACGCACAGCCGGCGGCTGGTCATCCTGCATGGAGAACAACATGCCCTGCCGCTCATGAATCCATCCTGACCACAGCATGAAATGTCACGGCGGCCCGGCCTTCAGACTCCCTTCAGGCACAGTTCACACGACTCGGGACTACTTGCGCTCAGCGGCGCGTCGGCCCGAGCGACCGGCGCGACGCCTCACCAGGTCCCATGCATGCGCCGCTCTACTCGACGCCCGGGGCAGACACCATGGATTCGTTCGGCGCGACACTGCTGATCCTCCTCGCCCTCATCGCCTGCAACGGCTG
The DNA here is from genome assembly GCA_003251175.1 of Gemmatimonadota bacterium. Taxonomy (GTDB): domain Bacteria; phylum Gemmatimonadota; class Gemmatimonadetes; order Gemmatimonadales; family GWC2-71-9; genus SZUA-544. The sequence continues at coordinate 3,565 of QKHC01000045.1, forward strand.
GCTGGCCATGTCCGAAATGGCCATGGTGGCGGCGCGCCGCGCGCGCCTGCGCCAGCGCGCCGACCGGCGTCAGTACGGTGCCCGGGCGGCGCTCGAGCTGAGCGGCGCGCCAGGCCGGTTCCTCGCCACGGTGCAGCTGGGGATCACGCTGGTCGGCGTGCTCGCCGGCGCCATCGGCGAGGCCACGATCGCCCGCGCACTGGAATCGGCCCTGGCGGGTGTGCCCAGCCTGGCCCCCTACCGTCGCGGGATCAGCCTGGCGGTGGTCGTCCTCGGCATCACCTACGTCTCGCTGGTGTTCGGCGAGCTCGTGCCGAAACGTGTGGGCCTGGCCCGTGCCGAGCAGGTGGCGAGCCTGACCGCCCCGCTGATGCGGGCCCTGTCCCGGCTGGCAGCGCCAGTGGTACGCACGCTGACCGCATCAACCGACGCCGTCCTCGCGCTGTGGCGCCTGCGCGCGCCAGCCGAATCGCCGGTGACCGAAGAGGACATCCGCCTGCTCATCGCCGAGGGGACGCATGTGGGCGCCGTCGAGCCACTGGAACGGGACCTGCTCGAGCGGGTGTTCCGACTGGGGGATCATCGGGTCACGGCCCTGATGACGCCCCGCACGGAGGTGGTCTGCCTCGACGTCGACGACCCCGCCGACACCGTGCGGCGCACGCTGACCGACAGCGGCCACGCGCGCTTTCCGCTGGTGCAGGGATCGCTCGACCGCGTCCTCGGCATGGTGCAGGCCAAGGACGTGTTGACGCAGTTGCTGGCGGAGGGGACACCACACTTGCGATCAGTGCTCCAGCCCGCGCTGTTTGTCCCCGAGGGCATGACGGGACTCGCGCTGCTGCAGCGCTTCAAGGACACCCGATCACCATTCGCGTTCGTCATCGATGAGTTCGGCGGCTTCGAGGGTGTCGTGACGGTGAACGACGTGCTCGAGGCCATTGTCGGCGACGTGCCGCTTGAGGACCGCGAGCTCGAGCCCGTAATCGTGGAACGAGCGGACGGATCGTGGCTGGTGGACGGCCGGTTGCGTCTCGACGAGCTCAAGCAGCTACTGGGACTGGCTCAGCTCCCCGGCGAGGACCGCGCCGAGTACGAGACGCTCGGTGGACTGGTCATGACCGTGCTGGGACGCATTCCCCGATCGGGCGACGCGGTCGACTTGCCGGGGTTCCGACTCGAGGTGATGGACATGGATGGGCGGCGAGTCGACAAGGTGCTGGTCGCGCGCCAGCCCCCCGGGGACGGCTAGGTCTCGCGACCGAACTCGCGCAGCAGTTCGTCCACCTCGGCGTAGCCGGACGGATACGCTGCCTCGAGCGGCGACGCCCCGGCCGCCAGTAGCGCGGCCACTGATTCGGGAGACCGCAACTCCGTCCAGTACGAGTCCACGCATGCCCGGACCGCGAGCGTCAGGGGCGTTCGCCCTCGGCCGTCCGTGGCGTTCACCGGCGCGCCCCGATCGATCAACAACTGCACCGTCGCATGTCGCGCCCGCCACGCCGCCACGTGCAGCGCCGTGCTCCCGGGGGCCACATCCCAGTACCCGTCACCCGTGGCGAAGCGCGCGGTCACGTCTACCCCGAGATCGAGCAGCTGTCGCACACCGTCAGTGTTGCCATTTCCCGCAAACTCCGCGAGCAACCGGCCTCCTTGCGCCATCACGTCACGCACGACCTGCGGCTCGTCCCGCGCCACGGCCCCGATGGTGGCCGCATCGTTCCGCGCGCACGCCGCAACGAGCCGCGCCGCGCCCGCCAGCGCGACCGGTACCCCGCGCATCGCGAACAGGGCAAGCAGGTCGCCACGACCCCGCCGGGCCGCCTGCTCCACCGCCGTCTGGCCGTCGGCGAGAATCGCGGGGTCCGCTCCGTGATCGAGCAGCAGCTCGATGACGACGGCGCCGTTGTCGCGGATGATCGCGTGGTGCAGTGCGGTGCCGCCCCAGCGGCCACGGTCGTTGGGATCGGCCCCGTGGTCGAGCAGGTAGCGGACACCCTCGAGATCGTGCCAATCGTGCTTGCGAATGAGCATCGTGGTGAGGCTGTCGGAGTCGAGTCGCCCGCCTTCCACGAGTGCCTGGAGTGCGCCGTTGTCGTAGGATTCCGGCGTGTGGTACACAACCTCGCCATCGTTGGGATCGGCACCGTACGCGAGCAGCAACCGGGTCAGCTCCGCATGATGTGCGATGCCGGCGGCACCGTACAGCACGCTTTCCCACTCAGGCTCGGGCAGGTGATTGGGCTCCCAGAAGCCGGTCCGCGCGCTGGCGCCGGCGTCGAGCAGCGCGCGTGCCGCCCGGACGAATCCGTCCCCGCGCGCAGGGTCGAGCCGCAAGAAGCGCGAGAAGCACAGGTATGTGAGGGGGTCCCAGTCGCGGGGGCCACCGCGAACGGTCGCGCTGGCGGGATCGCGCGCCAGCCAGCGCCCGACGGCGGTGTCGTCGCCCAGAATCGCGGCGGTGTGGATGTCGTGATCCGCGATCGCCGGATGCGCCACGAGCAGTGCGCTCGCCTCGTCCAGGGATCCCGACGCGTGGGAGGCGTCGCGCGGCACCGTGGCCGCTGCGACGAACGCCGCTACAGGTAGCTCAGCCACCAGTACCGTCGCTGCGCCTTGAGATCGGCGTACCACCGGCACACGGGATAGAGGATCGTGATGGCGACGGCGAACACGACGTAGAGCAGTCCGAGGCTCCACGGGTACCCGTCCGGCGGCGGCGGATTCCCCATGGGGTGGTTGGCGAACAGCCAGGGACTCACCGCACCCAGCCGGATCCCTGACACGATCAGCGCCAGTGCGTGAATCAACGGAATGTGCAGGACGTAATAAAAGAACGGCACGCGGCCGAACACCGTCACCCAGCGCGCGACGGCACCCCGCGCGCGCTCCAGCAGCGGAATCAGCGCGAGGGTCGGGCCGAGCGTCATCAGGAGGAACTGGAGCGAGGCCGGGTATTTGTTGGTGTTGAGAAACGCGAGCAGCGCCGGCATCGGCGTACCGTCCGGCCCCTGCCCCGCGGCAACCCACGGCCGGGGATCACCGTACAGGTTGAAGCCACGCAGCACCAGGAACAGCGCGGTGGCACCGAGACCGAGCCCGAGGCAGATGCGGTCGCGGCGCGCGGGCTCGAGAGTGACGATGGCCCCGAAGGCGTAGCCGGCCGCCATCACGCCGATCCACGGAATGATCGAGTAGAGGATTATGAGACTGGGACCGTCGGCGCCGAAGCGGATCGGTCCCGCCCAGAATCCCACGTAGACAATCTTCCACAGCGCGCTCACCGCTTCCCCCTGTGGCAGGGGCAGGAGATTGTGAGCGCCGATGATGGCGACGCCCACGGCACCGACGACCCGCAGCGGCAGCTTCACCAGCACGGCGAGCAGGATCATGCACCAGCCGATGGCCCAGATCACGCCGGCCATGTTGTAGTGCGCGAAATCGAAGTTGAAGGTCCACCCGACCCGCAGCACCGTGAGCTCGAGCAGCACGAGCCAGGCACCCCGGATCAGGAGGAAGCGCGACAGATCAGCATGCCGACGGCCGTAGAAATAGGCGCTCGTCCCAGCGAGGAACAGAAAGGCGGGGGCGCAAAAATGGGTGATCCAGCGGGTGAAGAAGATGCCCGGCGTCGGTCCGCCGGCCGGCAGACCGGCATAGACGCGCACGTGATCGATCGCCATCAGGATCATCACGGCGCCGCGGATCAGGTCGATGGACGCCACGCGAGCGCGCGCCACCGATCCGACGTCGGGCCCGGCGGCGGTCTGGGAGCTCACCTGAGCCTCAGGCGATCAGTGATGATGGGGGCTCGCCAGCTCGCCGATTACCGCTGCCAGCTTCTGCACGCGATCGGCATCACTCGCTCCCACCGCATCACCGCGCAGCTGCTCCGCCAGCCGCGCCAGCGCCTCCCGCCGCTCGGCACCGCTGCGACCTTCCGCCTCGGCGAGCGCGCTCCGCGCGGCTGCCAGGCGGTCGGCCGCCAGGCCGCGACCGCGAGCGAGCTGGTCGAGGTAGGCGCGCGCGACCACGAAGCTCGCGGGCCACGTCAGCTGCGGTTGGCTCTGAACATTCAGCTGTTCCAGCTGCACCAGCTTCGCCGCGGCCAACTCGTCCGCCGACAAAAACTCGCTCGGCGTCAGCTCCAGCACGTCCAGACCGCGGGCGATCTCGGAGCTGTAGATGTAGCCGTTGTACCAGTAGGCCGACCACGACCCGCCGTCGCCGAGGCGCGTTTCATCCACGGGGCCCCGATCGAAGAACGCAATCTCCCGGGGGTGCGCGGCGTCGGTCCAGTCGAACACTGAGACCCCGCCTTCGTACCAGGACTGGACCATGATGTCACGCCCCGGGACCGGGACCAGTGACCCGTTGTGCGCCACGCAGACCTCCTGCGGGGTCTGGGGCGCGGGCATCTTGTAGTAGCTGGCGAACGTCAGCTGATCACCGGCCAGCGTGAAGATCGCATCCGCCCCCCACTCCGGCTTGTCGGTGACCCGGCACTTGGGCGCGCCCCCGCCGCCCCATTCGTCCGTAAACAGGAGCTTGGTGCCGTCGTTGTTGAACGTCGCCGAGTGCCAGAAGGAGAAGTTCGAATCGGACACCGCCCCGATCCGTTTCGGATGGGTCACGTCGCGGATGTCGAGCAGCAACCCGTAGCCCGCGCAGGCGCCCCCCGCCCGCCCGATCGCCGGGTAGACCGTGATGTCGTGGCACTGGTTCGGTCCCGGGCGGGTGCCATCGGGACGCACCGGCCCCTCCTGCTCCTGTGCCGCGACGATCGCCGGCAGCATGGCCCGCAGTCGTGCACTGTCGGCGGCGGTCGGTGCGCCGGCTCCACCCCGCTGGGCGACGAGCTGGGCGAGCAGCGGGTCGACCTCCTGGGAGGTCAGCACGGTCTCCAGCCCCTCGATAGTCACCGTGAAGGCACCGGTGTCGCGCGCCGCGGCAGCGGCTGCTGCCGCCGCCGCAACGTCTTCGGGCGCCTCCCCGTGCGTCGGCGGCTCGACCAGGTCCGTGAAGATGCGTGGCGACGTGACGATGGCGGCCTGCTCCGGGTGAGCCACCGGCACGCGGATCACCTCGATCCGGAACAGCGCCGAGTTCGGGTCCTCATACGGCTGCAAGCCGGAGCAGCCCGCGAGCTCCGTCGGCGAGCGCACCGGTTGCCGACCCGATACATAGAGATAGATGACGTCGGGGTCGGCCGGATCGGGCACCACGGTGTGCGTGTGAGAGCCGCGGCAGGTCTGCACCGTGCTGACGTAGCGGGGATTCGTGATGTCGCTGATGTCGAAGATCCGGATGCCGCGAAACCGCTCGGTGCTGACACTGTCGGGGATCCCCTGCGTGCCGCAGTCGAGACGCGCCGCCAGATTCTCCCCGGAGAGAAACAGCAGATTGCCGTACACCGAGACATCGTTCTGCGACGCCGGGCACACATAGCCCCTCACCAGAACCGGCTTCGCCGGATTCGCCACGTCCCAGATGAGCGGCCCATGGTAGTTGCCCTGAATGACGTAGTGCCCCGTGAATGCGAGATCCGAGTTGGTGAATCCCACGAATCCCTCCGGCGGCCGCGTGCGCGAGACGACCCGCATGCCCATGGTCGCCTCGGCAGCGTCCCACAGTCCGCCCCGCAGCCCCACGCGCGGGTCGGGGCGCGGTGCGGGCGTCGCCGCCTGCGGTGTGCCGGCCGATGGCGACGTCGCGGTCGCGCATGCGACGGTGAGCGCGGAGACGGCGGTGAGCAGCAATCGGGCAGGCAAGGCAGTCATCGGGTCTGTTCCTCGGGAGGCAGGGTGGCGAGCATGAGCTGCATGCGGTGGATTTCGGTGGACTGGTCGGCGTGCACGTCGGAGGCCAGCCGGAAGACCGTCTCATCGCGCGCGCCCCCCTCGCTCACGAACAGCCGATCGACCATGGTCAGAGCGCCACGGTGGTGCACGATCATGAGCGTGAGAAACCGGCGATCGAAGGCGGGACCGCGCGCGCTGTCGAGCTGCGCGAGCTGGGCGTCGGTCAGCATCCCCGGCATCAGCGGCGCGGGCGCGCCGGCCGGCAGGGCGTGGTGTCCCCCGCCCGGCTCCGGGACCGGCTCTCCATGGTCCTCGAGCCAGCGGCTCATCAGGGCGATCTCGTCCTGTTGCCCGACGACGATGCGCTCGCACAACCGTCGCAGCGCGGCGCTCGCCCCGTGCGTCGGTGCCCACCCGGCGATCAGCACCGCCTGGGCGTGGTGGCGGATCATCCCGGACATGAATGCCACATCGGCGGGGTTCGCGCTGCGTGGCGGCGGGACGGGCGCCGGGCGCCCACCGCACCCCCCCCCGATTGCAGCGAGGGCGAGCGCGCCCACTGTCCACACTCGCCCCGCGAAGTCGGTCATGGCCCACCATTCTACCCGGCGGGACCGCGTCCGGGAAGCTCGGCTAGCGGGCGTACTCCGGCGCGCTCCCCGGCTTCCATTTGATGTTGCAGCCGATGCTGGGAGTCTGGGCCGCGATCACCGGGTCTCCGCGAAACACCCCGTCGAGCGCCCGGCGCAGGTCGGCGCCGCTCACCGGTACGGTATTGCCGGGTCGGCTGCCGTCGAGCTGGCCCCGGTAGACGAGACGACGCTCGCCGTCGAAGACAAACAGGTCCGGGGTGCAGGCCGCGTGGTAGGCCCGCGCCACATCCTGGGTTTCGTCGTACAGGTACGGAAACCCGAACCCTGCCCGCTCGTGCTGCTCGCGCATGCCGGCGGGACCGTCGGTCGGGTACGCTGACACGTCGTTGGCGCTGATCGCGACGGCCGCAAGCCCTCGCTGCTGGTAGTCCCGCGCCACCGCGGCCAGCTCGCGCTCGACGTGCTGCACGTAGGGGCAGTGGTTGCAGATGAACATCACCAGCAGCGCGGGGGCGTCGGCGAAGTCGTCCAGCGTGACGGTGCGACCCTCGAGATCGGGCAGCGCAAACGCGGGCGCCCGAGTCCCCAGGGGGAGCATGGTGGACGGGGTCGCGGCCATCGCCTATACCCGCGAGCCGAGGAGTGCGTCCGCCTCGACGATCTCGACGCCCGCCGCCAGGAGGGCGGTGCGCACGTCGGCGTCGGACGCGGTATCCACCGGCCGGGTGAGATCCCAGATGACATGCGGGGTGAAGCCCTCGTGGGCCGCGTCCTCCGCCGACCACTTGACGCAGTAGTCGCGCGCCAGGCCACAGAGCCAGACGTCGCGCACGCCACGCTCGCGCAGGTACCCGGCGAGCCCCGTGGGCGGCCGCTGACCGTGCTGATCCCAGTTGTTGCGGAACGTGCTGTATGAGTCCACGCGAGGATCGGTCGCCTTGCGAATGAGGACGGACACCCGCTCCCACGGGAGCCCACGAACCAGCTCGGCGCCGTGCGTGCCCTGAACGCAGTGGTCGGGCCACAGCACCTGCTCGTGACCGTAGAGCGGGATGACGTCGAGGGGCCGATGGCCGGGGTGACTGCTGGCGAACGAGATATGCCCGCGCGGGTGCCAGTCCTGAGTCGCCGCGTACAGCCCGAACAGGTCGGCCTCCATGAGGCGGCGCAGCGGCTCGATGATGCGGTCACCGTCGCGCACGGCCAGCGCCCCCCCCGGCAGGAAATCGGGCTGCATGTCGACGATGATCAGCGCGGCGTGCTTCATGGTGCTCCCCTCCGGGCGTTCTCTCACCCCACCGTAGCGGTGTTGGCCGGTGGAGGCAAGAGAATCGCCGGTGGTTGCATCAACGCGCTGCGGGTCTGCCGGCGCGCCGCCTGCAGGGGAGGCGATCGCGGCGCCGCTGTCAGACTGCTCGAGCCAGCGATAGGGATCGGGCGACGCGGGCGCCGAAGTGCTCCTCGACCACGGTGTCGCGCCGGGTCGGAGGACACGGCGGTACTTGAGTGGCGGCCCGCCGGAGCCCCGCACACGCCAGGTGGCCTGTCCAGGGCTGGGGACGGCTTCCTCGATCACGCCTTCGAGGTGGCGGCACGCGACGCTCGTCGTGGCGGCAGCCACGGCCCCATATTAGGGCCATGATCCAAGCCCCCATGCCGCCCCCGCTACGCGGCGACGATACGGCCTGGCTCCTGATCTCGACGGCGCTCGTGCTGCTGATGACGCCCGCTCTCGGGTTCTTCTACGGTGGGTTGGTGCGGCGCAAGAACGTCCTCAACACCATGATGATGAGCTTGGTGGCGCTGGGGGCCGTGGGCCTCACCTGGGCCCTGATCGGGTACAGTCTGGCGTTCACCACGGGCGGCGCCTGGCTGGGCGGTGCCAGCCACGCATTGTTGCGCGACGTGGGCCTAGCGACCGGGCCCTGGGGCGCCTACCCGCAGCTGCTGCACTTCGCCTATCAGGGCGCCTTCGCCATCATCACCGCCGCGCTGGTCTCGGGCGCCGTGGTCGAGCGCGTGCGCTTCGGCAGCTACGTGTGGTTCATCGCCGCGTGGAGCGTGCTGGTGTATGCACCGGCGGCGCACTGGGTCTGGGGCGGCGGCTGGCTGAGCCGGCTCGGTGCGCTGGACTTCGCCGGTGGCACGGTGGTGCACATCAACGCCGGCGCGGCGGCGCTCGCCTGCGCCTGGGCGGTCGGCAAGCGCAAGGACTACGGCCGCCAGGCCTTCCTGCCGCACAACGTACCCTACGTGATGCTGGGCGCCGCGCTGCTGTGGTTCGGCTGGTTCGGATTCAACGGCGGCAGCGCGCTGTCGGCGGGCCCGGTGGCGGTGCTGGCATTCGTCAACACGCTGCTTGCGCCGGGAGCGACGCTGCTGATGTGGATGCTGCTGGACCGCTGGCGAACGGGGCGCCCGACGGCGGTAGGCGCCGCCACCGGCGCTATCGTCGGGCTGGTGGCGATCACCCCCGCGGCAGGATTCATCGCGCCCGCCCACGCCCTCGTTCTGGGTGCCCTGGCCGCGCTGCCGAGCTACGGCGTCATGGTGTGGCGGCCGCGCTGGGCGCTGGACGACTCGCTCGACGTTTTCGCCGCCCACGGCCTCGGCGGCATCACCGGCGCCCTGCTGACGGGCGTCTTCGCCCAGCAGGCGTGGCACGCGCCGACGGACGGCCTCGTCGCCGGGGGAGCGCGCCTCGTGGCGATCCAGGTGCTGGCCGTGGCCGCCGTCTTCGTGTACAGCCTGATCGGCACCGTGGTGCTGCTGAAGCTCATCGGCGTCGCCGTCGGGCTGCGTCCCAGCGAGCAGGAAGAAGGCATTGGCATGGACATCGTACAGCACGGGGAAGAGGCGTACAATCGCGGCGAGGGTGCCGTCCTCGTCCTCGAGCGCCGCCCGCCGCGCGGGGAGCACAGCCCATGAAGCTCATCGTGGCCGTCATCCGACCCGAACGACTCAACGACGTGCTTGAAGCGCTGTTCGAGGCCGATGTGCGTGGCATTACCGTCTCGCGCGTGGAAGGCCACGGCGGCGAGTACCAACCGATGGAGACCTACCGCGGCGCGACGGTGAAGATGGAGCTGCAGGAGAAGGTCCGCCTCGAGATCGGCGTCTCCGAGTCCTTCGTCGAACGGACCGTGCAGGTGCTGCTGGAGGCGGCGCGCACCGGCGCCGTCGGCGACGGCAAGGTCTTCGTGCTCCCCGTTGACGGCGTGTACCGGGTTCGCACCGGCGAGCGTGATCAGCTGGCCGTCACTCCTGAGCCGCGGCACGGAGAAGTGCGGACGGACGCGCCGTAGGTCATCCCTCGCGGGCCACGAGCTCCGGCTGGTGCATCGCCCACCACGCCAGGGCCTGGTCGGCCGTCCACGCGTCGCCGCCCGGGATGCCCGCCAAGCGGCGCGCCAGCTCCCGCGCCGACGCCGGCCGAGCGCCGGGATCCTTGGCCAGGCACGACAGCACCAGCTCGTCCAGCGCCGGCGGAATCGGCAGCTCGGTGCGCGCGGACGGCGGCGTGGGCGCCGTGTGCACGTGCTGCATCAGCAGCGCCAGGGTGGTGTCGGCCTCGAACACCAGCCGGCCGGTCAGCAGCCAGTAAGCGACACAGCCTGTCCCGTAGACATCGGTACGCCCATCGGGCGGCGTCGTTCCCAGGACCTGCTCCGGCGCCATGAATGCCGGCGTGCCGCGAATGACGTCAGCGCGTGATCCCGCGTGCTCGGGGGGCTGCGCCTCGGCGAGCACTTTGACCAGGCCGAAGTCGAGGACTTTGACGAAGTCGCAGTCCTCGCCGTAGCGGCACACGAAGATGTTCGCGGGCTTGACGTCGCGGTGCACCAGGCCACGCGCGTCGGCCTCCGCCAGCGAGTGACACAGCTGACGCAGGAGATAGATAGCGCGCGCGTACGGAATGGGCCCGAAGCGCCGGACCAGACTGTCGGCGTCGAGTCCATCGAGCAGCTCCATCACGTAGTAGAGCGCGCCGTCGTCGGCCACGCCGAAATCGTACAGATTGACCGTATTGGGAGAGCGCAGGCTGGCGATCGCCTGCGCTTCGCGCTCGAATCGATGCGTGAGCTCGGGAGAGATGACGCGCGGCCCGTCGCCGTCCGCGCCTGCGGGTGCGCGGATCAGCTTGATCGCTGCCGGCCGTGCCAGCATGCGGTGCCGCGCGCGCCACACCTCGCCCATCCCGCCTGCCCCAAGCCGCTCCTCGAGCCGGTAGCTGCCCAGCTCCCGCGCCGCCAGCACTGCACGGCCCAGTCCGTACACCACCCGCGCGCCCATGTAGGCGAACACCACCGCGATCCCGGGTGCCAGGATCGCGCGCACCACGTCCTCGGAGTTAGCCGTGACCTTGCCCCACTGGTGGAGCAGCAGCAGCGCGAGGGGCGACATCGCCGCGGCGGCGATCGCCGCGACGAGCATGCGTCGGGGTGGACCAGGAAGAATGAGCGGGAACAGCACCACGACGAGCGGAACCCAGGTGAGATTGGGTAGACGCTGCGTGTCGAGGAAGTACTGCCAGAACGACGAAATCGCGAGGACAAAGCAGATCACGATCTCGTACGCCAGGCCGACGTTGTGTAGCAGCGATGGTGAGACGCGACGGCCCCGTGCCACCGCCCACAGCGTGGCGGACGCCGCCACCGCTCCGATGCTGAACCATTGGAAGACGTTGGTGGCGAGGAACTCCGGCGGCAGCACGCGCCCCGAAACGCGTGCCGCAACCCACCCTGCGGCGAAGAGCAGCGGATCCAGCGCGAAGGCGAAGAGCAGCAGTAGGGCCAGCAGCTGGACTCGCGAGCGCACCTGCTCCAGCAGGTCGCGTGGGAGCGCGGCGGACACCCGGCCGGAATCCGGTGGGCGGGCATCCGGGCCGAGGATGGTCGCGTGTCGGGTCATGGATGTGCGCGAACGACCGCCGCTGCGGCCGCAGGGCGGCGGCGGTGCGCGGCGGGCCTCACTGCTGCAGCAGCTGCCGGACCTCGTCCAGCCAGTTTTCCACCACCACCAGGATCGGAGGTGAGGCGTCGTCCGTGCTGAGTGACCGAACCATGATGAAGCGGCCGTCCGCTGCCACGTCCCACGGCGTGTAGTATTGCGCGTTGAGCCCCTGGAGCGGGGCGCTGCGCCGAAACAGCTCCCGCTGCGCGTTGGGGCGGAGCGTGCCGTCGGGCCCCGCCGGGACCGCCATCATCATCTCGTCCTGCCGCAGATAGTAGAGCTCCCGTCCGTCCCGGGACCAGAGCGGCCCCGTCCCGCCGTCGCTCGACACCTGCACCTTGCCGTCGCTGACGTTCGGGAAGGGACGCACGAACACCTCGAGCCGTCCGGTCTCGTCAGACTGGTAGGCGAGCCAACGGCCATCGGGAGACAGCTGAATCGCCATCTCGTCGTAGGGAGAGGTGAGCAGGGGTCGGGGGGCCGTGTCTTCGCCGACTCGCATGACGTAGATGTCCCGGCCTCCGGCCGCCGCTGACGTGGCCCCTCTCCGCAGCACGATCCAGCGTCCGTCGGGCGACAACAGCGCCTCGTCCGCCCTGCCGGCCCAGAGGACCGAGTCGCCTCCGGTCCCGTCGGCCCGCCGCATGGCGACGCTGGTGTCGGTGAGGAACGTGACCCAGCGACCGTCGGGTCTCCAGTGCGGGCGCCGGTCCGGACTCGCCCCGAACGTGATCCGCGACAGCGGGCCGCGCGGCAGCTGCTTGACCCAGATGTCGTCGCCCGCCGCGGTGTTGATCCCGATGACCAGCTG
>QKHC01000113.1 GCA_003251175.1 Gemmatimonadota bacterium
CGTCGCCGGCAACAGTTCAGTCAGGAGTTCAGTACCGATGGCACGCATCACCGGTGTCGTGAAGTGGTTCAACGACGCGAAGGGGTTCGGATTCATCACGCCGGAGAACGGCGAGAAGGACTGCTTCGTGCACCACAGCGCCATCCAGGCGCAGGGGTTCCGATCGCTGGCCGAGGGTCAGCGCGTCGAGTTCGACGTCGTGCAGGGTCAGAAGGGCCCGGCGGCGCAGAACGTCGTGGCGCTCTAGAGCCCCCGCGACACCCGGAAAGCTCCAACGGCGCCCCCTGGAGGGCGCCGTTGTTGCGTTCGGGGACGAGCCGCGTTGTCAGGACCGCAGCACGATACGCATCGCCTCGCTCTCGACGTCGTACGCCCATAGCGCCACGCGCGCGACGATGAATTCCTCACACTCTGCAACCGTGAGCGACTCCGGAGACGAATCCAAGAATCGCAGCAGCCGCATGCGCCCGTCGAGGTAGGCACGCCCTTCTCGACTCGCCGCCGCGCGCATCGCCATCTCGTCTTCCACTTTGACGCGGACAAAGCCGCGGGCGACCTCGAGGAGGCGCTCGACGATCCGTTGAGACAATTCGCCGCCATCGGCGCGCGCCAGCCGTCGGGTGAGAGACCGCACCAGCTTGGGGTCGCACAAAGCGAGCACCGCCCGCTCCACCGCCATCGCCGGGCGCCCCTGCCGCTGCCGCGCGGCCGCCCGCTCCAATCGCGCACAGGTGGGCAAATCGTTGCGATGCAGTCGCAGGAACTTGCTCATCGGCGGATACAGGCCGCTCCCCGGGGCCGGCGGCAGCCCGCGTCCCGCGACCAGGTCCTCGATGTAGTCCTCCGACACGCGCACGACCGCTGCCAGCTCAGCGGGGGTGCGCTTCAGCTCACGTAAGCGGCGGGCGACCAGCCGACCCACGGGGACGGCGTTCTCGAGCGGCTGGGGCGCGGGCATGTGCTTGTCTCCGGGATCGGGCGAGCGTGAGCGGGCCGTGCGCCCGCGCGGAGCAGGAATATCGCCTGATCCGGCCCGTTTGCGTAGTCGGTGATCGGTTCAGGGCCGCCGCATCAGCGGCTCGAGCACGCGCCACACGTTGGCGGCCACGACGGCGGCCCCTTCCGCCGTCGGGTGGATACCGTCCGGCTGATTCAGCTCCGGTACGCCCGCGACGCCTTCGAGGAGGAATGGGATCAGCGCGGCGTCGTTGGCGCGAGCCAGCGTGACGAATAGCTCGCGGAACTCCCGCGTGTACCGCCCGCCGAGATTGGGGGGCGCCTCCATCCCGGCGATCACGATCCGGACGTCGGGATAGCGAGCGCGGGTGCGGTCGATGACGGCCTGGAGGTTGGCGTGTGCGGCCGTGAGATCCTGGCCCCGCAGGGCGTCGTTGGCGCCGAGCTCGAGCACCAGCACGCCAACGGGCTGCTGCAGCAGCCATTCGATCCGGCGCAGGCCGGCGGCCGACGTCTCCCCACTCACCCCGCCGTTGACGACCCGGTAGCCCAGCCCGGCGGAGTCGATCTTGCGCTGCAGCAACGCCGGATACGCCTCCTCGGGATCGAGGCCCAGTCCGGCAGTCAGGCTGGTCCCGAAACACAACACGACCGGGCGGTGGTCGTCCGCCATCGCGTCCGCGGGACGGTTGTCCGGCGCGCGCCCGCCCCGCGATGGCGTCGAGTCACCGCCGCACGCGAGCACCGCGACGGCTGTCGCGAGGGGGAGGGAAAGTCGCAGCATGGGCGTTCGGCAAGCTAACCGCCTAGGGGACACGGTGGCGACGCCTGCCGCCGCTGGACGGGGTGCGCTGGGTCGCGCATCTTGCGGCCCCAGCGTGCCGCGCCACCCCGGCGGCGCGGCTGAACCCCGGGAGGTCCGCCGACGGCCAGGGGACCGCGGCACCCGGTATCATTCCGGCATGATGATCATCGCCGAGCACCTCGAGCAGACCTACCGCAGCGGCGACACGGCGCTCACCGTGCTTCGCCAGGTCGACCTGACGGTGGCCCCCGAAGAATTCGTGGCCGTGATGGGGCCTTCGGGCAGTGGCAAGACCACGCTGCTCGGCCTTCTGGCCGGCCTGGACACCCCGACGCGCGGCACCGTCCGCCTCGACGGCCACGATCTCAACCGCCTTTCGGAGGATGCCCGCGCGCGGCTGCGCGCCGAGAAGGTGGGCTTCGTCTTCCAGACCTTTCAGCTGATCCCCACGCTCACGGCACTCGAGAACGTGCTCGTCCCGATCGAGCTGCGAGGGGCCGCCGGCCCCGCCGCGCTCCATCGCGCCCGCGAGTTGCTGGACCGGGTGGGGTTGGCGGCACGGATGGACCACTACCCCGCCCAGCTTTCGGGCGGCGAGCAGCAGCGGGTCGGTTTGGCGCGCGCCTTCGCCGGCGAGCCGCGGGTGCTGTTTGCCGATGAGCCTACCGGCAGCCTCGATGCCGAGACGGGCGCCACCGTCATCGACCTGCTGGTGGCCCTGAACCGGGATGCCCGGACGACCCTGATGCTGGTGACCCACGATCCCGCGCTGGCCCGCCGCGCCCGGCGGGTGATCCGGCTGGCCGCGGGCGCGATCGTCTCGGACACGCCGGCGGATACGGCGTGAGCGGCCGGTTCGCGCTGGTCATGGCGTGGCGCGAGAGCCGGGGCAACCGGCGTCGCCTCATGCTCACCGTCACGGCGGTGAGTCTGGGCGTCGCGGCGCTCGTCGCCATCAACTCGTTTTCAGCGGACGTGACCGCCTCCGTGCGCAGCCAGGCGCGCTCGCTGCTGGGAGCCGACGTCGAGCTGCGCTCGCGGGCGCCGTTCCCCGATTCGGTTGCCGCCGTGCTCGACTCGATGTCGCGAGCAGGCGTGGCGGTGGCGCGGGTGACCAGCTTCGCCTCGATGGTCCTCGCCCCCCGCACTGGGGTCACCCGGTTGTTCGAGATCCGCGCGGTGGACGGCGGCTTCCCGTTCTACGGGGCCGTGACGACCGCGCCGCCCGGTCGGTGGGCGGAGCTCGCCACCCGGCGTGGCGTGCTGGTGGACACGGCGGTCCTGGTGCATCTCGATGCCCGGGTGGGCGACACGGTGACCATCGGTGAGGCGCGATTCGAGATCGCCGGCGTGGTGACCAGCAGTCCCGGAGAGGTCGGCCTGCGGGCCGCGCTCGGACCGCGGGTGTTCCTCCCGGCGCGCTACCTCCCGGACACCCGTCTGTTGCGCTTCGGCAGTCTGGCGCGCTACCGGGCGTATCTGCGCCTCCCCGACGACGCCGCGGTCCAGCGCTTTCTCAACCAGCACAATGCGCTCTTCGAGCGACACCGTATCGGGCGCGACACGGCGGCGGAGCGCGAGGACGATCTCGCGGACGCCCTCGGGCGCCTGGCGCGCTACCTCGGCCTCGTGGGCCTCGCGGCATTGCTGCTGGGCGGCCTCGGAGTCGCCAGCGCGATCCGCGTGTTCGTGCGCGACCGCATCGATGCCGCCGCCACGCTGCGCTGCCTCGGTGCCGCCACGCGCGTCGTATTCGGCATCTACCTGGCACAGGCCGTCGCGCTCGGCCTCGCCGGCGCCACGCTCGGCGCCGCACTCGGTATCGCGGTTCAGGCGCTGCTGCCGCTGGTGCTGCGCGACCTGCTGCCGGTCGACGTCGCCATGACCGTCCACTGGCCGGCGGTGCTCACCGGACTCGCCATCGGCACCGGAATCGCCGCTCTCTTCGCCCTGCTGCCGCTGCTCGACCTCCGCCGGGTACCGCCCCTGCGCGCGTTGCGCCGGGACTTCGACGCGGACCCGCGGCGCCGCGACCCGCTCCGCGTGGGCGTGTACGCGGTACTCGCCGCCGCGCTCGTGGCCCTGGCAATGTGGCAGGCCCCATCACGCGGCATCGGAGCGGGCTTCGCGGCCGCCGTGGCGCTGACGACGGCGATCCTCTGGCTCATCGCAACCGGACTGGTGCGGGCCACTCGGCGGTGGTTTCCCACGCGGGCTCGCTACGTGGTTCGCCAGGGGATCGCCAACCTGTTCCGTCCGCAGAATCAGACGGTCCCCGTGGTGCTCGCGATCGGCTTTGGCGTCTTTCTCATCGCGACCCTGTATGTGGTCCAGCGCAGCCTCCTCGACCAGCTGGCGGTGGATGCCCGACCCGACCGACCCAACCTGGTGCTGTTCGACATCCAGGTCGATCAGCGTGAGGGCGTGGCGGCGCTCGTCGCCGACCGCCTCACCGCGGCGCCGAGCCTCACGCCACTGGTGCCGGCGCGCATCGCTGCGATCAACGGCCGTGTGGTGGACTCCATCCTGGCCGATACCACCGGGCGCGGCCCGAGCCGCTGGGCATTGCGACGCGAATACCGCAACACCTACCGCGACACGCTGGTCGCCTCCGAACAGCTGGTCGCGGGCGCGTGGTGGCATGGGGTCCAGACCCGGGGCGAACCCTGGCGCGTGTCGGTGGAGCAGGACCTCGCTGCGGAGCTGGGGATCGGCGTGGGCGACGCCATCAGATGGAATGTGCAGGGCGTTCCGGTCGACACCCGCGTGGCCAGCCTCCGGCGAGTGGACTGGGCCCGGTTCGAGCCAAACTTCTTCGTGGTCTTCGAGCCCGGCGTGCTCGAGGCGGCGCCCCAGACCTTCGTGCTGCTGGCGCGCGCAGAGGATCCCGGGCGGCGCGCGGAGCTGCAGCGCGACGTGGTGGTTGCCTATCCCAACGTCTCGGTCCTCGATCTCACCGACGTACAACGCACGCTGGATCGCGTGCTGGGACAAGTCGCGCTCGCCATCCGCTTCATGGCGCTGTTCAGTGTGGGCAGCGGACTGGTGATTCTCATCGGCGCGCTGCGCGCCTCCCGCCTGCAGCGACTGCGCGAGGCCGCCCTGCTCAAGACGCTCGGCGCCAGGGGGCGGCAGATCCGCGACATCCTGCTCACCGAGTACCTGACCTGGGGCTCGCTGGCGGCGCTGACCGGCGTCGCGCTGGCGACGCTGGCCAGCTGGATGCTGGCGCGATGGGTCTTCGAGATCGCCGTGCGCATCCCCGTGCTGGGGCTGGCCGGGATCTGGGGCGCGGTCTGCCTGCTGACCGTTGCCGTCGGCCTCGGCACCGGCCGCGAGGTGCTGCGGGCAACGCCGCTCCGCACACTGCGGGAACTGAGCGAGTAGCCGCGAGACGGAAGGGAGCTTCAGACGCGCCTTAGACGCCGTTCAGTCCCGCTCCGGTAGACTGCGACGGGGCTCGGCGAGACGGCGCGCCATGCGGACCGACCGGCAGGATCCGACCAGATCCGTCGACGTCTTTCTCGGCAAGGGAGGCGTGGGCAAGACGACGTGTGCCGCTGCCACGGCCCTGCAGTTTGCGGACGCCCGCGAGACGACCCTGGTGCTCTCAACCGATCCGACCCCTTCGTTGTCGCACATCTTCGATCTCACGGGTCGACAGCATGCCCGCGAGGTGCAACCGGGCCTCGTGCTCACAGAGCTGGGAGTCGAGCAGGTTCGGGCCATGTGGGACGCGCGGTTCGGCCGTGAGGTGTACGCCGTGTTCTCGGCGTTCGTGGACATCGACTACGCCACCTTCGTTGACTTCATGACCTCGGTCCTGCCGGGCCTCAACGAGGAATTCATGGTGGACCACGTGCGGCAGCTCGCCGCCGAGGCGCGCTACCAGCACGTGGTGTGGGACACCGCGCCGCTGGGACAGACGCTCGCCCTGCTCGCGACCCCGGCGTTGCTCGCGCGGCACCTCCGGCTCGCGCCGCGTGTCTATTCCCACCTGCGCACGTCGGGTGCACATCGGGAATCCGTGATGCAGGTGTTGCGCCGCTGGGAGTCGCTGGCGCAGGAATGCCTGGCCTTCCTGCGCAGAGAAGTCCGCTTCTCGCTGGTCACGATCGCCGAAACGCTTGCGGTGAGGCAACTCGACGACGTCCTAGCTGAGCTCAGCCGCTACGGCCTCAGCGTGCAGCGGGTCATCGTGAACAATGTCGTGACCGACCCGGACTCCGCGTTCCTCCGTCGCAAGGCGGACCAGCAGCAGCCGCACCTCACGCTCCTGCGCGCGCGGTTCAGCGATCGGCCCGTCCTCGAGATCCCGTGGTACCCCCAGGAAGTGCGCGGGGTGGCGCGGCTGCGCGAGCTCGGCCGCCACCTCCACCCGATGCCGCAGCCGGTGATGAGCTAGCGGTGCCGCTCACCGCCCGTTCGCCCCGCCGGCCCCGCGGCCTGCTGCGCGCCGACCTGGTACTGCTGCATCCCCCGGCGCTTTACGATTTTCGACGCCACGACACGCTGTTCGGCCCCGTGAGCGACGCCGTCCCGTCGACCCCGGTGTTCGAGATGTACCCGCTCGGGTTCACGAGCCTCGGGGCGCGTCTCGAGCGCGAGGGATACAACGTGCGCATCGTGAACCTGGCCTACCGGATGCTCCGGGACCCCGGGTTCGATGTGCCGGCGGTGCTGTCACGGCTCGACCCCGTCGCCTTCGGCATCGACCTCCACTGGCTCGTCCACGCGCACGGAGCGCTCGCCGTGGCCGCACTGGTCAAGCACCTGCACCCCGAGACACCCGTGATCATCGGCGGGGTCAGCGCCACATACTTCCACCGGGAGCTGATCGCCCACCCGCAGGTCGACCTGGTGCTGCGCGGCGATTCGACGGAGGAGCCGATGGTCGCGCTGCTGCGGGCACTGTGCAGCGGAAGCGCGCTGCACGAGGTCCCCGGCCTGACATGGAAGCACGGCCGGCGGGTCGTGGTCAATCCACCTCCGCCGGTGCCCTCAGACCTCCACGACGTGCGTCTGCCGGACTACGGTTACGTCATCCGCTCGGTGCTGCGGCACCGCAGTCTCGCGGACGTGGTCCCCTACGGCGACTGGCCCCGCTACCCGATGACGGGGCTGCTGACCTCCCGCGGCTGCGTCTATGACTGCGCCATCTGCGGCGGTGGAGCGTCGGCCGGTCAGCGTCTCAGTCATCGCGCGCGGCCAGCGTTCCGCTCGGCAGACGGGCTGGTCGCCGACATCCGCGACGCGCAGGCGCTGAGCCGCGGTCCGATCATCCTGCTCAACGACATCCGGATGGCCGGCGCCAAGCACACCAGGCGCTTCTTCGAGCTGCTGCGCACCGCGGGGATCCGCAACGAGCTGGTGTTCGAGCTGTTTTCCCCACCCGGGCGACAGTTCCTGTCCGCGGCCGCGGAAGCCGTACCGCGTTTCAGTCTGCAATTGTCGCTCGAGTCGCAGCGGCAGGAGTTGCGGCGGCGCTTTGGGAAGTTCGTGGCGTCGAACGCCGCCATCGAGCGCGCGCTGGAGACCGCGCTGCAGCTTGGCGTCAATCGGGTGGACCTCTTCTTCATGATCGGCCTGCCCGGCCAGACCTACCGCGACGCGGTCGGATGCGTGGACTACTGTCGTCACCTGCTCGAGCGCTTCGCCGGTGACGGCCGGCTGCAGTTCTTCGTCGCGCCGCTCACCCCGTTTCTCGACCCGGCGAGCCCCGCGTTCGAGCGCCCGGCGGACCACGGGTACCGGCTGCGGTGGCGGACGCTGGAGGAGCACCGTCAGGCGCTGACGGCACCGACCTGGAAACAGGTGTTGAACTACGCCACCGACGCCATGACGGCCGATGAGATCGTCGCGGCCACCTACGACAGCTACGACCGACTCGCCGACCTCAAGCGGGAGTGGCGACGGATTGATGCCGCCGCGTGTGAGCGGGTCCACGCGCAGACCCGTGACGCGCGGTCGATCATCGCCGCGGTGGACCGCGCCCTGGCGCACCCGGACATCGCGGAGCGGGAGCGGCTGCTCGCACAGGCCCGGGATCGCATCCGCGGACTCCGGAATCAGAAGTCCGCCGCGGCCGATGAGCTGAAGTGGACCGTGCATGGCTCGCTCGCGGCACCCTGGCGAACCGCCGGGCTGGTCGCGAGACAGCTGTGCCAGGAGGCACGACGGCTGGTGACACGGCGACTCCCCCTCCTCATGCGGGCGCGCCGGATCCGCGGACCGGGACGTGCCACACCGGAGCGACAGCGGCGCGACGGGGACACACCCGACGTCCTCGCGAGCCACCCGGCCCCCGTCGATCCGCGCTACGGTGCCACGGCGTAGACCCAGATCCTGGGATGGAGCGTCGAGACGTAGTAAATGACGAGCGCGGCACCAGCGAGCGCCAGGTTCTTCATGAAGTGCGCCTGCTGGGTCGCCGCCTGCACCGGATCCGACATGACCCAGAACGGATGCATGTAGATCGCGGCGGGGATGAGGAAGAGGAACAGCAGCACCGCCCCGATGCGGACCCGCACACCCAGGAGCAGGCTCAACCCGCCAAGCAGGATCATCACGCCGGTGAACACGACCGCGAGCGCGGGCTGGGGCACTTGGAAAGCGGCGGCGTACTGACTCATCATCGGTAGCCGCGTCAGGTGGCCGATTCCCGACAGGATGAAGATGGCAGCGAACAGCACGCGGCCGGCGAGAAACGTGGCCGCGAGCGCGGCGCTCGGATGGCCCGCGGCCGGGCGTGCCCCTGATGCAGGCGTCATGGGTAGTCTCCGAATGAGGTAGTGACCTTGGGAGAACGCCGCTGCCCCGTGCGCGGGTTTCCCCGTCTTGCAGCGGTCGTTACGAGCGCCGTCCATTCCGGATGTCGTGGCGGCGGAGCGAGGCAGCTCGGTCACGTCAATGCACCGGCCGCGGGCTCCTGGCTCTCCGCTCCGTGGCGCGTTGCGCGCGCGTCGGGCCCGCTGCAGAATCGTTCATGCAGCCAGGCACTCCGACGCGTCTCCCCTCGCAGATCGCGGCCCGCTATAGCGGGCGTTTCGAGCCCGCCGAGGAGGCGGCGTACCATCTCAACAAGTTCGACGAGCTCCGGCCCTACATGTTCCGCACGCTGCTCGCGCTGCCCACGATCATCATCCTCCTGTGGGCCTGGGACTGGGTGATCGACGCGAACGCAGCGCCCCGGACGCTGGGGTTGCGGCTGGGAATGGCGGCATGCCTCGTGCCGAGCGTCGGTGCCCTGCGGTGGCGCGTGGGACTGCGACCCTTCACCCTGATCCTGTACGCCGGACTCCTCAGCACGGAGGTCTTGTGGCTCGGCCTGCTGCGCCAGATGGAAGGCGGCCTCGTGTGGGGTGTGGGTGGATCCATGGTGTTCGTGCTCGGCCTGCTGGTGCTGGGCATTCCGCTGCGGTTTCGGGACAACGCCATCGCCGTGCCGCTGGTGCTGCTCGCGCCCAACGTGACCGCGGTGGTCGGCCTGCTGCCCGGGTTCCCGTATGCCCAGTACAACTCGCTGATCATCCCGGCGAGTGGACTCGCGCTGTTCACGTTGTGGGCCTTCGACCGCCTGTACCGCCGGGCCTATTCCTACCAGCGCAGCGTCGAACGCCTGGCGGCGGAAGATCCGCTCACCGGGCTCGCCAACCGGCGACACTTCATGCTTTCGGGGGCGAGGCTCCTCGACGCCGTCCGCCGCTACGGGCGGCCGGCCTGCCTGCTGCTGGCCGACCTGGACCATTTCAAGGCCATCAATGATCGCCACGGCCACGCGGCCGGGGACGCGGTGCTACAGGCTGCCGCCGGGCTGCTGCTCGAGTTCCGCCGCGGGGCCGACGTGCCGGCGCGCCTCGGCGGCGAGGAGTTCGCGGTGCTGCTGCCGGAGACCGACGCGCGCGGCGCGGTGGCGCTGGCGGAGCGCCTGCGGGCCGCGCTCGCAGCACGACGGATCCGCGTGCCGGCAACGCCCTCCGCCGAGCTGACGATTACGATGTGCGTCGGCGTGGCGGCGTTCACGCCCGCCGACCAGTCCCTCGATGCCGTGCTGCGGCGCGCGGACGCGGCGCTCTACGAGGCGAAGGAGAGTGGACGGAACCTCGTGCGCCCGACGCTCGCTCCGACCCCTCACTGATCCAACCAGGGATCGTGTCACCGCGCCGACGCGATGCCCACCTCAATGCCGCGCCACTTCTCCTGCCGGAATCGCAGCACGCTGAGCGCGCAGCGTGTCACGTGCCCCAGCACGATAGCGAGCCAGATGTCGGCGGGCCGCAGCCCGCGGATCGCCTGAATCGCCGCGCACAGACCGAGGGGAACGACGATCTGCGAGACGATGGAGATGTAGAGCGGCGAACGAGTATCACCGGTCCCCTGCAAGCCCCCCGTGTAGGTCAGGGCCACGGCGATGAAGAGCCCTGATACGCTGAGGAACCCGAGCAGCTGAACCCCCACCGCCACGACCACGGGGTCGTCCATGCCGAAGATCCCGAGCAGCGCCCTGGGCACCGCGAGAAATAGCAACCCGACCGCGACCGCCACGCCGAGACCAATCCCCGCGGCGACGTGCACGCCGGCCACTGAGCGCTCCGGGCGACCCGCGCCGAGATTCTGCCCCGCCACGGCCGCCGCCGCTCCCATCAGGCCCACCGATGTCCAGGTGATGAGCGAGAACAGCTCGGTGTAGGCCACCGCGTATGCGGCCTGTGCCTCGGCGCTCTGGGCGAGCGAGCCGACGAACCGCAGCAGCAGCACTCCCGCGATGTTCATGGCAATTCCCTGCATCCCGGCCGGGAGACCGAACCGGAAGAGGGCGCGGATGATGCCCCAGTCGGGTCGCCAGTCCATGCTTCGATGCCATACGACGACGAGTCGGCCCGAGAGCAGCAGGGCGAGCGCGAGCGCGCCAACGAGGGCGCCCGCCAGCACCGTGCCGATAGCGGCGCCGGCGGTTCCGAAGCCGGGGATGGGCCCGAGCCCGCGGATGAAGATGACATTGAACACGATGTTGAGCACCGTGAGGATCACGCCCAGTCGCAGCGGCGTTCGGGCATCGCCCGCTGAGCGCAACGCGCCGTTCATCATGAAGAACAGCAGCATCCCGGCGCTGAAGACGAACATGATCCGCAGGTAGGGCAGCGCTTCGGCGCGCACCGCCGGCGTGGCGTTGATGAATGCGAGCAGCGTCGGCGCCAGCACGTAGCCGAGCGGAGCCAGGATGACCGCGGCGAGGGTGACCGCCGCGAGGAACGCCTGATAGACGGTGCGGTTGACCTTGTCCGAATCACCGGCACCGGCGAACCGGGCGACCAGCACGCCCATCCCCGTGAACAGCGACGACACGAACACGATCACGACCAGGAAGATCTGCAGCGACACGCCGATAGCCGCATTCCCCGTGTAGCCGACGTAGTGCCCCACCATGGCGTGGTCCACCACGCCCTGCAGCCCGCCGATGACGTTCTGCAGCATCGTCGGCCACGCCAGCTTCCAGACCGCTGGGGCGATCGGTCCCTCGACGATGGAACGGTCGAACGAGCGCTGAGGTCGGGACGGGGTCATGGGTCCGGGGATGATAACCCGCTGCAGCGTGCGTTCAACGGGCTGCCAGCGACGCGTTACCTTCCCGCCGTGGCAACGGTGACCGATCTCACACGCGACCCCCACGGCTTCAGGGCGGAACTGGGCGCGATGGTGCGGCTGGCGCTGCCGATCGTCGTCGTGCAGGTGGGCCAGATGTTCATGGGCGTCGTGGATACGGTGATGGTGGGCCGGGTGTCAGCCGAGGCCATCGCCGCCATCGCGCTCGGCAATCTCTATTTCTTCGGCGCGTCGATCTTCGGGATGGGGGTACTGATGGCCCTCGACCCGATCGTCGCCCAGGCCGTGGGTGCCCACGACCGGGAAGCGGCGGCGGTGGGCCTGCAGCGCGGCCTCGTGCTCGCGCTGGCGTTGAGTGTGGTCACCACCGGCCTGCTGCTGCCCGCGCGACCCGTGCTCGGGCTGTTGCGACAGCCCGAGCACGTGGCCGACGTCGCCGCAGCCTATGCACGGATCGCGATCGTCGGCATCCTGCCCTTTTACGCCCACACGGCGCTGCGCCAGACGCTCCAGGCGATGCAGCATCTGGCGCCGATCGTCACGACGATGCTCATCGCCAACGCCGTCAACGTCGCCCTGAACTACGTGCTGATCTTCGGCGCGTTCGGATTCCCCGCGCAGGGCGCCCTCGGGGCGGCCTGGGCGACCGCCGCGAGCCGCTGGCTGCTGCTCGCGAGCCTCGCCGTGGCCGCACGGCCGCTGCTGTACGGCTACTTGCGACCGCTTCGCCGTCAGGTATTCGCCTGGCGACCGCTGTGGCGGGTGTTCGCCCTCGGCGCCCCGATCGGCCTGCAGTACGAGCTCGAGTACGGGGTCTTCGCAGTGGTCGGCGTCATGATGGGATGGCTCGGCACAGTCCAGCTCGCCGGTCATCAGGTCGCGCTCAGCCTGGCCTCGCTGACCTTCATGGTCCCGCTCGGGGTCTCGGCGGCAGCCGCCGTCCTCGTCGGGCACGCGGTGGGGCGCGGCGATCCCCTGGAATCCCGCCGGGCAGCGGCGGCAGCGCTGGTCTGCGGCGTGGGGTTCATGATGGCGAGCGCGGCAGTGATGCTCACGGTGCCGGGCTGGCTCGCGCGTCTCTACACCACGGAGCCGCCCGTGGCCGCGCTGGCCGCGACCCTGATCCCGATTGCGGGCGTGTTTCAGGTCTTCGACGGGATCCAGGTCGTCTCAGTCGGCATCCTGCGTGGCACCGCCGACACGCGCACGCCCATGCTCGTGAACGTCCTCGGGTTCTGGCTCGTCGGGCTCCCGGTCAGCGCGACGCTCGGATTCAGGACCGCCGCCGGCCCCCGCGGCCTGTGGTGGGGACTCACGGTCGGGCTGGTGTTGGTCGCGCTGGTGCTGCTGTGGCGGGTGCGCAGCCGGTTGGCGGGGCGCGTCTCCCGTATCGCGATCGACCCGGGCGCCGTCGTTACCTGAGCACCGTCGCGACGGCCGCCGGCGACGCGAACTGGTACTCCGCGCCCACGATCCGACCGCGATAGTACGGAAACCACCCGTCGGGCAGCAGCCAGCCGACCTCGCCCTGGAGCGGCACCATCATCCCTGCGACCCGCGTGTAGTCACGGAAGTACCCCACCCACGGCGTGAGCACGTCCGTGCCCGCCACGCTGCGGAACCGCATCGCCGAGACCCGCACGATCTCACCAGCGGGCCCGAAGCGCACCTCCATGGATGCCGTGGTACCGCCGTCGAGCAGCGTGGCACGCGCGGTGCTGTCGTCCACACCCACCCACTCCACACCGGCAGCTGGCAGCAGCGCCGTTGGAAGCCACGCGCCCTCGGACAGATAGCGCAGCAGCGCTGCGGCCGCCAGCTCGGCGGTGCCGCTCCGGCTCACCATGGGCCACACGCCCATCAGCGCGACGCGCATCGCGGCCGCACTGCCGAGATAGTCATCGCGCACGTAGGCCGTGACCAGCGGCGCGACGCGGACCCGGGCGTCCCACACGAAGCCGGGCGGGCCAACCGCGAACTCCTCGACGGCGGTGAACGGCACCCACTGGTCGCGACGTTGCGCGAAACTGCCGACCTGGCGCAGCTGCGCACGCTGTACCAGCGGCTGGCCCGGGACCAGCGCGAACCGGAAGTACCGCGCCACGGGCGGCGGAAGTCTATCGAGCTGACCGGGATCAAAACGTTGGGCCACCGCGACCGCGGGCCCCACCGCACGGTCGAGCTGGCGCACCGCCCGACCGGTGGCCCGACGCCACAAGACGCCGCCGATCGCGGCCCCCGCACCCGCGGTCAGCACCAGCCCGAGCGCGATCCTGAACACGATCCGCCATCCACGCGTCATGCGTGCTCCTCCGGGTGTCCCGATGACGCCCCGTATGAAATCGCCGTGAAGGCCGCCGCCGATCGTGGTGCCGGCGCGGCCGGTTCCGGTTAATGTGGCATGGGAGAGATCATTCGGGAGGCCAGGATGGCACGGTCGCATCATTCGCTCACCGGCATGTGGATCGGTGCCCTGCTGCTGATCGGCACGACCGGTGCCGCACAGGAGGCCGGGCAGACGGTCGTCAAGCGCGGCATCATCGAGCGGGACCTGTACGTGGTGGGGGGAACGGTTGATGTGCGCGCTGATGCGCGGGGCGACGTCGTGGCTGCCGGCGGGCGGGTGCTCATCGAGCAGCGCGTCGCCCAGGACGTGCTCGCAGCGGGTGGGACCGTCGACATCGCCGCCGAGGTACTCGACGACGTACGCGCAGCGGGCGGTACCGTGATTCTGCGTGGTCCGATCAGCGGCGACGCCGTCGTGGCGGGCGGCACCGTGCTGCTCACGCCCGAGGGCGCGGTGGGCGAGCGCGCCTGGCTCGCCGGGGGAACCGTCGAGGTCGCCGGTCGCGTCGGGACGCAACTGAAGGCCAGCGCGGGGCAGATCACGATCTCCGGGATGGTGGACGGGAATGTGGATCTGGTGGGCGATGAGATCGTGGTTTCATCCACGGCGCGCATCACCGGCACACTGACGTATCGCAGTCAGCGGGAGGCCCGGATCGACCCCGCAGCCCGGGTGGAGGGCGGGATCACCCGCATCGCGCTGCCGCGCCCTTCTCTCGCCGGCCGGATTGCGGCCCGCCTGCTCGCTCTGGCGGCGCTGGGGTTGCTGGGGGCCGTGCTCATTCTGATCTTCCCGCGCTTCGCCGCAACGACGGGAGCGGTGGTGCGCGGGGAGCCGTGGAAGGCGCTCGGGATCGGCACCGTCGTATTGATCGGCACCCCCATCGCCGCCCTCGCCGCCCTCGCGACGGTCATCGGTGCAGCGCTCGGTGCGGTGACGGCGGTGGCCTTCGGGCTGTCGGTGGTGGTCGGTGTACTCGCGGGAGCGCTCGCGGTCGGTGAGACCGTCGTCGGCGCACTGCGGAGCGCCGGCGGGGGGACCACGGGGGAACGCGTGGCGTCCCTGCTCGTCGGCCTCGTGATGCTGATGGTGTTGGGATTGCTGCCCGTGGTCGGCGGAGGGGTCTGGCTGGCGGCGCTGCTGTTCGGATTGGGTGGCTTCCAGATCGCCGCCCACCGCGCGTGGCGCGCGGCGCGCGCAGGAGAAGCGGCGAGCGCTGCCTGACGGCACACCCGTGACCTGCGGGGCGGTCTTGCGCAGCCGGTGATCGGGGTGTCGAATTGGAGCGTCTGGGCTGCGGAAGCGGCGACCACGGGATCGCGTGCATGCTGTGGGTACGGACGTTCGGCGGACTGACGTTGGCGGTGGAGGAGGGCCCGGTCACCGGCGCGCTCACCCAGCGGCGCCGACTCGCTCTGCTCGCCCTGCTGGCGGCCGCCCGCACCCACGGCGTCAGTCGTGATAAGCTGATGGCCTACCTATGGCCCGAGGCCGATGCCGGACACGCGCGCCACGCCCTCAGCCAGCTGTTGTACGCGCAGCGCAAGGCCTTCGCGCCCGACGAGCTGTTTCTCGGTCGGAAGACCGTCCGACTCAACCCCACGGCCGCGACCAGCGACGTGGGGGCATTCGAGGACGCGCTCGACCGGAACCAACCGGCGGACGCGGTACGGTGGTACGCGGGGCCGTTTCTCGACGGGTTCTTTCTCAAGGACGCGCCGGAGTTCGAGCGGTGGGTGGAGGCCACGCGTGCGCGGCTGGCGCGCCGCATGTGCGGCGCCTGCGTGGACCTGGCGCGTGCCGCCGCGGCAGCGGGCGACGCGCCCGTGGCCACCGACTGGTGGCGCCGCGCCGCAGCCGTCGACCCCCTGGACGGCCGGATCGCGTACGAAGTCGTCGGCGCGCTGGCCGCCGCGGGCAATCTGTCCGGCGCCCTGCGACACGCCGAGGACCACCGTCAACGCCTGGACCGCGAGCTCGGGGTGCCACCC
>QKHC01000140.1 GCA_003251175.1 Gemmatimonadota bacterium
CGTCACGAGGAACTGCGTCGCCACCGTATCGCCCGACTGCACCACGACTTCGCTCGTCGTCGGGCGGGCGGCCGCGCAGTTGCGCCGTCCGGGGATGAGGGTGACGGCCAGCTTGCCGTTGGCCCCGTTGCGCGGATTGACGGGAATGAAATCCTCGACCACTGTGTCGACCGGCGTCGCCCCGCCGGGTGGGGCCGCCGCGCCCCCGGGGATCTCGATCGTGAGCGCCGTGTCGCCGCGGCCGACGCCGACGGTGTCGAGACGCTCCACGGTGACGGCATAGCGCTCGGGAATGTCCCGCCCGCTGGTGAGCGTGGCCACCCGCA
This sequence comes from Gemmatimonadota bacterium, assembly GCA_003251175.1. GTDB lineage: Bacteria > Gemmatimonadota > Gemmatimonadetes > Gemmatimonadales > GWC2-71-9 > SZUA-544. The sequence goes on from QKHC01000140.1 coordinate 327, forward strand.
GGTCGCCCAAGGGAATGCAATCGACGGTGAACCCGGTGTCGGTCGCGGCTCCGCCGAGCCCGATGAACGCGTTGGAGCCGACCACGACGGTGTCGGGGTTGGGACTGGTGAGCGCGCAGTTCCCGGCCACGTCGACCAGCTGCAACCGGTGTGGATAGCTCGAGCCCGAGCGGACGTCGAGCAACGTGGTGGTGTCGTTCGCGGCCACCGTGGTGTCCTGCGTCGACGTGGCGTGGCTGCGGCCCAGCGGGGGGTCGAGCGGCGTGAACGCGGGTCGCAGCCGCAGACCGTAGGTGGGCGGAATGTCCTCGCCCACGGAGCTGGTGCGCACCAGCAGCGGACCGTCGCTGAAGTACTGTGCCAGCCGATACGGCCGGATGATGGGGATGGCGAAGCCCACCTCGAACAAGTCCTTGCGCCCCAGGACCGACAGCTTGGCGCCCATGTTCAGGTTGAGACCGAGATCGACCTTCGTCTCCCAGTCGAGGGCGCTGGGGACGGGGAACGGATCGAACTCCGTGATCGCCGAGACGCCCGCCTCGGCGTAGGGCTCGAAATTCACGAACGGGCCGACCACGCCGTAAAACAGCACGTTGAGCTCGGGAACCACGGCGATCTTGACCGAGGCGCGGCCCTCGATGCCCTGGAACTCCGGCCACCCGGCGTCGAAGTACGAAGACGCGCTGCGAATCGGCCGCCAGCCGCCGCCGCTGGTCCAGCGGACGCCCGCCTCCACCTGCAGCCCGGTGCGGAAGTGGCCGGTGAAAACGGTGCTGGCGCCCACCGTGGGCGTGACCTCGAGCTTGAGGATCTTGTTCACCACCCCCACCAGCGGCATCGGCCCGATGAAGGTCGCGAAGGGGCGCTGCTGAATAATGAAAGTCTGGCTTTCCTTTTTCAGCACTTCGAGCCCCTTGGTGACCTGGATCGACAGCTTGACCTCGTAGAGATCGATGTTGAGTCCCAGATCGCCGCGGAACGAGGTGTGAAACTCCTTCAGCTCGAAGAACCCGAAACGACCCCCGAGGCGCACCCGGGGGGCGAAGACGATCTCGCCTTCCTTGACGGTGAAGTCGAAGCTGCCCTGGACGGGGATGTTCTCGCTGGGGTTGATCTTGATCGAGAACCCCAGGTCGTTGAGGGAGCAGCAGGCCGTCGCGGCGAGATCCACCCCCGGGGCCACGTACACGGTGCGCCACGGTCCCCACCATGTCTTGCCCGCGACCGGGGGCCCGGTCTCCTCGTCGCTCGGCGACGTGAGATCGAACTCCCCGTCACGCACCGCCTCCTCGACCAGCGCCTGGGTCGTCTGGACGGTGATCAGGTCGCCGGCGCGCGATACCTGCTCGACGCGCCGCAGGTAGCCGCCGCCCTCGGCGCCGACGAGGATGTCGCCCGGCGCGATCGTCGGGGCCGGCCCCTGGAGGACGCGGAAGACGTAGACGCCGGTCGAGTCGTTGCGCTCGATCAGCGTGATGCGGGTCGAGTCGACGATCACCACGCAGTCGCACAGCACCGTGGTCTGCACGCCGAGATCGACGTCCCCGCGCTTGCCGCCGGCCGTGGCGGAGATGGTGGTGGCGCCCACGGAGTCGGCGGTGACCAGGCCGTCGCCGTCGACGCGGGCCACTGCCGGCGTGCTCGACGACCACACCACCGGCTCCGTGGGAAGGACGCGACCCTGCGGATCGAGCACCTGCGCGGTGACGCGCAGCGTGTCCCCGGGCGCGAGCGTGTGGCGCGTAGCCGTCACGAGCACTGCCGCGACACGGTCGCCGGGACCGGTGGGCGCGTCGGAGCGGCAGGCCACTGCCAGTGCCGCAGCGGCAACGACCAGCGCTCGGAATGACGACCGTCTTCGGACATGCGGAACAGACGGCATGGCGCCTCGCGGGGGCGTGGGCCTGCGATCTGGGTCGGCGGAGCAGCAAAGGGAAAGCCTGGGGCGCCGGCGGCGATGCACCGCCCGGAGGCGGCGCGAACCCTCAACCTGTCCCGCAATCCCGGTGACCGCAAGGGCCGGTCAGGCGTCGGGCGCTCGGCCGAACAGCGGGTGACTGCGCTCACCGGCGCCCGTCGCCCGGCCCGCTACTGTGAGCGTGTCCGCTCCCCTCCTTCAGGAAGGAATACGACGATGCGAACCCTTGCGCTCCTCCTCTTCGCCGCGCTCGGCGCCGGTGTCGCGGCCGCGCAGGACACCACGCCGCCATCGCCCGCACCCGGAGCCAACGCGCTCGCCGTCGAGGCGGTGCTCGCGCGATCGGTGGTCGAGCGGCAGCCACAGGATACCGGCAGCGCGTTCCCCGCCGATATCGGCGCCGTGATGCTCTGGACGAGAGTGTCCGGCGCGTCGGGTGACGTGATGCATCACGTGTGGTTCCACGGCGACGAGCAGGTTGCGGACATCGAGCTGCAGATCGGTGGATCGCCGTGGCGCACGTGGAGCCGCAAGACGATTCCGCCCGAGGCGACCGGCACCTGGCGGGTGGAAGTGCGCGACGCCACCGGTGACGTCCTCAAGTCGATCGAGTTCACGATCGGGTAGCGCCCCGACATCCGCGGGGGGCGGCGCGGCGCTCCCCGCCACCCCCACCGTGCCCTGCTGCCGCCGCCGAGCGGCACCCTGCGGGCCGTCGCCAATCTGCTGAAGCTCGCGCTCTGATGCGGACGGGGTTACCGCCGCGGGGCCGCAACGCTCCTGTGGTCGCGGCGTCCGGAGGTGACTTCCAGCTCGAAGTAACACGCATTCGTCAGACGAAGGCTCCGTCCACCGCCGTGGACCCGATGCAGCTCGAGAACATCAGGGTCGGCGGGGCGTGGGACGACTGCGCTCACCCGACCTGAAATACCTGCTCGGGGCGGCGCAAGTCTGAAGAAACGATGAACACCGACGGAACGCAGGCGCGAGTGGCGACTAGCGAGCCGCCAGCGTGGCGCGCAACTTCCCGGCGGACGGCGCGCCACACGAGCGGCGACGAGCCGAAGGGGTACACGATGGTCTCCACGCGACGATTGGGATCGGTTTCACTGTGCAGCGCGCTGCTGCTCGCTGCCTGCAGCGCGTTCCAGGGACGGCGGGTGACCAACCTGGCGCCGTTCGCCGAAAACACCATGGCGCTGGTCAGCAGTCTGCGGCTCACGTTTCCGCGGCCCGCGCACATCCGCGGATACCTCGCGAACAACGAAGACGTGCGGGAAGCCCGCGCGGAGGCCAATCAGCTCCGCCAGCTGATGCGGGGCGTCATCGTCTACTCCATGCAGGTCGCGTCCATCGACAACTCCGACCTGGACCAGTCCGCCAAAGCCCACGAACTGGCGCGTTTCCTGGACGAGGGGCTGCGCCCCGCCATCCGCTCGCAGGACGTGCCGCTGTCCATGACGGAAGCGCAGCTGGATTCCGTTCTCGACCGGGTGCGGACCCAGGACAAGTATCTGGGGGCGCTGCGCGAGGCCAATGCGATTGTCACGCTCGTGGTCGAGACCGCGGATGAGGTGGTCAGCGCCACCGAAGCACACATCGTGGCCGCCACGGCCACCGTGGCGGCGGCCATCGAGAGCGACTTCGCGCCTCAGCGCGCCAACGCGGAAGGCCTGCGGACGCTGGAGGCGCGCACGCTGCGCACCTACGTGCTCCTGTCTCGTGCTCGATTGGCCGACAGCGCGGCGCTGCGCGAGCTCCATGACACCGAGCCGACGCTGGGACTGGGTGAGCACGTCGCGCCGGAGGAGCTGACGCGCCTCGAGCGCGAGACGTCGGCACAGCTGGAGACGATCCGCCAGCTCCGCGAGCAGGTGCAGCCCGAGGTCGAGCTCTACGCCAACCGGGTGCAGGAGCTGGATGAGATGGCCGCTCGAGCCCTCGCATCGGCGCGCGAGACGCGGGCGTCGTTCATTCTCTGGGGACGAGCGCACCGGAACATGGCGGCCGGCATCGCCCTACCCCCCGAGATCGACGTCACCCACATCCTCAAGGGCGCTGCCGAGAAGCTGCCCGGCATGTAGCGCTCGGTGCGCCAGGGCGCGCTCGCCCGCCGGTCAGACATCCGTGACATCCGATAACGGGGAGGGTCGTGACCGAAACCCGAGAACGGGCGCCGTCCCGCCCGGGGGCTCATTCCAGCGCCTGCACCTGCACCTCTGCGGCCCCCGCCGCGTCGTACCACACCTGCACTCGCCAGGGGCGGCAGCACACCTCACAGTCCTCGACATAATCCTGCGCTTGGCCGCCCGCCGGATCGAGACCGATCGTCACGGTCTTCCCGCAATGGGGGCACGTGACATCGGACTCCGTCTCCGACGCCGCGGCATCCGTTGAGTCGTCGTCGTCGAATGACTCGACGTCGCCGTTCCAGACATCGTCGGGAGGAGGCATGCCTCACGGGTTGTTGAGCTCGTGTTTCCATGCGTCGCGCGCTGCGCCAGTACCGCCGGGCACGAGCGTGGCCCCGGCGGCCCCGCAGCAGGATACGCGCGGATCGCGTCCGGGGCCAGGAGGCGCCGGCACGCGGGTCCGCCAGGAGCCGATCACGGCACCGCCGGCGCGGTGCCTCCCCAGGGCACTTTCCATCGCGGCCAGCGCCGGGCTGGGAATCTGGGTACCATTCGTATTAGGAATTGCGTGTTCGTGACGCCGTCGCGGCCCCGGGCCGCCCGCGTCGGGACGCAACCAGTAAGGGGTGACATGACCAACGATTTTCAGGACCGACTCCGCGCTCTGCTGGGGTTGCAGGAGGTGGAGCTCACGGATGACGAGTTGACCCGCGCGGTCGCATACTACCCCCGTTGCCGCGGCAAGGAGCGCTGGGAGGTACGGGAATACGCCCGGCCGACGGGACCCGGAGCCCGCGAATACCGGGTGGTTCGCGGCAGTCGCCCCGAGGACGTGTACCGCAGCGTCGAGCGCGTGCGCGCGAGCGCGGTCGTGGCGGCGCTCAACCAGCTCGAGCTCCAGTAAGTGGCGGCGGAGGTCTCCCAGCGACGCACGCCCGTTTGACTTCCGACCGAGCACCGACTAGGCTTCGCCTTGGCGCTCGTCACGCGCGCTGCGTGGCGGCCCGAGCAAGACGTCAAGGCGGGACTTGGCCAATGCGCCGGTTCCGCCTTCGTTTTTTGGGCGACGTCCTCCAGCAGGGAGCTCCATGCGCATCACCGGTAAGGTGAAGTGGTTCGACATTGTTCGCGGTATCGGCCTGATCGGCCGGGGGCCGGGGGAGACCGACTGCGTCGTGCACCACTCCGCCGTGCGGGGAACGACGCACAACGGGCTGGCGACCGGACAGGTGGTCGAGTTCACCGTCATCCAGGGTGGGGCGGGTGCCGTTGCGCGCGACCTGATCCGTCTCGAAGGGATGCCCACGCTCGGCCTGGCCGAGGCCCGGTGATGGTCCCGGCCACGGTGGGAAGTCTGGTGCGCCGGCGCCTCCGGGAAATCGGGCGCTCGCCGAGTGAGCTGGCCGAAGCCATCGCGGTACCCCCGCAGTACATCGCCGACCTGATCGCCGGGAGCCGGCGGCCCCCGTTGCCGGAGCGCACGGACATCTACCCCAAGATGACATCGTTCCTGCGACTCAGGCGCAACGAAGTCGTGGCGTGCGCCCGGGCCGAGCGGGCTGACGCTGCGCCGACCAGGTCCGTCGCGCCCGGCGTCCGCGTGCGCGGCCTGCTTCTGACCCTGTGTGAGCCCACCACCGCGCGCGCACTCGAGCAGCGTCGCACCGCCCGTGGCGACGCCGAGCTGGCTGATCTCCTCCAGCGCGTGCTCGACGTCACGCAAGGAGCGGTGCGCCGAACCCTGGACGACCAGATCGGATTGCGGCTCCAGGCGGCGGAGCGCGGCTGCACCTACCTGACGATGCGGTTCAAGGTGCTGGAGTTCCTGGACGTCACGGCGGCCAGCCTCACCCAGCAGGACCTCCGGGACTTCGTCGCGCCGCGCATCGCCCTCTGGGATGTCGACCTGCAGACCGGCGTGCTGCGGGTCGTCTTGCGAGCCCAGGGGCCGCGGGATCGCACCCCCCGGGTTGCCAGTTGACTTCCAGGCGCTCCCAGGAGATCTTTATCGGTGAGCGAATGGCCGCGGCCTTAGTGCCGCGGGCTGTCAACCAGTGACTGATCCGAGGACCCTGGGCATCGCCTGAGGTCCTCGCTTTGTTTATGGGTCAGCACTCTCCCGGAGGCAAGGCCGAGTGGAAGTCCTGCTGCGCGAGAACGACCGACTGGACGTCGTCCTGAAGAAGTTCCGCCGGCAGGTCACCAAGGCCGGTCTCTTCCGAGACCTGAAGAAGGGTCGGTATTACGAGAGTCCGTCCGCTCGACGGCGCCGGAAGGACAAGGTCGCGGCCCGCCGCAAGGCGAAGGTCGCACGGCGCCGCGAACAGCATTAGGAGGAGTTTCATCAGATGGCACGCATCAACGGTATCGTGAAGTGGTTCAACGACGCGAAGGGGTTCGGTTTCATCACGCCGGAAAACGGCGACAAGGACTGCTTCGTGCATCACTCCGCTATTCAGGCGGAGGGCTTCAAGTCCCTCGCCGAAGGCGACCAGGTCGAGTTCGAGGTGGTGCAGGGCCAGAAGGGCCCGGCAGCGCAGAACGTGGTCAAGCGGTAACCACTCCACGGTAGCCTGGTAACGGCACGGCGCCCGCTCACCGAGCGGGCGCCGTGTTCGTTTCGGGGAGCGATGTCCAGCCGCAGCGATGCGACTGCCGTTGTTAGCGATCGTCTGGGGCGCGCTACCGCGAGCCGGGAGCGGGCAGCAGCACCTGCACCTGAAATCGCAGCTGCCAGTCAGGTCCCCGGTCCGGTTTGACGACGTTGTAGTACGCCTGCGACTGCAGGTTCACCGGCAGCTTACCAAGGAAGAGCAGCTTGCCGCCCCCCGCCCCGACCGGAACCACCCACTGCTGCCCCGCACTTGCCTTCCAGTCCACGGAAATGATCGGCGCACTGTTCACGTACCAGCCGTTGCCCAGCTGATACACGATGAAGTACTGCAGCACGCCCTTGCTGACGTCTGAGCGCGCGGACTCGCCGGCCACCGACCAGACGGCGTTGGCCAGGATACCAAGTGTCCACGGACCACGCTGCACCAGGGCGACACCGGACGGGCCAACGCTCCACTTCTGGGCCCCGCGGCTCGCACCGCCCGTGGGAAGCTCGAGCACGGGACCGATCCCCCAGGTGACCGACCCGCTCGGCGGCACGTAGAACGCCGTGAACAGCACATCGCCCAGGCCCGAGGAGAACGATCCGCTCTCCGCGGATACATCGGGCAACCACAGAAACGGGAAGATCGTGCGGGTGATGAGCCGCCCGCCGGCCAGTGGCACCACCGGCTGGATGTTGAGCACGTTGCGGGTGCGGTCGTACGGACCCAGCCCGAAGTCGACGTTGTTCTGGAACGGAATGCTCATCAGGTCCGCGATCGGATTGGCGGCCTGCTGGGCCAGCTCGTCGGCGGACTGCTGGGCGGCGAGGCATACGGGCACGGTCAGGATTGCGATGGCCAGCATGGCGGGCGCCGAGGTGCTACTCCGTGACATACCCCAATCCTCCTGCTACTCGATCGCGATTCCGGGAATGGGCACCGTGAGCATCGCCACGAAGGTGTTCCCCTCGTACGCGCTGCGGCTGCCGACGTCCCACAGATACCGCGCGCGAACCATGGCGACGAGCTTCTGCCTGACGGGGATCGGCAGCTGCAGCTCCGGACCGATACCGTAAGTCCTCGCCTTGCCGAATGGATTCGGCAACGCCCCCAGCTCATCCTCGCTGAGCTTCCACTGCGCAAAATACGCCGCGCCGACCATTCCGGCACCACCCCAGAATGCCTTGCCCAGTCCGCCCTCGACCGTGAGGATGTTGCCCGGCTTGAGATCCGTGTCCTTCTTTTTGCTGTGCATCTCGAAGAACCCCAGCGCGGCCACACTCCACGTCTTGTTCCGATCAAAGAAGAGCGTCGCGCCACCGAACACCTCGTAGGACCACATGCCCATCCCGCTGTTGTCCGACGCGCCCGCCGCATACTTCCCCGTTGGCATGTATACGCCGGCACCCGCCATCACGTCCGCACGCGCCAGGTGCCAGCCCAGGTTGATCGGTTGCACGTAGAGGTCACCCACCGCCAGCTTGTTCTCGATCTTGAGACTGTCGAGCAGCGGCGCCTGCAGCGCGTTGCCCTGCAGCGGCAGTGCCGCCATGACGCTGTAGTTCGCACCGAACACCTTGAGCGTCGTGACGTACCAGGCGAGCGGCGTGATGACGTCGACGCTCACGCTGCCGCTGGTGTTGAGCTTGTCGCCGTCACGATTGCGAATCGTGCTGGTGGTGTAGTGGGCGTAGAAGGGCGAAAAGTAGAAACGGGGATCCGGTTGCGTTGCTGACTGGAGCCCGAAGTCCCCGCGAAAATTGTGGCCCGAGAGCTGCGCCTCGGCGGAGTGCCCGCCACCGGCGAACGTCGCGGCGGACAGCACACCCGCGACCGCGACAACGATCTGTGTGCGACGCATCGGTCAACCTCGCGAAGCAGTGGTCATCAGCCATGGTGTTGCGCTCGGGTACTTTCTCCAGGGCCAAATGAACCGGACATGAAGCGATGGTGAAAGAAGGGGGCGTCCGCAGCGGCCCCGGAACGGCACGGCGCCCGCGGACTCGGCGGGCGCCGTGCTCGTTTCGGGAGGCCACGCCCCGTCGCGGTGGGCTTCCACCGCGAACGGAATGCTGCTCGACCGGCGTCGCGGCCCAGGCTACGGCGTGTACCAGATCGGTGAGGTGTACGCGCGCTCCTGCGTCACCATGGGGACCTCGGGTGGCATCGTCACGCCGAATCGCACTGCCTCGTACGCCGTCCACCGTGGCGTCGGAATCTCGATGACCCGGGCATAGTAGAACGCGCGCAGCTTGGGATCGAAGTCGGGGTCCCGCCACACGGTGATCAGCTCCGGGTCGCCGATGGTGTTGGTCCACGTCGCCGTGGCCACGTCCACGGTGTTGCCCACGGGCGGGAGCCGGCCTGTTTGGGCGTCCGGCTGCCGCTGGTCGGACCACACCACGTCGTACACCTTTTCCTGCACCCGCCCCCGGGCGTCGAGCCAGCCCTTCACGATCTGAATACGATCGAGGTTGGCCCCGATGGGATCCTTCAGCGCGGCGACGAGAAAGGTCGGTGCCTTGCCGGCCGGCGCACGGCGCAAGTCGCCGCCCATGGGTACGCCGCGCGCATAGCCCGCCTCCGCCGGGATGCGGCTGCGGGCGTCTGCGGCCGTGAAGTCCCAGCCGCCGAAGAACCGCACGATCATGCGCGGGCCGGTGGTCGCGTACACTTCCTTGCGCTTCATCGCATCCCACAACGCCGCCCGGGTATTCTCGGTGGCCCAGACCCCGGCATACCCGGATGCCGCCATCTCCCATCCCATGACTCGTCCCTGCGGCCCGGCGATCACCACGTGCTCGGCGCGGTGGGGACTGGGCTCCACGCCGCTGTGCTTGCCGAAGAAGTTCTCCTCCTCGGCCGTGCTCAGCCCCGTGTGGGTATCGGTCGAGCCGACCATCCCGAATTTGAAGGGATTGGTGCCCAGCTGGCGCTCGAGCTGCAGTCCCAGCTGCAGCGCGGACCGCGCGTACTCGTATTGCAGCATCCCCGGCTGCTTCGGCGCCAGGATCAGATTGCCCTTGTCCCAGGTCTCGTAGTCGGCGAATTCGTCCGTCGGCGAGAGCGCGGGGTGCGCCTCCCCATCGCCCTTGATTTGCGTGACCTCGTACAGCGGCTCCCAGCGCGCGCGGGTCTCGGCGTAGGCGCGTGTGAGCGGATTGCCGGCGAAATCGAGCAGCGCGAACATCCGGCCGTTGGACAGGTTGCCGTTGTGCGGGATCGCGAGGAGTGAACCACCGGTCCGCTCCTCGTAGGCCTGCATCCACGCCCACAGGTCGGCCGGATCCTCACTGTCGAACGTCGTGAAGGGGATTACCTGGTCGGCGCGGTCCTTGCCGTCCCGATAGATCACGTTGCGGTGAAGGTTGTTGCCACCACCGGCGTTGCTGGTCCATTCGTAGCCGATGAATGCGGTGAATCGCCCCGGCTCGTTGTAGCGCTCCATGATGGCCGTGTTCCGCTGCCAGATGGTCTCGGCCAGCTTCGGATCCTTGAGGACCGCCGGGATGCGGTTGTTCGACTGCGCGACGATCATCTCCAGGGCGGCCTTCACCCCCTGCTCGCCACCGGCCCGAATCATGTCGCTCCAGCGCCGTGCCGTCGTATCGGCCAGCAGCATTGGGTTGGCGTCGCTCAGCTCCTGGATCACACCCATGGCGTCTGAGTGGTCGCTCACCACCAGCCAATCGAGCGGCCGGGAAAGCCGCACCGGCAGTCCGGTGGAGGAGGTGAGCTCCTCGCCGCGCGCGAAGCGCACGGCGTCCTCCGGGCCGAGGGTCGCGCCGAAGGCACCGGCGTCGGCCGACCAGCCCGTGTGGACGTGCGAGTCACCCCAGAACACCCGGGTGGGATAGTGGCGGCCCGCGTAGGGCGAGAACCCCGGCTTGCGGAACGCGCGGGCGGCGACGCTGTCGTTGGGGTTGCCGACATCCGTGACGGCGCCCTGCTGCGGGAACGCCGGCGCCGGCCCGCCGAGGAGCGCGGCGACAAGGACGGTGGCGAGCGAGACACGGATCGATATCACGTCTGACACCGGAATACCCTCCCACGGTGAGCGACAGACCGGCTGCTAACCCGAAACGGGAACGTCGCGGGGGAGGACGAGAATGGCAACCCGATCCGACATCCGGCCGGTGTCGACTCGCCTTGTCCACGGGACTCCCGCGCGTTACATCTGCCACGCCCCCGTACCGTGACCTCACACCCCGCGAGCCCCCATGCCCGAGCCCCGGAGCATCAGCGCCTACTGGAAGCGGAACCTCACCTACGTCGCCGTGCTGCTCGCCATCTGGTTCGCGGTGTCGTTCGGCGCCGGGATCCTGTTCGTCGAGCAGCTCAACCGCATCCGTCTGGGCGGTTTCCAGCTGGGCTTCTGGTTCGCGCAGCAGGGATCGATCTACGTCTTCGTAATGCTGATCTTCGTGTACGTCCGCCTCATGAATCGCCTCGACCGCGCGCACGACGTGGACGAAGAGGAAGACGGGCGATGAACGTCGCCGCCTGGACCTTCGTGATGGTGGCGCTGTCGTTCGCGCTCTACATCGGCGTCGCCCTGTGGTCGCGGGCGCGCTCCACCGGCGAGTTCTACGTCGCCGCGGCGCGGGTGCGGCCGGTGATCAACGGCATGGCGACCGCCGCCGACTGGATGAGCGCAGCGTCGTTCATCTCGATGGCCGGGCTGATCGCCTTCATGGGCCGTGACGGCTCGGTGTTTCTCATGGGCTGGACCGGCGGCTATGTGCTGCTCGCGCTGCTGCTCGCACCCTACCTGCGCAAGTTCGGCAAGTACACCGTCCCGGATTTCGTCGGCGACCGCTACTACTCGCGTACCGCGCGCGTCGTGGCCGTCGTCTGCGCCATCTTCGTGTCGTTCACCTACGTCGCGGGCCAGATGCGCGGCGTCGGCATCGTCTTCTCGCGCTTTCTCGGTGTGGGGATCGAAACGGGCGTGGTGATCGGGATGGGGATCGTGTTCTTCTACGCCGTGCTCGGCGGCATGAAGGGGATCACCTACACCCAGGTGGCGCAGTACTGCGTGTTGATCTTCGCCTATCTCGTCCCCGCCATCTTCATCTCGCTGCTGCTCACCGGCATCCCCGTCCCGCAGATCGGCTTCGGGTCCACGCTGGCGGACGGGTCGGGCACCTTCCTGCTCGACCGCCTCGATGGCCTCACCACCGAGCTGGGATTCGGCGCCTACACCGCCGGACGCAAGGGCACGCTCGACGTGCTCGCGATCACGGCCGCGCTCATGGTCGGCACCGCCGGTCTCCCGCACGTGATCGTTCGGTTCTACACCGTCCGCAAGGTCAAGCAGGCGCGCAGCTCGGCGGGATGGGCACTGCTGTTCATCGCCCTGCTCTACACCACCGCTCCCGCCGTGGCGGCGTTCGCGCGCACCAACCTGCTCACCACCGTCTCCGACACGCCCTACGCGGACGTCCCGGCATGGTTCACCAACTGGGAGGCGACCGGCCTGATCACCTTCGACGACAAGAACGGGGACGGCCGCATCCAGTACACGGGACCGGCCGCGAGCACGCCGAACGAGCTCACCATCGATCGCGACATCATGGTCCTGGCGAACCCGGAAATCGCACGGCTCCCCGCGTGGGTCGTCGGACTCGTCGCGGCCGGAGGGCTCGCCGCAGCGCTGTCCACCGCCGCGGGCCTGCTGCTCGTGATTTCGACGTCGGTGGCGCACGACCTGCTGAAGAAGACGCTCGCGCCGTCGATCACCGAGCACCGCGAGCTGCTGATCGCGCGCGTGGCGGCGGGCTTCGCCGTGATCATCGCGGGATACTTCGGAATCCACCCGCCCGGATTCGTCGCCGAAGTCGTCGCGCTCGCCTTCGGACTGGCGGCGGCGTCGTTCTTCCCGGCGATCATCCTGGGGATCTTCAGCAAGCGGATGAACGTGTACGGCGCGGTCAGCGGCATGGTGGCCGGTATCGGCTTCACCGCCGCCTACATCATCTACTTCAAGATGCTGCACCCCGAGCTGAACACCGCGGCCCACTGGTGGCTCGGCATCTCCCCCGAGGGAATCGGGGCGATCGGGATGCTGATCAACGTCGCCATCGCCGTCGGGATAGCAGCGCTCACCCCACCGCCTCCCGCCCTGGTGCAGGCGCTGGTGGACGAGATCCGTGTCCCGCGCGGCGCGGGCCCTGGCCACGAGGTGACGGCATAGGACGGGCCCGCGCCTGCCGCGACCACAACCCCACCGACAACGCCGGCATCTCACCTCAAACCACGCCGCGCGGCGCGCGGCGGAACTCCCCGCATCCCGCACACGTAGGGGTCCGGATATGGAACGATCCGTGAGACTCACCGTCGCCGGCCTCGCCCTGCTGGTCGGGGCCGTCCCCGGCACCGCCGCCCAGTGCGGCCCGCGGGGCCTCGACCGCCCGGCTCGGCGCGACCACCTGCTCGTCACACCCGCCTGGCTGGCGGCGCACGCCGGAGATCCGGAGCTCGTGGTCCTGCAGGTCGGCAGCGAGGGCTTCGCCGAGGGCCACATCCCCGGCGCCCGTCCGGTCGACGAGATGTCACTGACCCTGGGCAACCGCGATCTACCGTCCGGGGACCGAGTGCGGGAGCGCCTCCAGTCGTTGGGGGTCGGCACCGGCTCGCGCGTGATCCTGTATGGCGACCAGTGGCACATCGGCCCCGTGTTCTGGGCCCTCGAGTACGCGGGCCTCGAGGACCGCGTGGCGATCCTGGACGGCGGCCTGCCGCGATGGCGCGCGGAGGGACGTCCCGTGGCGACCGGCGCAGCGGCGGCCCGCCCGCCGGGCCGGATCGGGCAGCGGCCGCAGGCGGATCTGCTCGCCAGCGCCGACTGGATCCGCGACCGGCTCGACAGTCGTCGCGTCGTGCTCATCGACGCGCGGTCCGCCGCCGAGTACGCCGGCACCGCGCCGGAGGACCTGCCGCGCACCGGCCACATCCCGGGCGCGCGGCACCTCGACTGGCTCACCACCTTCACGCGACCCGCCGCGGCGGACTCCGGGATCGCGACGCCGCTCGTCCCCCCCGAACGCCTGTCCGAATTGTTCCAGGCCGCCGGGGCGGAGCCCGGTACCGAGCTGGTGCTCTACTGCACCGTCGGGATGCGCGCCAGCCATCTCTATTTCGTCGCGCGCTACCTGGGTTACCGCGCGCGGGTGTACCACGGCTCGTGGGCCGATTGGAGCCGGCGCGCCGACCTGCCCATCGCCACGGGGCCCGCCCCCGGAGGAGCGCCACGATGATCGCGACGTTGCTCGCCGCCCTCACCCTGACCGTCCCGCGCGATACGATGCTCGTCACGCCGGCCTGGCTCGCCGAGCGGCTGACCGACCCGCAGCTGATTCTGTTTCAGGTCGGCACACGCGCCGACTACGACACCGCACACATTACCGGCGCCCAGTTCCTCGAGCTGCGCACCGTGTCGGCACCGCGCGACACCGTGCTGCCCCTCGAGCTCCCCGCGCCGGCGGCGCTCGACTCGGTGCTCGAGGCACGGGGCGTGTCGGACGACTCACGCATCGTGCTGTACTGGGGCAGCAACTGGGTGACCCCGACGACCCGCATCTACCTGACGCTCGTGTGGGCGGGGCTCGGCGATCGCGTCTCGATTCTGGATGGCGGCCTGGCCGCCTGGCGCGGGGCCGGGCACCCGGTCACGGCCGAGGTGCCGGCGGCGCGCGCCCCCGGGCACGTCACCATCCGGCCGCGGGACGACGTCGTGGTAACGGCGTCGTGGGTCGCCGAGCATCGCACCGACCCCGCGGTCGCCATCATCGACGCGCGCAATCCGCGCTTCTACACGGGCGAGGACACCAACTACACCCGGCCCGGCCACATCGCCGGCGCGCGCAGCCTTCCGTTCACCGCCGTGGCGGACTCCTCGCTGCGCTTCCTGCCGCCGGCGGAGCTCGATGCGTTGTTCCTCGCGGCCGGCGCCACGCCGGACCGCCGCGTGGTGACCTATTGCCACATCGGCCAGCAGGCCACCGCGGTGTGGTTTGCGGCACGCCTCACGGGACGCGAGGCACGCCTCTACGACGGATCCTACACCGAGTGGGACCGCCTGACGCAATACCCGGTCGAACGATCACTGCCATGAGCGCGCCGCGCCCCTACAGCAATCCCTACGTGGCGGGCGTCGGGCTGGGGCTGGTGCTGCTGGCGACCTTCGTCCTGGTGGGCCACGGCATCGGCGTGTCCGGCGCCGCCGCGTCGGTGGCCGCCGCCACCACCGACGCCGTCGCCCCGGCGCACGCGCGCGACAACCCGTACTTCGCAGCGTACCTCGGCGACGGCTCGCGCAGTCCGCTGCACGACTGGTTCGTCGTCGAGGTCGCAGGGATTCTCATCGGCGGCCTGCTTTCGGCCGCACTGGCGCGGCGCATCCGACCCGAGGTCGAACGCGGGCCCCGCGCCACCGCCCGTACCCGGCTGGCCTACGC
>QKHC01000042.1 GCA_003251175.1 Gemmatimonadota bacterium
TGCTCCACCGCGGTGAAGCGGCGCGCGAACGTGTCGTTGGCGCGCTCGAGCGCCTGCCCGGGCTCGACGCCAAGCTTGCGAGCGAGGTTCACGACGCTGAAGAGCAGATCACCGATCTCGTCCACCACGGCAGCGGGGAGTGGTGAGCCGGGAGCGGGACGCCCCATTGCCAGCTCCCGCTCCAGCTCGCCAATCTCTTCCTTCGTTTTCTCCATGGGACCGGCCGCATCGGGCCAATCGAAGCCCATGCCCGCCGCTCGTTCCTGAAGGCGATAGGCCATGAGCAGCGGCGGCAGCGAGGGCGGCAATCCTGCCAGGGCAGACCGGCTCCCGACGGGCGTGCGCGAGCCCTTCCCGGCATCCGGCGCCCGGGTTCCGGCCTTCCCGTGCTCCCAGGTCGCTGGCTTGTCGCCCAGCCCGAAGAGGTGCGGATGCCGGCGCCACATCTTCTGCTCGAGCTCGCGCACCACGTCCTCGGCGGTGAACTGTTCGCGCTCCTCGGCGATCACGACCTGGAACGCGACGTTGAGCAGCAGGTCACCCAGCTCCTCCCGCACGCCCGCCGGATCGTCGTGGCGGATCGCCTGGTCGAGCTCGAGCGCTTCCTCGACGAGGTAGGGCCGCAGCGTCTGCGGCGTCTGGGCAGCGTCCCATGGACAGCGCCTTCTGAGATCACGCACCAGCCCGAGCGCGCGTCCAAGCGCTGAATCTCCTTGCATTTAGCCTCCGGGGCGGGTATCATACCCGCGCCTGTGAGCGTGTCAATGAGCGGGCCCGACCACCGCGCGTGGATCGAGGTCAGTGTGGCTGCCGTCCTCGAGAACGCCCGCACGGTGGCGCGCCGCACGGGCGCGCGGCTCCTCCCGGTGGTGAAGGCGAATGCCTACGGGTTGGGAGCCGTTGGCGTTTCGGGGGCTCTGGAGGCCGTCGCCCCGTGGGGCTACGCCGTGGCCACGATCGAGGAGGCGGCCGAGCTGCGCGCGGCGGGTATCGCCCGCCCGCTGGTGGTGCTGACACCAGCCCGTCCCGACGATCTCGCCACGCTGCAGCGCCTCGATCTCCGTCCCGTGCTCGACACCCCGGCGATGGTTAGGACCTGGGGATCACGCGGGCCGTTCCATCTGGAGATCGATACGGGGATGGGGCGGTCGGGCGTCCGCTGGGATGCGGTTGACGAGCTGCGCGACGCGCTCGGCGCGTCGCCACTGGAGGGGGCGTTCACGCAATGTCACTCGGCCGACGTCGCGAACGACACCGCCGGTGGGCAGCTGGCCCGCTTCCAGGAGGCCGTTGCACGGCTGCCGCGCCGGCCCGCGCTGCTCCATATCGCCAACAGTGCGGCTGCCCTGCGCGACCGTCGCTTCGCCCTCGATCTCGTGCGGCCCGGGATCTTCCTCTACGGCGGCCGACCGGGTGCGGGCCTGCCCGAGGGCCAGTCGGTCGTGCGACTGCGCGCGCGCGTCGTGAGTGTGCGAAGGCTGCGACGGGGAGACTCGGTGAGCTACGGGGCGCGCTGGACCGCGCCCCGTGACACGACCATCGCCACCCTGGCCATGGGTTATGCCGACGGACCGCGGCGGCAGCTCGGGCTCGGCGCGGGGGCCTACGTGCTGCTCAACGGCGTGCGCTGCCCGATCGCCGGCGTCGTTACAATGGACTTCACGATGGTCGACGTCGGTGAAACGCCGGTCCAGGTTGGGGACGTGGCGACGCTCCTCGGTGAGGACGGCGGCGAGCGCATCACGCTGGAGCAATTCGCCGCCTGGAGCGGCGATCTCCAGCACGCCGTGCTGACATCGCTCGGGAGCCGGCCGCCGCGGATCTTCACGTGAGGCGCGTGGCGCTCATCGTGCTCGATGGCGTCGGGATCGGCCCGGCGCCCGATACCGCGGCGTATGGTGATGCGGGGAGCAATACGCTGGGCAACGTGGCGCGCGCGGCTGGCGGGCTGCACCTGCCGCACCTCGAGCGACTGGGTCTGGGTCGCTGCCGGCCGGTGGCGGGTCTCTCGACCGCGGTGGCGATGGCGGCCCACGGCGTGGCGCTGCCGCGCTCGCCGGGGAAAGACTCGACGACCGGTCATTGGGAGCTCTGCGGGGTGCTGCTGGAGCGGCCGTTCCCGACCTATCCGGACGGGTTTCCCGAGGCGCTGCTGGCCGCATTCGCCAGCCGGACGGGACGCGGGGTGCTCGGCAACCGGGCGGCCTCGGGGACGGTGATCATCGACGAGCTTGGCGAGGCACACCAGCGGTCGGGCGACTGGATCGTGTACACGTCGGCCGATTCGGTGTTTCAGGTCGCGGCGCATGAGGCGACCGTGCCGCTCGATGAGCTGTACGCGGCGTGCCGCGTGGCGCGGGAGCTCTGCGCCGGCGTGCATGCGGTGAGTCGGGTGATCGCGCGGCCGTTTGCGGGGCCACCGGGGGACTACCGCCGTACCCCGCGGCGCAGGGATTTTTCCCTGCCGCCGCCCGGCGATACGTTGCTCGACGTCCTGGCTCGCGCTGACGTCCCTCGCGTGGGGGTCGGCAAGGTCGACGATTTGTTCGCGGGTCGGAGCATCGTGGCGGAACACACGCCGACCAACGCGGACGCCTTTCGGCTGATCGAGGCGGCTCTGGATCAGCTGGACCGCGGGCTGGTCTTCGCGAACGTCGTAGAGTTCGACCAGACCTGGGGGCACCGCAACGACGTGGGCGGGTACATCGAGGGGCTGCGCCAGCTCGATGCGTGGATGCCGCGCCTCGAGGCGCGGGCCCGAACGGAGGATGTGATCATTCTGACAGCCGACCACGGCAACGATCCGACGACGGCATCGACCGATCACGCTCGCGAAGCGGTCCCCGTCCTGTGCTTCGGGCCCCAGGTCCGTCCCGTGGCTCTGGGAGAGCGGGGGACGTTCGCCGACATCGGAGCGACGGTGGCGGAGGCGTTCGGCGTCGGGCCGCTCGCCAGCGGCACGTCGTTCCTCGGGGAGCTCTTGGCGTGACGGCGCCGGATGCGCTGGTGGCGGCGGCGCGGGCTGCGATGGCCAACGCCTACGCGCCGTATTCGCAGTTTCGCGTCGGCGCCGCGGTGGAAGACGGCACCGGCCGCGTGTTCGCGGGGTGCAACGTCGAGAGCGCGTCGTACGGGCTCACGATCTGCGCCGAGCGCATGGCGCTCGGGGCGGCCGTGGCGGCGGGCGCGCGGCAGCTGCGGCGCGTCGTCGTGACCACCGAAGTCGATCCGGCGGCGGCGCCGTGCGGCGCCTGTCGCCAGCTGCTCGCCGAGCTCGGCCTCGACGTCGAGGTCGTGGCCGTCGGGCCCGCGAGTGAGCGCCGTTGGCTGCTGCGCGACCTGCTGCCGGACGCCTTCACCCGGGAGGCGCTGGACCGATGAGTCATCGCCTGCTGTCGCTGGGACTCGCGCTGGCGTGCGCCGCCTGCGTCGAAGACCTCACGACACCGGGGGTCTGCCCCGAGTACTGTCCGCCCGGTCAGATCAGCGCGGTGGACTCGGTGCTGCGTGACGAGGTGAGCGGCGACAGCGCGTTCCGGGGCTATGTCCAGCCGTACGACGCCACGGTGATCCCCGCGACCTTTCTGCCCGGGGAGCTCGACAGCCGGCCCGTGCTGCGCACCACCGCGCTGCCGTCCCGGGTGCGGCTCGGTGTGGACACGGCCACCGGGGCCGTGGTCGGCGTGGACTCGCTGCGACTCCAGCTGGTGCTGCTCACCCGGGACACGAGTGTGCGGGACCTGATGCTCGTGCTGCACCGCATCCCGCGAACGGTCGACTCGGCCACGACGTACGCCGACCTGGCGCCGGATTTCGCGGCTCCCGCGATCCGCGTGATTCATGTCGACAGCCTCATCGCCCTCGCGGGTCAGCGGGATACCATCACGGGCGACAGCGTGGC
This sequence comes from Gemmatimonadota bacterium, assembly GCA_003251175.1. GTDB lineage: Bacteria > Gemmatimonadota > Gemmatimonadetes > Gemmatimonadales > GWC2-71-9 > SZUA-544. Next base: position 3,902 of record QKHC01000042.1, read on the forward strand.
CGTCGACACGAGTGGCGTGGTCACCCTGCTGCTCTCGCTCGATTCGGCCGATGTCGGCTGGACGGAGGCGGACTCCGGGCGCATCGGGCTCGCGATCGGAGCGCGTTCTGATACCCTCGCCGGCTCGGGGGCGGCGAGCGCGCGGATCGGGGCCGGGGACCGGGGGCTGGTGATGACGTGGTTCGCTCGGGTCGATTCGCTCGGCGCCGACACTGTGGCACGCGGGATCGGGGGCGGGGCCGAGTTCGACAGCTACGTGTTCGATCGTCCGGTGCCGGCCCTGGACTCGACCCTGGCGGTGGGCGGCGCGCCGTCGGCGCGCAGCCTGCTGCGTTTTGCACGTCCTTCGGCGCTGTTCGACTCGACGCAGATCGTGCGGGCGACACTGGTCCTCGTGCCGGAGGTAGCTGCGCTCGGCACGCCGGCCGACTCGTTCCAGGTGATCGCGCAGCGGGTCGTCACCGATCTGGGTGCCAAGTCGCCGCTCGCCGGTCCGGCGTTCATCGGCGATCAGTCGTATTTCGGGGCGTCCGTGGTACACCCCGGAGCGCTGGACACCGTCCGCATCGACGTCACCGACCTGGTGCGCCGCTGGCAGAATGACACCCTCGCGCCGACCGCTTTGATGCTGCGGGCTGATCCGGAAGGGGGCGGCGTCGGCGAGGTGCGGTTCGCGCCGTCGCGCACGGCGGCGCTGCGGCCGGCGCTCCACGTGACCTACATCCCGCGCTTTCCCTTTGGTGAGCCGTGAGTGCACGCTCGGTGGGACTCATCGTGATCGGTGCGCTGATCATCGGCGCGGGGCGGCTGGCGGCCCAGGACTCCCAGCTCGGCGTGAACTCGCTCGGCACGCCGGCGCGCCAGGAGAGCGTGCGCGCGCGCGGCACCGGAGGAGCGTTCACGCTGTTCGACGCCCTCTCGCCGCTCGCGGAAGCGGCGCTGGCCGACCTGCCGCGTGGCGTGTTCGCGGCACAGACCCAGATCACACGCCGCCAGGTGGAGTTCACGGATGGGGAGTCGTATCGTCTCAAGGACTCCCGCTTCCCCGTGCTCATCGCGGCTGGCCGGACGCCGTGGCGGTTCAGCGCCGGCACCGGCTTCGCCACGTTCCTCGAGCGCAGCTACGTCGTCACGCAGCGCGACTCGGCACTGCTGCGCGGGACCTACCAGCTGTATTCCGACGAGCACAAGAGTGACGGAAACGTGGCCGACCTGCGCCTGGCCGTGGCGGGTCGGCCCGCGGCTCGCGTCGCGATCGGCGGCGCCCTGCACCTGCTGACCGGCTCGACCCAGGAGGAGGTCAGGCGTCACTGGGATGATTCGCTCACCTACCGCAACACCTTCGAGCTCCAGAACGTCGAGTACACCGGGCTGGGGGTCTCGCTGTCGACGCTGATCACCGTGACGCCGCGGGTGCGGGTGGCGGGCTGGTTTCGCAGCGATGGCACGCTGCACACCAAGGCGCGTGGCGAGACGGTCAACGCCACGCCACTGCCGACCCAGTACGGGGCTGCGGTCGAATGGCGCCCCCGCGGGATTCTGCGCGTGGCCGCGTCGGTCCGTTACGCGGGGTGGAGCGTGGCGCCCGGCGGGCACGACGCGCTGGGACTGGCCGTTGGCGCCGAAGCCGGAAGCCCCACCTTCCCCGTGCGTCTCGGCGTACGGCGCGATCAGCTGGCGTTCGGTCCCGGACCCGACGCACCGACGGAATTCGGCGTGACCGCGGGCCTCGCCCGCCGCTTCGGTCAGGGGCGAGCGCGGTTCGAGTTCGCCCTCGAGCGGCTGTGGCGCTCGGCAGCGGGACTCGACGAGCGGTTGTGGACCCTGCACATCGGTCTGGTCGTTCAGCCCTGATGTTGCAGGTCTACTTCCACACCTTCGGCTGCAAGGCCAACCAGTACGACACCGAGGTCCTCCGCCAGGCGTTCGCCGACCACGGTGCGGCTATCGTGGACGACGCGTTGGCGGCGGACGTCGCCGTCGTCAATTCGTGCACGGTGACCGCCACCGGTGAGGCGAAGCTGCGGAGCTTCCTGCGCCGGCTCGACCGGGCGCACGTGGAGACCGTGGTCATGGGCTGCGCCGCCGCCGTGGACGATGGGACGATCGCAGGCGTCCCCGGTGTGCGGGCGGTCGTCGGTGGAGCCGACGTCCCGGCGGTGCTCCGCGCCGTCGGAATCGCACCGCGCGGCGGGCTGCCCGGGCTGCGGCGGTTCAGCGCAAATGCCCGGGCGTGGCTCAAGATCCAGGACGGTTGCGACGAGCACTGCACGTTTTGCGCGACGACACTGGCGCGGGGGGCCAACCGCTCCCGCCCCATCCCGGAGCTCGTGGCCGAGGCCCGGATGCTCGCTCGACATCATGCGGAGATCGTGCTGACTGGCGTGCACATCGGGACGTACGGGGGGGAGACGGGAGCCGGGAGCCGGGAGCCGGAGCGTCGAGGGCCGCGCTCGCCGGAGCGAACCACTCACCACCCACCACGCAGTCTGGGTCAGCTGCTGGAGACGCTCGTCGCCGCCGTCCCGGCGGTCCGGTTCCGCCTCTCGTCCATCGAAGCGACCGAGATCGACGAGCGCATCGAGCGGCTGCTGGTCGAGGCGCCACGCCACCTCGCGGCGCACATTCACGCGCCGCTCCAATCGGGGTCGGATCGCGTCCTGCGACGCATGGGACGGCACTGGTACACGGCAGCCCGCTACGCGGCGCGCGTGGAGCGACTCGCCCAGCGCCTGCCCGCGTTGGGGCTCGGTGCGGACGTGATGGTGGGGTTCCCCGGGGAGACATCGGCTGATCACCGCGCCACGCTGACGCTCATCGAGCGGTTGCCCTTCACCTACCTGCACGTATTTCCCTACAGCGCGCGACCTGGCACGGCAGCCCCGCGCCTCGGTGAATCGGTGCCCGCAGCGGAGGCCCGGGCTCGCGCCGCGGAGCTGCGGGCGCTGGGGGCGGCGAAGGCGACGGCGTACCGCGCCGCCCAGCGGGGCAGGAGGGCTGACGGAGTGGTCTGCGGTCGCCAGGGGGGGCGGGTGGAGGTGCTGACGGAGGACTACCTGCCCGTCTATCTTGGGAGCGATCGCTGGGACGGTCCCCAGCGGCTCGACGTCACGGTCGACTGATGCCCCGGCTCTACCTCGAAACCTACGGCTGCCAGATGAACGTGGCCGACTCCGAGCTCATCACCGGTGCGCTCGGCCGGCACGGCTACGAGACCACGCACGACCCGGGGCAGGCGGACGTTCTGCTCGTCAATACCTGCGCCATCCGCGACAATGCCGAGCAGCGCGTCCTGGGGCGCATGGGAGAGCTCAAGCGGCACAAACGTCCTGGTACCGTGCTGGGTGTGGTGGGGTGCATGGCGCAGCGGCTCGGGCCGCGGCTGCTGGAGCGCGTGCCGCAGGTCGATCTGGTGATCGGGCCGGATGGCTACCGCGGGCTGGCCGAGTTGATCGCGCGCGCCCGGGCCGGGGAGCGCGCGGCGGACGTGGCGCTGCGCGGGTGGGAGCACTACGAGGACGTGCCGGCCGAGCGGGCGGCGGGTCCCAGCGCGTTCGTGACGGTGCAGCGCGGTTGCGACTACCGCTGCACCTACTGCATCGTGCCCACCACGCGGGGGCCCGAGCGCAGCCGGCGGCTAGGGGACGTGGTCCGCGAAGTCGCGGCGCTCGCCAGTGCGGGGACTACCGAAGTCACGCTCCTCGGGCAGACCGTCAACAGCTATCACGACGGCGTCCATGATTTCGCGGACCTGCTGCGCGCAGTCGGCACCGTTTCCGGCGTGCGACGCGTGCGCTTCACGTCGCCGCACCCCAACGATTTCAGCACGCGCGTGCTGGCGGCGATGGCGGAGACGCCGACGGTGTGCGAACATGTCCACCTGCCGGTGCAGAGCGGCTCCTCGGCGGTGCTGAAGCGGATGCTGCGCCGCTACGACCGTGGCGCCTACCTCGGCGTGGTCGCCGCGTTGCGGCGTGCGGTGCCCGGGATCGCGTTGACGACCGACATCATCGTGGGGTTCCCGGGGGAGACCGATCGCGATTTCGCCGATACCCTGTCGCTCGTCGAGGCGGTCGGCTTCGACGACGCGTACACCTTCCGCTACTCTCCGCGTGAGGGGACGCCGTCGCTGCGGCTGCGCGACGCGGTGCCCGACGACGTCGCGCGCGACCGGCTGGAACGGCTCATCGCCGCTGTCCGGCGCGTGGCCAGGCGCATCAACGTCGGACTGGTGGGCTCGTCCCATGAGGTGCTGGTGGAGGGGCGCGCGCGGCGTGGCGGGCTGCTGCAGGGGCGGACACGGAGCAACAAGGTGACGGTGTTCGAAGGACCAGAGGAGTGGATCGGGACCTACCGGCGCGTACGGTTGACTGGAACCACGGGATCCACCTTCACGGCCTGGCCGCTGACCCGGGAGCTCGCCGTCGTGGGGTAACGGACGTCAATCGCGAAGTGGTCCAGCGCGAGTATGAGGCACTCCGGCCCGGATTGCGCGGCTTCTGCGGATGCGCGACCTGTCGGGGCGATGTGCTCGTCTACGCCCTCAACCGGCTGACTCCCCACTACGTCTCGACGCCCCAGGGCGAGGTGCTCACCGAGCTGGCACTGGGCTCCGACCAGGAGCGCGCCCGGCTGTCGGTGATCCTCCTCGAGGGATTCCGCCGCGTGGCCATGGCTCCCCGCTGCGGGGCGGCACCGGTCCGTCTGACCTGAGGAACCCCACCGCGCTTTTCCGATGACGCGCTAGGCCTCCGCGCCCGTCAGCCTGACGGGCGTGCGGCCACCTATTCTGTGGATCGCCGCGGCCTTCGCTGCCGGTCTGTGGACCGGCCTGGCGGGGTGGCCGATCGTCGCGCCCGCGCTTTGCCTGGCGGGCGGTGCGGCTGCGACGCTGCGGCGTGCGCCGGTGGCGGCGGCCTGCGCCCTCGCGGTGCTCGCGGGAGTGCTGTGGGGCGCGGCGGCGCGTGGGGAGCGGATGCGGACCTGCGCCGGCCGCTGGACCGTGCAAGCGGCGGGCTCAGGCGGCGGGGCCGCCGGGACGCGCGCGCGCATCACGCGGGCGGCTCGCGTACGGCTGTTCGACAACGCTGCCGCCGAGGGCGGCATGGTGGACGCCACGGTGCAGGGCGGCCCCTGTGGCGGCCGACTGCGGATCCGCTGGCCAGCGGGGCACCCCGCCGCGGGGGGCTCCGAGTGGATCGTCGCGGGGCGGTGGCTCGGGCGCGTGGAGCGTGGCCTGCTGGCGGCGCGACACGTCAGACTGGCCGACCCGGTCCCGCGCGGTCGCGGCGCATGGCGCGGCCGGATCGCGGCGCGGGCTCGCGATCTCTTCGGATCGCGGGCGCCGCTGGTGGATGCGCTGGTCCTCGCACGTCGCAGCGAGCTCGCGCCCGAGGTGCGTGAGCGCTTCGCGCGGGCCGGACTGGCGCACCTGCTGGCGATTTCGGGCCTGCACGTGGGCTTTCTGGCCGCGTGGCTCACGCTGGTGCTGCGGTGGTGTGGTCTCGGAGCCCGCACGCGCTTCGGCGTGTCAGCTGCCATCATCGGTCTCTACGTCTGGATGCTCGGGGCGCCTGCGGCGACGCTACGGGCCGCGTTGATGCTTGCGGTCGGCGGCGTGGGCCGCATGCGCCAGCGGGCGGTGGCACCGCGCGGCGCCATCGGTCTCACCGTGCTGCTGCTGTTGCTGCTCGACCCCTGGGCGCTGCGTGCGGTCGGCGCATGGCTGTCGGTGGCGGCAGTGGGGGCGGTGGTCTGGGCGGGACGCGCGCTGGCGCGGCGACCGGGCGCGGTGCGGGCCCTGGGGGCGGGGGCGGCCGCGACGCTCGCCACGGCGCCGATCACCGCGTACGCCTTCGGAACCGTGGCGCCGGTCGGCATCGCGGCCAACCTGGTGGCAATTCCCCTCGGAGCCGTGGCGGTCCCGGGGCTGTTCGCGACTCTGCTGCTGTCCTGGATCGTGCCCCCGGTCGCGGCGCTGATGGCCGGGGGAGCGGGGCTCGCCCTCGCCGCGGTTGATCAGGTGGCCAGGCTGGCGGCGGCCGTGCCGGGAGGGCACCTGGTGATGGCGACGGGGTGGCGCAGCGGACTCACGTGGGCGGCTCTGGCGGCGGCGCTCGGCTGGGTGGGCCTGCTGCGGCACCGCGCGTGGGTGTCCGCCGCACGGCTCGCGTTTCTCGCCTGTGTCGCGTCCTGGGCGCTCGTCGCGCGGACGGTTTCTCTCGACGATCCCCCCGGGCTCGCCGTACATTTCCTCGATGTGGGCCAGGGCGACGCCGCTGTGCTGCGGACGCCTCATGGCCACTGGGTAGTGCTCGACGGCGGGCCGCGTGGGGCGGGGGGTGATGCCGGACGGAGGGTGGTGGTGCCGTTCTTGCGGCGTCGGGGTGTCGCGCGGGTGTCGCTGGTGATCGCGAGCCACGGCGACGCGGATCACCTGGGTGGGCTGCCTGCGGTGGTGGAGACCTTTCGCCCCGCCCTGGTGCTGGAGCCGGGCGAGCCGCTGGGCAAGCCGCTGTACCTCGACTGGCTGGCTGAGGTCGAGGCCAGCGGCGCGCGCTGGACGCCGGCCCGCTCGGGCGATCGGCTGGTGGTTGACAGCGTCGTGTTCGAGGTGCTGAGCCCGGACCCGCGCTGGGCCAGCATCCCGATGGACGCTAACGAGCACTCGGTGGTGTTGCGGGTGCGCTATGGCGTCGTCACGCTGCTGTTCGCCGGCGACGCCGGACTGCCGGTCGAAGCGCGCCTCGCCGGTCGCGTGGGTCGGGTGGACGTGCTCAAGATCGGCCACCACGGCTCTCGCTCGGCGACGTCGACGCGGTGGCTCGCGGAGCTGCAGCCTGCGACCGCGATCATCAGCGTGGGACGCGGCAATCGGTACGGGCACCCCGCGCCCGACGTCCTCGACCGGCTGGCGCGCGCGGGGATTGCGGTCCTGCGGACCGACCGCGCCGGAACGATCACCTTGACCACAGACGGTACCCGTGCACACACCGACTTCCGTCATCACGATTGAGCGATTCATCATGGAGCAGGAGCGCCTCCATCCGGAGGCGACGGGCGACCTGTCCAACCTGCTGTATGACATCTGTCTCGCCGCCAAGATCATCGCGCGCAACGTGCGCCGCGCCGGCCTCACCGATATCCTTGGTGGCACCACGACCGTCAACGTCTCCGGTGACCTGCAGCAGAAGCTCGACCTCGTGGCCAACGAGACGGTGCGCAACAGTCTGCAGCACACCGGGCGCATCTGCGTCATGGCCTCCGAGGAGGACGAGGCGCCGATTCCCGTGCCGGCGAACGTGCCCGCCGGCAAATACGTCGTGCTGTACGATCCACTCGACGGCTCGAGCAACATCGACGTCAACGTGTCGATCGGAACCATTTTTTCGATCTACCGGCGGGTTTCGCCGGAGGGTACGCCGGGGAAGCTCGCCGACTGTCTCCAGGAGGGCCTGCGGCAGGTGGTCGCGGGTTACATCCTGTACGGGTCGAGCACCATGCTGGTCTACACGACGGGGAACGGCGTGCACGGCTTCACCCTCGATCCGACGATCGGGGAGTTCCTGCTCTCGCACGCACACATCCGCACTCCCGAAGTGGGGAAGTACTACAGCGTCAACGAGAGCAACTGGAACAAGTGGACGCCCGCGACGCAGCGGGTGGTGGGAGCGTTCAAGAACGGCGACGGCGCGATGAAGGGCAAGACCGCCCGCTACATCGGGTCCCTGGTCGCCGATTTCCATCGCAATCTCATTTCGGGTGGGGTCTTTCTCTATCCCGGCGACCGCAAGGTGCCGCAGGGCAAGCTCCGGCTGCTCTACGAGGCCGCGCCGCTGGCGTTCATCGTGGAGCAGGCGGGCGGCGCGGCGACCGACGGCAGCCGCCGCATCCTCGAAATCGCGCCCCAGGAGCTGCATCAGCACACGCCGCTCGTCATCGGAAGCCGGTCGGACGTGGAGTTCGCGACGGCCCGGATGGCGGCGGAATGAGACGGATGAGGCGGACGTGACGGACGGGACGGACCAGACGCAAGGGACGGACGCCGGAGCGGTGTATGGACCGGCGCAGTGGGGCGGCGATCCCGAGCGGGACCTCGCGGAGCCGGGCGCGTTTCCATTCACGCGCGGCATCCACCCCACGATGTACCGCGGCCGGCTGTGGACCATGCGGCAGTACGCCGGATTCGGCACCGCTGAGGAGACCAACGCCCGGTTCCGCCACCTGCTGGCGGCGGGCCAGACGGGACTGTCGGTCGCGTTCGATCTCCCCACCCAGATGGGCTACGACTCCGATCACCCGATGGCGGAGGGCGAGGTGGGACGCGTGGGGGTGGCGATCGACACGGTGGATGACCTCGAGCGCCTGTTCCACGGCATTCCGCTCGACCGTGTCTCGACCTCGATGACGATCAACGCGACGGCCGGGATACTGCTCGCGATGTACGTCGTGGTGGGCGAAGAGCAGGGGGTCGCGCCGGCGCAGCTGCAGGGCACCATTCAGAACGACATTCTCAAGGAGTACGCGGCCCGGGGCACCTACATCTATCCGCCCGAGCCGTCGCTGCGGCTGATCACCGACATCCTGCGCTACTGCGCCGATACCGGGTTGAGCGTCAACCCGATCTCGGTGTCTGGCTATCACATGCGCGAGGCCGGCGCGACGGCGGTGCAGGAGGTCGCGTTCACGCTGGCGAACGGACTCGAGTACGTGGGCCGAGCAGTCGCGGCGGGACTGGACGTCAACCGGGTCGCGCCGCGCCTGTCGTTCTTTTTTGCCGGCTACAGCGATCTGTTCGAGGAAGTCGCCAAGTTCCGCGCCGCGCGGCGCCTGTGGGCGCGATTGCTGCACCAGCGATTCCAGGCCGACGACGCGGCGTGTCGCTTGCGGTTCCATACGCAGACCGGCGGCGCAACGCTCACGGCGCAGCAGCCGCTCAACAACGTGGTACGCGTGGCCTATCAGGCGCTCGCGGCAGTGGTCGGGGGAACCCAGTCCCTGCACACCAACAGCTACGACGAGGCACTGACGTTGCCGACGGCGGCCAGCGCGACCCTCGCGCTCCGTACCCAGCAGATCCTCGCGCACGAAACCGGCATCCCCGACGTCGCGGACCCCTTCGGCGGGAGCTGGTACCTCGAGGCGCTCACCGACCGTATCGAGCGCGAGGCCCGCACGCTGATCGAGGAGATCGACGGGGGCGGCGGTGCGGCGCGGGCGATCGAGCGCGGTGCCTATCAGGAGGCCATCGCGCGGAGCGCTTACGCGCATCAGCGGGCCGTGGAAGCACAGCAGCGGGTCGTCGTGGGGGTGAACCGGTACCCGAACCCCGAGTCCCCACCGGAGCTGCATCAGCCGGACTACTCGATGCTGGCCGAGCTGCAGCGGCGACGCCTCGCCGAGACCCGCGCGCGCCGCGAGGCGGCGGCGGTGCGACGGAGCCTCGCTGCGCTGTCGCACGCGGCGCGAGGCACGGCTCCCCTCATGCCATCGATCGTCTCGGCGGTGCGGGCACGCGCCTCGGTGGGAGAAATCGCCGACGTGCTGCGGGAGGCCTGGGGGGTGTACCGGCCGGCGTGACCGCCGCCACGGGGCGGGTGACGCGCCCGTGACCAGACCGTGGGTCGTGCGCACCCGGGCGCCCACCGCCACAGCGGGCTGTCGTCGCTCCGCAACACGCGTCTGGCGCTCGTGCAGCGCCGCCACAACCCCGTCTCATCGTTGGCCCGCCCGCAACACCGACAGCCCGCAGAATCGTAGTCGCCACCGGCGCCAGGGGGTGGACGTGTAGGGCCGCCGCACCGTGGTTGACGCTCGTATGGATGGCCCACACATTGCAGCGCCCGTTGCCGTGCATCACCACCGGCCTACCCGCTCCCCGGAGGGATCAGCCGTGCCGCACGGCAGTCGCGCAAGGCAGGGATACGCCGTTATGGAACCGGGGCAGGACGTTGCAGGTCCGCTCGCGCGCGATGCGATTCGGCGCGAGTCACGCAGGGTGTCACCATCCCACGATCACTGGGTGATTACGCGCGACGGCCGGCTGTGCCGACCGTCGGCGCAGCATAGATCAGGGCAGGTGCCCGCCGACTGAGTCGGCGGCGACACGGGCCCCGGCGAGGCCGCCGGGCGCCACGATGCAGGACGGAGGCGTCATCGCCGCACGGACGGCGGCGGTGGCTGCGTATGCACCGTGGCGCAGCGGCGCAGGGGTGTGGGTGTGTCGGCAGGCCAACGGCGACAGGAGAGTCGAGATACGATGAGATCCAATCCGGTGAGGGCGTTGGTGGTGGTGGTTGCCGGCGTGACGCTGCTGACGGGATGCGGCGGCACTCCGGATCAGCAGGCGGCGGCGACGGCGGCAGCGCCCGACCTGCCCGTATTCGATGCCGGGAGCTTTGCCGGCTCCGCCACAATCGACAATCCCTGGATGCCGCTCGTCCCGGGCACCCGGTTCGTCTACGAAGGCACCACGATCGAAGACGACGGCACGGCCGTGCCGCACCGCGTCGAGATCCACGTCACCGATCTGACCAAGGTGATCGGGGGCGTGCGCTCGGTGATCACATGGGATCTGGACTTTTCGGATGGCGAGCTCGTGGAAGCGGAGCTCGCCTTCTTTGCGCAGGACACGACGGGTACGGTCTGGCGCATGGGCGAGTACCCCGAGGAGTACGAAAGCGGAGAATTCGTCGCCGCGCCGGCATGGATTCACGGACTCGAAGCTGCCCAGGCGGGGATTTCGATGCAGGCGAATCCCGAGCTCGGCACCCCGAGCTACGCGCAGGGCTGGGGGCCGGCGGTGGGATGGACCGACCGCGGCCGGGTGGACCAGATGGGGCAGCAGACGTGCGTTCCGGCGAGCTGCTACGACGACGTGCTGGTGATCGCCGAGACCAGTGCGGCGGAGCCCGATGCGCAGCAGCTCAAGTACTTCGCGCGCGGCGTGGGCAACGTCCGCGTCGGCTGGCGCGGTGCCGGCGAGAAGACGAAGGAAACGTTGGAGCTGACGCGCATCGAGCAGCTCGACGCCGCCGGACTGGCGGCGGTGCGGGCCAAGGCCATGGAGATGGAGCGCCTGGCCTACGAGCGCAGCACGACGGTGTACGCCAACACGCCGCCGGCCGAGCCGGCGGCGTCGCCCTGAGGAGGTCGGTGATGAAGGCGAGAGACCTGATGTGGGTCCTGCTGATGGGTGCCGTGGTCGCGGTGTCATTCGTGGCGGCGTCACGCCGCTCGCGGAGCGCCGAGTCCGGCGCGCCCGCCGAGGGCCGTCCCGTCGTCGTCGAGCCGGTGGAGGGATCGAATCTCCATCAGGTGACGCTTTCCCCGCGCGCCGCCGAGCGGCTCGGGATCGAGACCATGGCGATGGGCGAGGCCGGGCCCGGCGTGACGTCGCTGGCAGGCACGGCGCCGCGGGCTGCCGGTCGCATGGTCGTTCCCTATTCCGCAGTGCTCTACGATGGGGGTGGCGACACCTGGGTGTACACCAGCCCGGAAGCCCGCGTGTT
>QKHC01000064.1 GCA_003251175.1 Gemmatimonadota bacterium
CCTTTCTGCATACGTCGCGGGTACGACCGAGCCACCTGCCGCTGGAGCGGGTGCCGTCCCATGTGACCGGGTACGATGCGCCGGTCAACGACATCACTCCCGAGGTGCTCCGCAATCTCGAGCATCTCGGTGTGGACGTGCTGATCCCCATCGGCGGTGACGACACGCTCAGCTACGCCAAGCGGCTGCACGACGAAGGTGTCCCGGTCGTGGCCATCCCCAAGACGATGGACAACGACGTGCACGGCACGGACTACTGCATTGGCTTCAGTACCTGCGTGACGCGCACCATCGAGCTGACCCATCGCCTGCGCACGTCGGCGGGATCGCACGAGCGCTACCTGGTGATCGAAGTGTTCGGCCGCTACGCGGGCTTCACGGCGCTCCTGCCCACGATGGCCGGGGCGGCGGATCGGTGTGTGATCCCCGAGCACCCGATCGACATCGAGCTCCTGGCGGAGCTGCTCACGCTCGACCGCAACCGCAACCCCAGCCGTTATGCGGTCGTGCTGGTGTCGGAAGGCGCGCGCCTCACGACGCACGACGGCATGAGCTTCGAAGGCGACGAGGCCGACATGTACGGGCACCGCAAGCTCGGCGGGATCGGCGATCGGATCGGGGCGGCGCTCAAGGAGCTGTCCCCGAAATACAACAACGGGCGTCGCATCGACGTGGTGAACCAGCGACTCGGATACCTGGTGCGATCGGGTGATCCGGACGCGCTCGACTCGATCGTCCCGATGGCGTTCGGGAACCTCGCGCTCGATCTGGCAATGCGGAAGGAATACGGCCGGCTGGTGAGCATTCACCACGGCGTCTACGACAGCGTGGCCATCGGCAACGTCACCGCGGGAGCCAAGGTGGTCGACGTCACCAAGTACTACCACACCGATCGGCTGCGGCCGATCTACGGCTTCGAGCGGGCGCCGCTGTTCATCATGACGAGCGACTGAGGTGACGACCAGCGACGTGCCTCTCCAGGATGAGCTGGCCGCTCCGCTGCGTGAGGAGCTCGCCGCCAAGTGGAACGCGCACCCCGGGATCGTGCATCTCGGCGTGCGGCTCACCATCGTCTCCCGGCGCGAGCTGCGCGCGGTGGTCGATCCCGTTCGGGACCATCACCGTGGCGGCATGGGGACCCCGGCCGTCAACGGTCCCACGATCGCGGCGGTGTTCGATCTCGTCACCGGCCTCACGGGATACCTGCAAGTGATGGGGACGCGCGCCGGCGTGGCACAGCTCGGTATTCGCTACATGAGGCCGGTGGAGGGGAGCCGGTTCGAGGTCATCGGCCGTCCCCTGCGGACCGGCCGATCGCTGGTGTTCGTCGGCTGCGAGCTGCTGGACGAGCACGGCGTGGTGTGCGCCGCTGCCGAGGGGCTGGTCTCCATATCCCAGACTGAAGGGGCCGGCGAGCTGGCGCCGTAGGGTCGCAGGCATTACGCCCGACAGGGAGGTCTCGTGGATAAGAAGACGTTGATTGACCATCTGAATCACGATCTGGCTGGCGAGCTGGGCGCCATCATCCAATACGTCACCTATGCGGCCAAGGCTACCGGGCCGTACCGGCCGCAGCTGTCCCAGTTCTTTCTCGCGGAAGTCGCGGACGAGCAGCTGCACGCGCAATTCCTGGCCAACAAGATCGTCGCGCTGGGCGGGGAGCCGGTGACCGCGCCACGTCCGGTTCCTGCGGCGCGGACCAACCGCGAGATGCTCGAAGCCGTCCTCGCCGCCGAGCGGCAGGCCGGCGCCGATTACACCGCGCGTGCGCAGGAAGCGGATGCGTTCGGCGACAAGGGTCTGGTGGTGCAGCTGGAGGACATGGTGCGCGACGAGACCGGTCACGCGGAGGAAACCGAGCGCATGCTGCGGGATTGGCCGCTGTGACGCGCGAGGAGGCGGGAGCCCCGTAATGGTCCTCCGTCTCGCACTCGCCCTCGCTGGCTGGGTGGCTCCGTGGCCACCACCCCGGCCTGCCGTCGCCGCGGTGCGGCCGATCGTCATCCGTCACGATCGGCCGGACAGCCTGTACCGTGCGCTGGGCGAGCGCTTCCCCGCGGTGGTGCGCGTCGGCCAGGCCGGAGACGGCACGCTGATCGCGCCGCGCTGGGTGCTCACCGCTGCGCACGTGGCTCGCGGTGTCGCGCCGGAGCGGGACCGCGTCATCGTCGGCACCCGGGAGATCGCTATCCGCCGCGCGATCGCGCACCCCGACTGGATCGAGATGGGCCCGCACGACATCGGATTGCTCGAGCTGGCGGAGCCGGTCGACGACATTCGACCGACGCCGCTCTACGAGCGAGCAGACGAGGTCGGCCAGGCCGTGGTGATTGTCGGGCACGGCGACACGCGCACCGGGCTCGGCGGCGCGTGGCGCCGGGACGGTCAGGTGCGGGGTGCCACCAGTCGCGTCGAGTCGCTGGACGGCTCGCGGCTGGTGCTGCGCTTCCGCGCTCCGCCGGAGGCCGGTGAGCTCGAGGGCGCGCCCGGTCGTGGCGACAGCGGGGGACCGGCGCTGATCGAGGCCGAGGGCCAGTGGTACGTCGCCGGCGTCAGCTCAGCCGGTTTCGACGGCGCCAATGGCCCCGGCACCTATGGTGCCGTGGACCACTTCACGCGCGTTTCGGACCACATCTCCTGGATCCGCCACACGATGGCGCCAAGCCGGTAGGGCGGTCGGGCCGCCGGGCCCGCGCCCGGCCCTCGTACCACGTGACCGTGGCGCGGCTCGAGGGGTATCCGATGCGGAGGTCGATCATGCATCTGCGCGCGCCCATCGCCAGCATCCTCACCCTGCTATGCGCCTGCGGGTCTCCCGCGGCCCCCCCCGTGGAAGGGGCCTGGGGCGGCACCGAAGCGAGCCTCACGCTCACCCAGGCCGGCGGCACGCTGCAGTACCCCTGTGGTGCCGGCACGATCGATTCGGGCTGGACCCTGTCCGCCGACGGCGTGTTCACGGCAACGGGGCAGCACTTTTTCGGAGGCGGGCCGGTCCCGATCGGGGGACGGCCGCCACACCCGGCGGAGTACATGGGGCAGGTGGCCGGTGCGAGCCTGACCCTCACCGTCACGCTGACCGATGTGGGTGACACCCTCGGCCCGTTTCACCTCATCCGTGACGGTCCGATCGTCACGGAAGTCTGCGTCTAGCCGCGTAGGTCGCGCGAAGCCGGTGACGCTCAGCGGGGGGGCTCGCCCGCCAGCCGCCCCAGCGCCTCTTTGGCCTCTTCGACGAGCGGTTGCAGAATCGGGTCAGCGTCGCGCCACGCGTTCGTCACGGCGGAGTAGGCCTCCACGGCGGTGCTGCGGTGGCCGAGGCGCTCGTGTACGCGGCCGCGCTCCAGCTCCACGACGATCGCGTCGCTGGTCGGAGCCCACTGGCGCGAGAACGGCATGCGGTCGAGGAGTTCCGCCGCTTCCCGGTCCCGACCGACCGCAGACAGGATGTGCGCCCGTGTGAGCTGCTCGTAGTAGTTGACATACGCGAGACTGGGCCAGCTGGGGATGCTGGCCAGCGCGTGCAGTGCCTGCGCCGTGTCGTGACGCGCCAGCGCGAGATAGGCTCTGGCTGACCGCGCCAGGCTCTCGCGCAGCGGCTGCCGCTCCGCCGGCCCCGCCGCGGCGAGTGAGTTCCAGAAGGCGACCGCGCGTTTGAGCGCGGTGGTATCGCCCTGCTCGGCCCACCAGCGATGGCCATTCAGGATGCCGACCCCGGCCCCCTGGTGGAGCCAGGCGGCCATGATCACGTTAGCGGTGTCGCGCGGCACGCCGCCGAGCCGCGCCAAAGCGGCGAACAGCGACGGCGCCCGGCCGTCGGTGAGCGCGTACGCTTCCTGGAGATGGCCGCGGTAAGCGAGGGTCACGGCGAGACTGAGGAGACCAGCGTTCGAGTCGGTCGCGGTCACCCATCTGCGCGCCACGCGTGTCGCCGTCTCGGCCGAGTCGGTCCACCACTTGAGGTCGTACCAGACCTGGTAGAGTCCTTCGGGCGGGAGTGCCTGGAGCGCGGCTTGGGTGGCGGCGCTGGTCCGGCGCTCGGGGTCGAGCAGCGCGGCGGTCACCTGGGCCGCATCCCGGAACAGGCTGGGCTCGCTGCGGGCGATGTACTGGTCGACCACCCGACGTGCCTCGTCGGGTCCGCGGAGGAGCAGCGTCAGCTCCACGAGATGCCGGTACGGAAGCACGAACGTGGAGTCGAGCGCCACCGCGCGACTGAATGCGTCGAACGCCCCCTCGTCGGTCGCACCGATGTAGCGACCTTCGTGGTAGCGTGCTTCACCGAGGTCGTACCACGACTGGGGATCGGACGGGTACTGTCGCGTGGCCAGCTCGAGTGTTGTGAGCAGCCGTCGCAGCATGGCCCAGCCGGCCGAGTCACCCACGAACTGGGTCACGGCGCCGCGGATGGAGTCGGCAGCCAGGAGGAGGCTCTCCCGGCGGGCCAGACCGTGGTTCAGGGCCCCGGCCCGGAGCAGCGACGGCGTGAAGTCGGGATCGGCGTTCAGGTTCCAGCCGCTGGCCATCGCCCGTCTGCTGTAGGCGAGCGCGAAGGTGCTGTCGAGCGCGATCGCTCGCTCGAAGTGCGACTGGGCGGAGTCCAGGTTGAACCGCCGGTAGTGCTGTTCTCCCTGGAGGAAGGCCTTGATTGCGGCGGGCGATGAGGAACCGAGCGACGCGAGACGCCATCCGCTGAATCCGCGGATGCGGCTCAGCTCGTCCATCACGTGCATCGCGAGCGTGTCGGCGAGGCGGTCGACGCGATCGGCACGGTCGCGCAGGTCGAACTCCGCGACCGGCCGACGGCGGCTCACGTCCAGCAGGGTGCCGACCACGCGGGCCGAATCCGCACCGATGCCGATCAGCCGGCCGTACAGCACCAGCCCGGCGCCCAGACCCGAGCCGAGGTCGCGGGCGGCGACCGGGTCGGCGCGTCCGTGCCAGCGCCGGACTACGACCGACGGTGGCACCGTGCGCAGGGTGCCCGCCCCGTCGAGGCTCGACGCGAGCATGTCCGCGAGCCCTTCACGCCACAGGCCGAGGTCGGGATCGAGCACGTCAAACGGCGCGATCGCCAGCACGTCGGGGTCGAGCTCCGGTTGGGGTCGTGGCAGCAGCAGCACGGAGGCCGCCACGGCGACCACAAGGGCGACGGCGGCGATGGCCAGCCAGGCGCGGCGGGGCGGCCGTGCGACGCTGAAAGCGCCCAGCGCGGTGGCGAATTCGCCCGCGGTCTGAAACCGATCCGCGGGGTCGTGCGCCAGCGCTCGCGCCAGCGCCCGCTCGACCGAGCGCGGCACGGCGGCCGGCTGCGCGGGTGCCGTCGCCGGCAGGCGTCCGGCCACGGCCGAGGCGTGATCGGTCGGGCCGGCGGCGAGCCGGCCCACCAGCATCTCGTACAACACGCGCGCCAGGCTGTAGATGTCGGAGCGCCCGTCCACGTCGCCTTCGCCCTGGGCCTGCTCCGGGCTCATGTACGCGGGGGTGCCGATCGGCGCGCCCGTCTGGGTCAGCTTCCGTCCGCCCGCCGCGCTGACGGCGCGGGCGATCCCGAAGTCGGCCACCACCGCGTGGCCGTCGGCGAGCAGGATGTTGGCCGGCTTGATGTCGCGATGGACCACTCCATGCCGATGCGCGTAGTCCAGCGCGCCCGCCACCTCGCGCGCGATCTGGAGCGCCTCGGCGAGCGGGATCCGCTCCTCCCGCTCGAGGCGCTGCTGCAGCGACTGGCCCTCCACGAAAGGCATCACGTAGTACAGGGTGTTCCCGATCTGCCCGGAGTCGTGCACCGGCAGGATGTTGGGGTGGGTCAGCGCGGCGGCGATCTCGATTTCGCGCAGGAAGCGCTCGGGACCGAGGATCGCGGCGAGCTCCGATCGGAGCACCTTGATCGCCACCTGACGATGGTGCTTGCGATCCATGGCGAGATAGACCGTGGCCATCCCGCCGCTGCCGAGCTCGCGCTCGATGGCATAGCGATCGGCCAGTGATTCCCGCAGTCGGTCCAGATCCTGGACCATGAAAGTCGCTCCCGGAAAGCGTCGCTGATCCGGTACGATAGGACCGCGGGTGCATGCAGGCTAGGGCGCCTGCGCGCCGGCGATGGCACGGGGAGCGGCGCAGCAGTATGATGAGCAAGGGGTAGCGACACGCGTCGCGCCGCGGCGGGCGCGACGCGACCGGAGGATCCATCAGCGACGCGGGGCGCGAGCGATGCAGGTGACCGGGTACACCGAACAGCAGCTTGTCACGTTCAAGGAGGAATTCGCGGCGAAACGCCGGCGGCAGATCCTCGCCGTGATCCCGGCATTGGCCGCCGTGGTGGCGATCGCTGTTCTGGGGGATACCGCGGGGTCCGCGTTCCTCGGTCTCTCGGCGGCGGTGTGGCGACCTGTCGGGATTGCGGTCGTCGTCGGCGTGGCGGGGTTCAGCCTGCTCAACTGGCGCTGTCCCGCGTGCGGGCGCTACCTGGGGCGGAGCTTCAACCCGGCGTTCTGCCCCAAGTGCGGCGTGGCGCTCCGCGATCCGGGGTGATCGAGGTGCGCATCCGGAGCGGCGCGTGAAGGCGTTCGCCACCACGATACTGGTCGGCGCCGGCGGCTTCGCCGGGGCCCTGCTGCGCTACGGGCTCAGCGGGCTGGTTCACCGTCAGGTGCCATCCACCACATTTCCGCTCGGCACGCTGACCGTCAACGTGCTGGGGTGTCTCGCGATCGGTGTGGTGGCGGGGCTGACCGAATCCCGGCAGCTGTTCGGACCCGAGGCGAGGACCTTCGCGCTGATCGGGCTGCTGGGCGGATTCACGACGTTCTCCACCTTCGGATACGAGACCTTCGCCATGCTGCGGGACCAGGAGTACCTGCGCGCCGCCGCCAACGTGGGGCTGCAGGTGATCGTGGGGCTCGTCGCGGTATGGGCGGGCTTCGGGCTCACCACGGCCAGGTAACGGATCATGACCCTGCCGAGGGACGGGAAACTGCTGCGCATCTTCATCGGAGAGAACGATCGGTACGAGGGACAGCCGTTGTTCGAGTGGATCGTGCGTCAGGCGCGGGAGCGGGGGCTCGCTGGGGCCACCGTGCTCCGGGGGCTGGAAGGGTACGGGGCACACAGTCGTCTCCACACGGCGAAGATCCTGCGACTGTCGAGCGATCTGCCCATCGTGGTGGAGATCGTCGACACCGAGGAGAAGATCGAAGCGTTTCTGCCGGTGATCGATGCCGCGATCGGGGAGGGACTGGCCACGCTCGAGCGGGTCGAAGTCCGCTTCTATCGGTCCGGCGGCTGACCGGTGCACCGACGGCAGTGGGGTGTAGGTCAACTGGCAGACCGCCCGGCTGTTAACCGGGAAGTTGGAGGTTCGAATCCTCCCGCCCCAGTGCGTCGCGCTGCGAGGGAAGGCGGGCGAATGAGCGAGCTCAGCATGCGGCGTCGGGTACGAGCGGGTCTGCTGGCGGCGCTGGCCCTCGGGTGCGGCCCCTCGGTGGGCGAATTCCGGGAGGCTGATCGGCGCGCGGTCGCCGCGGCCGCAGACTCAGCCACCCGGGCGTTCGAAGCCGCCGAGCGGGCGCAGGACGCCGAGGCGATCATCGGGCACCTGGCGCCGGATTTCTACATGTACAACGACGGCGTCCGCGTCCCCTATGACTCCGTGGTTGCGAGCATCCGGCGCACCATGGGCTCGTTCCGCTCCTTCGAGCCCCGCTTCGACAAGCTGGAAGTGCGAGTGCTGGGTCCGGATGCGGTGCTCGCGACGTTCATCTTCCGGGATTCGATCGTGACCCGTGACGGCGACCTGCTGCGGTTCACGGGGCCCACGACCTTGGTGTGGGAGCGGCGGGACAGCGGGTGGCGCATCGTCTATGCCGATGCTGATCACTATCCGGTGCGCCCGCCATGAGCGCGACGGTGCCACGACGACGCGGGGCGCGCGCCGGGGCCGGCGCGCCCATCGCGCGCGAGGAGATCGTGCGGCAGGTGCTCGCCACCTGGCGCCGGCACAACGACATCCTGCTCTATCTCCTCGACAAGATCCCCTCTCGCGGGCTCGCCGCTGTGCCGACCGGCTCCCGTGGGCGCGACGTGGCACGGCAGTTCTCCCACATCGATCGCGTGCGGCGGGGGTGGGTGCATGTCCACCTGACGGGCCGGCGCCCGCAGCTGCCGCGCGTCGATCGGGGGCCGCCGCCCACTCGGGCTCGTCTGCGCGCCACCCTGCGCGACTCGGGACGGCAGGTCGAGACGGTGCTGCGTCGCGGGCTCGCGGGCGAGATCGCGCCTCGCATGTTCGGACGGCAGCTGGTCCGCTGGCTCGGCTACCTGCTCGCGCATGAGTCGCACCACCGGGGCCAGATCGTGCTGGCGCTGAAGCAGGCGGGGATGCGACTGCCGGACTCGATCGCGGTGCAGGGGCTGTGGGGACGCTGGATCTTCGGTCCCTGATACCGCAACCGCCGGACGTTCCGCTTCTGGTCACGGTCCTCAGGAACCCCCGCTCGAGCGGTCAGGGGGGAACGGATGGCTCAGGCCGTCGCGTCATACCAGCCTGGGAAGCAGTGCCGCGGCGAAGCTGAGAACCAGGAAGAACCCCACCATATCCGTGACGGTGGTGAGAATCGGACCCGAAGCGAGAGCCGGGTCCTGCCGCAGGCTCTTCAGGGCGAGCGGGATCAGCCCGCCGAGCAGCACCGCCAGCAGCGTGTTGAGCATCAGGGCGCCGCCGACCACGAGTCCGAGGAAGAGGTTGCCCTTCCACAGGAACGCCACGCCGCCCAGCAGTACGCCGAGCACGAGGCCGTTGATGAGCCCCACGGCGCCCTCCTTCCAGACGACGCGGAGGAACTCGTAGGGCTTCACCAGCCCCAGTGCGAGCTCGCGGATGCTGACGGCGACGGCCTGGTTGCCCGAGCAGCCGCTCATGTCGGAGATGATGGGGAGGAAGACGGCGAGGGCGATGACGGCGGCCAGTGTGTCCTGGTAGAACGCGATCACACTCGCCGCGACGATATTGAGACCGATGTTGATCGACAGCCAGGACAGACGCCGGCTCGCGCGCTGCAGCACGGGCATCGTGCGGAGCTCCTCCTCGCCCGCGAGGCCGCTGACCGCGAGGAACCATTCCGTGGCACGCTCGCGGATGGCCTCCTCGACGCTGCCGCGGCGCACCACGCCCACCAGTTGGCCGGCATCGGTGACCGGGATGCCGACGAAGGCGTGCTCGTCGAACAGCCGCTTCAGGTCCTCGAGGGGGGCGTCCACCGCCACCGACAGCGGCTCGCGAACCATGACGGCGGTTACCGGTTCGGCGCGACGCGCCAGCAGCAGATCCCGCAGGCGCAGGACCCCGGTCAGCCGGCGATCCGGGTCGGTGATGTAGGCGTACTGAATGTCGTAGTCGGAGTAGCGGTCACCATGCGCCTGGAAGTCTGCCAGCACGTCGTCCACGGTCGCAGTCGCGGGGTAGGCGAGGTACTCGGTGATCATCACGCCGCCGGCGGTGTCGGTCGGATATTGCAGCAGCTGCCGGGCGTCTGTCGCCTCCTCGGGCGACATCCGCGCGAGAATGGCGTCGGCGTCGCCCGCCTCGAGCTCCCCCAGCACGTCGGCTTGCTCGTCGCTGGGAAGCTCGTCGACGATCGCCGCCGCCTCCGCCGGCGGGAGCTCCTCGATGATCTCCACGACCTGCGCCTCGGAAAGACCTTCCAGCAGCTCGGCCGCCTCCTCGGGACCGATCAGCGCCAGCAGCGCCCGCTGGTCTTCGTCGCCGAGACGGGACAGCGCGCGGGCCGTCTCGCCCTGCGGCAGGCCGTGCAGGAACCGCCGCACCAGTTCGTGGTCGCGACGCTCGACCAGGTCATGCAACTGCTCCCAGGGCTCCAGCATGAAGCTGTCAGACACGGATGGCTCCTGTGGCGGCGTGCCGGAAGGGCATACAGGCGATGTGGCACGCGGCGGCGCGGCCGTGCCAATGCCGCGGCGCTGCGGGACGGGTGATCAGTCGACCCAGTGCAGGACGTTGCGCAAAATGGACCACCGTGGCTCAGCGCTCTGCGCCGCCCGGCCCAGGACCCAGTGATCGTACAGCTCGTCGATGGTGCCGTCGCGGACCACGACGTCGATCCAGCTCGACAGGAACCGGGCCATTTCGCCGTTGGACCGCGCGACGGCGAATGCGACTGGAAAGTGGGCCAGAATCGGCTGGGTGACGACCACCGTGAAGTCGGGGTACACGAGGCTCCACGCACCGCCCACCTCAGCCACGGTGACGAGTGCGTCGATGGTGTCGCCCCGCAGGCGGAAGAAATCCCGCTGCGACCGGATCGGCAGAATGGTTGCGTCGGGCAAGAGCTTCTGCACGGCAGCGATGAAATACGGCTCGTCGATCACCGCGATGCGGAGATCGTGTTGCGACTGGACCGAAGCAACCGTCGCGAAGTCGTCACGGCGATGATCCGGCACCATGAATGCCGTGGTCACATTCAGGTAGGGGCGCGAGAAGGCCACGGCGCGCGCGCGGCGGGCCGTGATCACCGTACCCGCCATCATGTCGATCTGCCCGGCCTCCAGCCGCGCCGCGACCTCCCCGCGGGTGAGCCTCACGAACGCGAGCCCCACGCTCAGCTCGCGGGCGAGGTGGTGTGCCA
Organism: Gemmatimonadota bacterium; assembly: GCA_003251175.1. Taxonomy (GTDB): domain Bacteria; phylum Gemmatimonadota; class Gemmatimonadetes; order Gemmatimonadales; family GWC2-71-9; genus SZUA-544. Next base: position 10,641 of record QKHC01000064.1, read on the forward strand.
GGTCGACGTCGAACCCGACCAACCGGCCGTGTGCGTTGACGAAGGCAAAGGGCAGGGCGTCCTCCAGATAGCCGACGCGCAGGACGCCCCGCCGCGCGATGACATCGGGGCCGGCGGGCACCCGGGGGGCGGGGGGCGGGCCGGTGTCCACGCTCCATGGCACCGGTTCGTAGAGGAGGTCGCTCTCGATGAACTGGCGGTAGCCGAGGTATTCATGATTGATCGTCGCCTGGGCGAGGTATCGTACCCCGAGGATCACCGCGGGGGGTACAGTCACCAGCCCGATGAGGAGCGGCAGCAGGGATCGCACCCGCACGCGCGCGCGTCCGTGGAGGAACATCACGCCGAGCAGAGTCAGCACGACGATGTGCACCGCCGCCAGCAGGGTCCCGAAGCGGGAGGTGAGCACATCGGCAGCCAGGAACTGCTGGAAGAGGTCGTTGGGCAGCCGGAACAGGTCGAGCAGGAAGGGAATCGCGATCGCCGTGCTACTGAACAGGCTCGTCGGGCCCACGGTTGCCAGGAGAAACTGGCGCCCGGCCGACAACGACGCTTCCGTCGCCCAGGCGGCATACACGATGAATGTCAGGGCGAGCAGCGTTCCCGCATTCGGGAAGCTGAACGAGGTCGGAACAACGATGTTCACGGTGCTCCGCTCCTCGCCGCCCGTGGACCCCGCCTCCTCGAGCAGATGCGCGATGCGCTCCGACAGAAGAGGCAGCACGACGAACACGCTGCCGGTGGCAAAAGCGGTCAGCAGCGCGTCCCGTGTGTGACGGAAGATGGCGGTATAGCGCAGATTGGTGCAGCTGGTCACCAGCAACGGCAGCAGCCCGAAGGTGAGCACCCCCCAGGCCGCGAGGTAGACCCAGAAGTAGACCTGCAGGTTGGCGAACTGCTCGACGGTCGTGGTACCGGCGGCGCTCGCGGCGATGGCGAAGACGCCGATGGGGGCGGCGTACGTCACGATCGCGCTGACGCGCGTCAGCGCCGTCGCGAGTGACTGCAACCCGCTCACCAGTCCCGCCTTCCCGGGCACCGCCATCAGGGCGACCCCGAGGAAGAGGCTGAACACGACGACCGCAGGGACGACGCTGTTCGACAACGCCGCAAACGGGTTGCCGGGGATATACAGGTCCAGCAGGCGAACAGGGGGACGGGGCTCGAGGGCGCTGCTGCTGAAAAACGACGACTGCTGCCAGGCGGGATACCCGAGCGCCGTCAGCAGCACGACGGCAACAGTGATCACGTAGATCGCCAGCAGCACCAGCCCGACGCGGGTTGCCAACCGGCCGGCCTCGAGCGGCTGCATCGCGCCGAGCCCGGCGATGAGCGACACCGCGACGTAGGGCAGGACGGCCATCTGCAGCAGCCGGATGAACGCGATGCCGACCTGTTCCAGGGGCGCGGCGAGCTCGCCGAGACACAGTCCCGTCGCCACGCCAAGCCCCAGCGCCACCAGGATCTTGGTGGAGAGGTTCATGGCTGGAAGTGTGTCCCGAGTCCGCCACCGGGGCAACCGGGCAGGTGGTAGTGCCAACGGGCGGCCTCGCACTGGAGACCGCCCGTCTGTGGCGAGCCCGCGCCCGGCGATTGCCGGGCTGACTGCTACTTGGAGACCGCGATCTCGATCGTGCGGGGCTTGGCCCTTTCGACCTTCGGCAGCGTGACGGTCAGGACACCGTGCTCATAGTTCGCCTTGATCGCGCCCACATCCACCGTGGCCGGCAGGGTGAAGGTCCGCTCGAAGCCGCCGTAGGTGCGCTCGTAGCGGTGCACCCGCTCGGTCCGGTCCTCGGCGACCTGCTCCTTCGTGCCGGAAATCGTCAGCACGTTGCCCTCCACGGAGATCTTCACGTTGTCCGGCTTCACCCCGGGCAGCTCGGCCATGATCCGGATGGCGTCGGCCTCCTCGAATACGTCCACCGGGGGCGTCCACGCGGCTGCGGCCGCTTCGCGCGAGGACCAGTCGAGGCCGGAGAGCCCATCGCTCAGCAGCCGATTGACGCGGCGCTCGAAAGCTGCCAGCTCGGGCGCCAGATCGCGGTTCCAGCGGGTCAAGGTCAACATGGTGCTCCTCCTTCTCGTTGCGTCGTTGGACTCTATGGGTGACGGAGCCGTTACGGCTCTCGCTGTCGCCCGCTGAGCAAGCAACCGGCGTGCCGACTGGAAGGGCCCCTTATGTGCCACGTTGGCAAAGGGTTAGATTCCATTTTGGCAAACCTGTGTCAGCTTGACAGACTGAGAGGACAGATGGTCCACACCATGGTGACGGACTTGGCGCCGGGGGAGGTCCTGGCCCGGGCCAAGGCGTTCTTCGCCGAGCGGGTACCCCACGCCAGCGCGTTCGTCGAGAAGGAAGGCCCAACGTGGGTGGTGCTGCGGGGGCAGGGTGGGGAGGAGATCGCGATCCAGGCCACCGCAGACGGAGCGGCAACGCAGGTGCGCGCCTCGACGTTGTTGTTCGACCAGGCGATCGGCCGCTTCTTCTCCACGCTGCAGCCGTTTACTGCGGAGGTTGCGTGACCGCGGCGGTGACGCTGCCGCTGCGGGTGACCGTCACCGACGTCTGGGACCAGGTCGAGGTGGGCCTGCCGCCGACGGCGACGATTGCCGAGCTGAAGCAGGAGGCGCTGGCGCGGGCGCTGGGCCGGCCGGTCGCGTCGGAGGACTATGTGGTGAAGTTCCGGGGCGCGCTGGTCCTCGATGAATCCGCGACGCTGGCTGCCGTCGGCGCCGGGGCCAATGCGCCGTTCATCGTGCTGCCGGTACGGCGGCGCCCGGTGCGGTGAAGGGTCCCTCCCGCGCGATTACCACCGCGGCAGTCGGCGTGCTGCTGCTCGATGCCATTCTCCTTACCTACGCCGGTGTCGCGTTGCGACGCCCGGGGCTGCTGGTGTGGGCCGTGGTGTGCCTCGCGCTGGCGGGCGTGGCGCTGCTCGCGTGGCGCCGCTACCGCCGGGCGATGAACGAGATCGCCGTGGCGCGCCGGGAAATGCGGCACGACATCGAGGCCATCCGCGAGCTGCTGCATCGCCATCACCTGCACAACTGACATGACGACGGTCGTGACGTGGCACGCCGCGTGTCGCCTGCATCAGGCGGGCGCGGGACATCCCGAGCGCCCGGGGAGGATCGAGGCGGTCCTCGAGGCGCTGCGAGAGCCGGCGCTGACAGCGGCGGTGGAATGGGTCGAGGCCGCGCCCGTCACCCGCGCGCAGCTCGCGCGGGTGCATCCCGCCGCGTATCTCGACGGACTCGAGTCGCTCGCGGCGGCAGGGGGGGGTACGCTCGACGCGGATACCACGCTGGGACCACGGTCGTGGGACAGCGTGCTCGCTTCCGCCGGGGTCGCCGTCGCCGCCGTGGAGCGTGGCGTGGTGGCCGGCACGGCCTTCGGCGCCACCCGTCCCCCCGGTCACCACGCCCTCGCCGACCGCGCCATGGGGTTCTGTTTCGTGAACAACGTCGTTGTGGCGGCGCGCCACGCCCAGACCCTGGAGCGCGAGCAGGTGCTCATCGTGGACTGGGATGTGCATCACGGCAACGGGACCCAGGCACTGGTCGAGGACGACCCGTCGATACGGTTCGTCTCGATGCACCAGTTTCCCTGGTATCCGGGCACCGGCGCCGCCGACGAGCGCGGCGTCGGCAACGTATTCAACGTGCCCAGGCCCCCGGGACTGCCGCGGCACGTCTATGCGCGGGACCTCCTGGCCGCGGTTGACGCGGCGCTCGACGGCTGGCGCGCGGACGTGGTCCTGATCTCGGCGGGGTTCGACTCCCTGCATGGCGACCCGCTGGGCGGGTTCACCCTCGAGCCCGACGACATCACCGCCCTGACGGTCGCGCTGCGCGAGCGGGCGGGTGGCGCGCCGGTGGTCGGACTGCTCGAGGGCGGATATCGGCTGGACCTGCTCGCGGCCGGTGCCGCCGCACATGTCCAGGCGCTTGCTTGACCGCCAAACGCCGACGCACCTTTCGTCCGTGACCGCTGCCGCGCCCCCGCCAGCCAGCCGGAACTGGCCCGCGAGCATCTACCGCCGGTCCGACGGCTCTGTCGAGCACGACCTGGCCCCGTTGCAGATACGGGAGATCATCCAGAGCGGAGATGGCGAGCTGTGGGTGGACATCGACTCGACCAACATCCACCAGCACGCCCTGCTCGAGAAGATCTTCGAGTTCCACCACCTCGCCATCGAGGACACTCTCTCGCCCGACACGCGTGTCAAGCTCGAGGAATACGACCGCTATCTCTTCGTGGTGATGGCCGGGCTGCGCTTCGATCAGGCGACGCCCGATCCGTTCGATCTCGAGACCTTCAATTTGTATTTCTTCCTCGGTCGCAACTACCTGGTCACGGTGCACGCCATCCCTTCGGGTCCGTGCGGGGCGATGCGCGAGCGGCTGCTGCGCAGCCCCGACCTGCTGGCACGCGGCGCCGAGATGACGATGCACGGCGTCATCGACCAGTCGGTGGACGCGTACTTCCCGCTGGTGGAGCAGCTCATCGAGCTGGTCGAAGGGCTGGAGGAGCGGGTCTTCGAGCGGTTCGACGAGGGACTGGTGCACGAGATCTTCCGCGCCAAGCGGTCCGCCTTTGCGGTCCGGCGGCACATCGGCCCGCTGCGGGAGGTGCTGAATGTGCTGTCCAACCGGCCCCCCGCGTACAGCCGCGTGGAGACGCAGCTCTACTACCGTGACGTCTACGACCACACGATCCGCATCATCGAATCGGTGGACAGCACCCGCGACCT
>QKHC01000018.1 GCA_003251175.1 Gemmatimonadota bacterium
GCTTCGATCTCATCGAGGAGCACGCACCGCCGCGGCCATCGGGCGCTGGCCCGCAACGCAAGGTGCTGCTGGTCGATGACGAGGACTCGCTGCGGCGCGTGATGAAGGACTTGCTGGAACGCGAAGGTTACGCCGTGTCGGAAGCGCGCGACGGCGTTCAGGCCCTGGACCAGGTGGATCGTGTGGGCCCCGACATCGTGGTCCTCGATCTCAACCTGCCGGGTCTCGACGGCTACGGCGTGCTGTCCCACCTGCGGAGTCGACCGATCACCGCGAACATCCCCGTTATCGTGCTGACCGCCAAGGGCGACGAAGACAACGAGGTTCGCGTTTTCGAGCTCGGGGCGGACGACTTCCTCACCAAGCCGTTCCGGGCGCGGGCGCTGTCCGCCCGTCTCGAAGCGGTGCTGAGCCGCCGCCGCTAGGGCGGCGCCGCCGGGCCGCTGGTCCGATGCTCGCGGTAGTCGACTGGGGCGCTCCCGGCGTGCCCGTGGTGGCACGCGCCCTGACGGCCGCCGGCGGTCGCCCCGAGGTCGTGACCACGGCGCGCGACCTGGCGCGCGCGTCGCGCATCGTCCTCCCCGGAGTCGGCGACTGGAGTCCGGCGCGACGCCGGCTGTCCGAGACGGGGTTCGATGACGGTCTCCGCGCGGCCGCCGAAGCCGGGCGGCCGGTGCTCGCCATCTGTCTGGGCTTTCAACTGTGCTGTGCCGGGATGGAAGGCGGGGAAGGCGCACCCGGGCTCGGCCTGTTGCCGGGGCGGATCATCCGGTTCCGGACCTCGCGTCCGCTGCCTCACGTGGCGTGGGCGACCGTGACCCCGACGACGGACGGCCGCGCGCATGCTGCCCTGATGGACCCGTTCGCCGCCGGCTCGCTCCGCCTCTATCACGTCCATTCCTATCATGCCACGGACGTGCCCGTGGATGCCACGCTCGCCACCGCCGACTACGATGGCGCCTTCCCCACCATCGTCGGCCGTGGCAGCGTGCTCGGGGTGCAGTTTCATCCCGAGCAGTCCCGCGCGGCGGGGATCACCTTTCTCCGTGGTTTCCTCGGCTGGGCGCCGTGACGGCGGTACGCGTCGGGTTCGTGGACACCTTCGTGCTGCGTGAGGGGGAGGGCGGTGTCGAAGTGCTCGTGCTGCGGCGCGCACCCGGCGGCCGCAACCCGGGTTCCTGGGAAACGGTGCATGGGACCATCGACGCCGGTGAAGCACCGGAGGCTGCCGCCCGGCGCGAGCTGCGTGAGGAGACCGGACTGGAGCCGGTGCGGCTCTACAATCTCAGTCGCGTCGAGTCGTTCTACTGGCACGCAACCGGCGAGGTGATCCTCATCCCCCAGTTCGTCGCCTTCGTCGCCGCCGATCGGGCAGTCCAGCTCTCGCCGGAGCACGACCGCGCAGAATGGCTGGCCAGTGGTGCCGCGGCGGCTCGCTTCGCGTGGCCGCGCGAGCGCAGAGCGCTGGACGACGTTTTGTCAATACTCGGGTCCGGAGACGGGGGCTTGTTGGAAGACGTGTTACGGATATCCTAAGCTCGAGTCCGGCGCCGGAGGGCGGCGCCGCAGGGACGGCGAGCGGAGGACCAGAAGCGTGCCGATTGCGTACCACATCGCCGGGATGGCAGCATGAACCCGTTCTACCGGCGGATCTACCGCGTGGTCCGCCACATCCCCAAGCACCGCGTCGCCACCTACGGCGTCGTGGCGCGCCTCGCGGGGCGGCCCGGGGCCGCGCGTACCGTGGGATGGGCGCTGTCGGCGCTGCCCGACGACACCGATGTTCCCTGGTGGCGCGTGGTCAACGCTGCCGGTCGCATCTCCCTCTCGTCCCACAACCACTCCGACGTGGTGCAGCGTGCATTGCTGCTCCGTGAGGGTGTCCGCTTTGCCCCCGGGGGGGCGATCGCACTCAGTGAGTTCGGCTGGCCGTCGGGGGCCTACGAGGCGGCGCCGGCCGCCCAGACCCGCGCCGCTTCACTTCGCAGGTCCCGGAGATTGAAAGGCTTGCGCACGTAGGCAACGCCGAGGCGACGCAGCGCTTCATCGGTCGCCGGTCGCACGTCACCACTCGCCACCAGGATCCTGGATCGGACCTCCGGAAGGTGGTCGATCAGCTCCTCCACGAACAGCCGGGCGCCGTCCGCTGCGGCGGCGCGCGCATCCACGATGACCAGATCGAAGGCCCGCTCCCGGGCCAACTCGAAGGCATGTGCCGTGCTGCGGGCGACCGTGACCGCATGCCCCTCGCGCCCGAACAGCGCCTCGACGGTGATGCGTACCGCCGGATCCGTGTCCACGAGCAGGATGGCCCGGTGGCTCGGGATCACCGCGGGTGCTGCCGGGGCGGCGGGCTCCGCCGCGCTCGGCGGAAGTGCATCGGTCGGCGCCCGGGGCAGATCGAGTCGGAAGGCGGCCCCCGAAGGGGGGCGCTCGATGGCCATGCGCCCTCCGTGTGACTCCACGATCGAATAGCAGATCGAGAGCCCCAACCCCGTTCCGTGACCGGGCTCCTTGGTGGTGAAGAACGGGGTGAAGACGTGCTCGGCGACCGCGTCGGGAACGCCCGGGCCGCTGTCGCTCACTCGCAGGTGCACGCTCTCGTCGGCCCAGGTCGTGATGGCCACGGTGCGGGGACGTTCCGGCGGGTTCCGCTCCACGGCCTGCGAGGCATTCGTCAGCAGGTTGAGCAGCACCTGCTGGAGCTCGTGCCGGTCCCCGATCACGGGAGGCAGCGCGGGGTCGAGATGACGCTCCACCACGATGTTGCGCACCTGCAGATCGCGATTCACCAGCAGCAAGGTCCGCTGCGCCACGTCGTTCAGGTTGACCGGCACGCGGTCGGCCGGGCCCGTCCGGGCGAAGGTCAGCAGGTTGCGCACGATCCGGCCTGCGCGTTCAGCCTGTTCGTGGATCACACGCAGGTGTCCGCGATCGTGGGTGCCCAGCTCGCGCTGCTCCAGCAGAAACTCCGTGAGCCCGCTGATCGACGTCAACGGGTTGTTCAGCTCGTGCGCCACCCCGGAGACCAGCTGCCCCATCGCGGCGAGCTTCTCACTCTGGATCAGCTGGCGTTCGAGCGCCTGCTGGTCGGTGACGTCCTCGACCAGCACGACGGTGTGTCGCTGCTGAGCGGTCGAGAGAATCGGGGCGGCCGTGACCCGCAGGGTACGGCCCAGCGTCGGTGACCGGGCGACGAGGGCAGGGGAGTGCTCGCCCCGACCGGCCGCCGCGAGGAGGTCGCTCAGCCTCTGCGTCGCACCGAAGAGCGCCTCGACCAGCGGGGCCCCGATGAGGCGGGGAAGCGGTCCGCCCAGCAGCGTCGCGAGCGACCGATTGGCCCGAACCAGGCATCCGCTCTCATCCAGCACGGCGATGCCTTCCCGGAGCGCATCGAAGGTGGTCTCCCACTGCTCCTTGCCGCGGCGCACCAGCTCAAAGAAGCGCGCGTTGGCGATCGCGACCGCCGCATGGGTGGCGACCGTGGAGAGCAGTCGCATGCCATCGGGGGTGAACGTCCCGGCGGTGGGTTCCACGGCGACGAGCGTCCCGACCACGATGCCGTGGGCGCGCAGCGGTATCGCGGCGGCCGTGTCCACGCTCGCGCCTCCGACGAGCGCCACCCCGCTCCCGGGCTGATGCTCCACCTGTAGCTGCTCGCGTCTCGAGGAGCGGGCGATGAGGCCGGCATCGTCCTGCGGGACCGGGTGACCCGACAGCTGGCTGACGACCCCTTCAGCGGCGGCGATGCGCCAGGTTTCGCCCGCCGTGGCTCCAGCGAGCGCGATCAGGGCGCCGCGCGCGTCGCAGAACCGGATCGCGTAACGAACGACCTGCTCGGCGATCCGCCCGGAGTCGAGGGACTCCGACAGGAGGTACGAAAGCTCCTGGAGGGAGAACAGCTCGGACAGGCGTCGGTTGAGCTCGGCGGTGGCGCGCTGGCGCTCCGCTTCGGTCCGCCGCAGCCGCGTGACCAACCGCCACAACGCCCACCCGGTACCGGCCGTGAGGAGCGCGAGGGTAGTACCGATGATGAACGGTTCGGTGACCCGCACGCGGCAGTATAAAGCCGATTCGTGAGGGCGCCAACGGCGCGCGGGTCAGCGCGGCGGTGACGAATCCCCCGGAACCGGGGTCGGTGGAGC
>QKHC01000065.1 GCA_003251175.1 Gemmatimonadota bacterium
CGCGTCGGGCGGCCCATCGCTGTTTCGCGTGACCCCGGACGGCGGCGCCCCGGAGCGGCTCGCGACACCCCAATCCGACGAGTGGGGCCTCGTTGGCCCGGACGTCATGGTGGACGAGAACGTCGTCCTGTTCACGCAGGTCTCGCAGACGGGAACGCCAACGCTTGGCGCGCTCTCGCTCACGACCGGGAGATCGGCACAACTGGTGCCTGGCATGAGCCCACGGCACGACCGCCGCGGGCACGTGGTCTACGTCACCCCGGACGGCGTGGCCATGATGCAGAAGTTCGATCCCGCGTCGCTCACATTGCAGGGCCAGCCCCGGCGCGTCGCGGAGAACATCGCCATCTACTTCGGCGTCTTCGCTTCATACTCGCTCTCGACCAACGGATCCATGGTATTCGAGGCACGGTCCGGCGAGGGCAATGCGCTGCAGCTGGTCGACCGCTCCGGGGCGGTGCGGTCGCGCCTGCTGGTCGCTCGTCCGGGTTTCAGCATCGCGCACCCCCGCTTCTCGCCGTCGGGAGACCGGCTCGCCTACGTGAGCAGCGCAGGGACCGATCGCGGCGACGTGTGGGTGTACTCCATCGCCCAGGGTACCACCCAGCGACTGAGCTTCGAGGGGTTGGCCGCCGACCCGGCGTGGAGTCCCGACGGGCGGTGGATCGGGTACTCGGCCGTCGGGCCGGACAGCGGGGCGCTGGCGGCGCTGTATCTTCGCGCCAGCGACGGCACCGGAAGAGCACGGGAGATTCTCAGGGGGGATGACCATCTGTGGCAGATGGATTTCGGCTCGCGCGCTGACGAGATCGTGTTCCGCTCCGGTAACGACCTCTACCGCGCCGCGATCGGAATCGACTCCCAGCCGGTGCCCTTGCTCGAGACCGCCGTCTACGAGGAGCACCCCACCCTGTCACCCGACGGGCGGTGGCTGGCGTACAAGTCGAATGAGACCGGCCAGGACGAGGTGTACGTGCGGTCCTATCCGGACATGGGGCCGCGCACGGTCGTCTCGATCGGTGGCGGTCGCGCCCCGGCCTGGTCGAGCACCGGGCGCGAGCTGTTCTACGTGGGTCGGTTCCGCATGACGGTAGCCGCGCTGCGCCTCGACGGTTCCACGCCAGTGGTCACCGGTCGCACCGACCTGTTCCGTCTCGATCCGTACGTCCCGGCTGCGAATCGGAACTACGACGTGCATCCCGACGACCAGCGATTCGCGATCGTGGCTGGGCAGCGAACCCGGATGGTCTGGAGAGTCGACGCCCTGAAGGACGAGAAGCCATGACCCGTCTCAGCGTCCCAGGCAGGGCCCGGCTATGTTGAAACGTTCACTCAATCGCAGGTACCGCACCATGAAAACTCGCATTGCCGCAACCGCGTTGCTCGCCTGGCTGATCGTTCCCATCACTGGGTGGGCCCAACAGCAACCGGAAAAGGAGCCCACGCCCGCCGGTCCCCTGGCGGCCGCCATGCTGGCATCGTGGCGGCGGGCGGCCAACTACATGCCAGCCGCCGCGGAGTGGATGCCCGCCGGCAAGTTTGCCTTCAAGCCGACGCCCGAGCAGATGAGCTTCGGGGAGATCATCGCGCACGAGTCCGAGTCGAATGAGACGCTGTGCGCGGCACTCGGCGGCAGCACGCGGACCCCCACCGAGTCGACCGCCGGCGCCACCGCCCCGAAGGAGGCGCTGGTGGAGCGCATCCGCCAGTCATTCCAGACGTGCCGCGACATCGTTGCCGGCCTCACGGAGAGCAGCCTCGCCGATTCCGTGCCGTTCTTCGGTGGCCGCAAGGCGACCAAGGCGCGGGTGGCGATCGTGCTGGCACAGGACTGGGCCGATCACTACGCGCAGGCCGCGATGTATCTGCGCCTCAACGGGCTGCTGCCGCCGAGCGCGCAACCGCGGAACTGAGCCCTGACCGTCGAGTCGCATCTGTCGAGGCAACAGCGGTGAGCGAGCCCACGGCGCGATTGTCGTCCGCCCTCGCCGACCGCTACCGCCTAGAGCGAGAGCTGGGCGCGGGTGGCATGGCTACGGTCTACCTCGCCCACGACGTGCGACACGATCGCCGGGTCGCGTTGAAGGTGCTCCGCCCGGAGCTCGCCGCCATTCTCGGCGCCGACCGTTTTCTCGGCGAGATCAAGACCACCGCCAACCTGCAGCATCCCCACATCCTCTCGCTGTTCGACTCGGGCGAGGCCAACGGCACCGTCTTCTACGTCATGCCCTACGTCGAGGGCGAATCGCTGCGGGACCGGCTGCGGCGCGAGCACCAGCTCCCCGTCGACGATGCCGTGCGGATCGCCCGCGAAGTGGCCGATGCCCTCCAATACGCGCACGACCGGGGGATCGTGCACCGGGACATCAAGCCCGAGAACATCCTCCTGCAAGGAGGCCACGCCCTCGTGGCCGATTTCGGCATCGCGCTGGCGGTGAGTCGCTCCGAGGGGGCCACCCGGCTCACCGAGACCGGGATGTCGCTCGGCACGCCGCACTACATGGCGCCCGAGCAGGCCATGGGTGAGCGCGAGATCACTCCCAAGGCGGACGTCTACGCGCTGGGGTGCGTGCTGTACGAGATGCTCAGCGGCGAGCCACCGTTCACTGGCCCCACGGCGCAGGCGATCATCGCGCGGGTGATGACCGAGGAGCCGCGCTCGCTGACGCTGCAGCGGCGCACGATCCCGCCGCATGTCGAGGCGACGGTGCGCCGCGCGCTCGAGAAGCTCCCCGCCGACCGCTTCGCGACCGCGGCGCAGCTCTCCGAGGCACTGAGCCGACCCGATGCCCTTGCGTCAGGGGCAAGCGTCAGCGTCCGTGCCACCCGCGAGCCAACGGATATCCAGCACCGCCTGCGGACCGCGGGATGGTGGGCAGCCCCGCTGCTGGCGCTGGGCGCGGGGCTTCTGATCGGCGCCAAGCTGCTGGCACCCCGCACCTCGCCTAGCGTGATCCAGATGTCGTTCACGCTGCCAACCGAATTCCCGCCGATGACCATGCGGCTGTCGCCCGATGGTCAGACGCTCGCCTATGTCAGCAGCGAGGGCGATCGCCTCGCCATCTCCACTCGCCGCCTCGATGAGCTGCAGCCGAAGCGCGTGTCGGGCACCGAGGATGCCGCGTCGATCAGCTTCTCGCCCGATGGGCAGTGGATCGCATTCCTGGCCGGCAACCAGGCCCGCAAGGTGCCGGTGAGCGGTGGCACACCGGTGGCCATCCCCGTCGCGGGGAACGCACCCATCGGGCGGCTCGAGTGGGCGAGCGGCGATCGTTTCGTGGTGAGCGTGGACGGGAGCCTGGCGATCCTCGAGTCCGACGGCGCGCTGCGATACTTCGCCCACCCGGACTCGACGCAGGGTGAGGTCACGCTGGAAGTCGAGCAGGTCCTGCCCAACGGCTGGGTACTGGCGCGGCCGTGGCGGTCCCCTCCCCTCGGGCCGATCATCACCATCGATCCGCGATCGGGGAAGCGCGTCACGGTCGTCGACGTGAACGCGGCGTGGGCAGGCTACGGCGACGGCATGCTGGTGTGGACGCTGCCGGACGGTACGGTGTACGGGGCGCCGTTCGATGGCAACCCACACCCGCTGGTCGACTCCGGCAAGCCGCTCGGCGGCACGGTCTTGTCGGTCCTGGGGTTCACCCCGCCGATCACCGTCGCCACACGGGGCCTGGCCTACACGCCCACCCGTCCCCGCGCCTTGGTGCGGGTGACCCGTAGCGGCGCGGTGACGACACTGCTGGGAACCGATCGACCGTATCACAATCCCCGCGTCTCGCCCGACGGACGCCGCATCTCGCTCGACTTCACCGACCAGATCCGCGACGTCTGGCTGTTCGACATCGCCGACTCCACGCTGACGCGATTCGGCTTCGATTCACTGGCGCACGACGCCGAATGGCTGCCCGATGGGAGCGGACTCCTCTTCGCCGCCGTCCGTGGCGGCGCCATCGGCGTCTTCCGGCGCCGCTTCAATTCCCGTGGCGGGGCCGACTCGATTCTCGTCGGCCCAGAGCAGGTCTCGGTGCACGCGATCACTCGCGATGGTCGGACGGGAATCGCGGCCCTGATTCAGAGCGGTGCCTTCGACATCGTGGCGATCAACCTCGATGGCGACTCCCACATCGATTCAGTCCTGACTTCCCGCTACAACGAAGGGTGGCCCGCCCTCTCGCCCGACGGTCGCTGGCTCGCGTACCAGTCAGACGAGTCGGGCCGCGGCGAGGTGTACGTACGCTCATGGCCCTCCCTCGGCGCCAAGGTCCAGGTCTCGCAGAACGGCGGCAGCGAGCCGGGATGGTCACGTGATGGGCGCGAGCTGTTCTACCGCGCCGGGGGAGGCGCGGAGCCGGTGCTCGTTGCGGCGACCTTCGATGTCGGCGAGGAGCTGCACATCCGGTCGCGTACCGAGCTGTTCGGCGTGGCGTCCTACGAATTCTCCGTGCCGCACCGCAACTACGATCCGTTTCCCGATGGCCAGTCGTTCGCGATGGTGCGGCAGGGCCGGCCGGGCCAGCTCGCCGAGGTGGTCTACGTGCAGAACCCAGTCGCGCTGATCGCGAAACCGTGACCGGGAGTACCACCGGGCGACTCAACACCGCCCTCGCCGACCGCTATCGCATCGAGCGCGAGCTCGGCGCCGGCGGCATGGCGACGGTGTATCTGGCCCAGGACCTGAAGCACGACCGCCACGTCGCGCTGAAGGTGCTCAAGCCCGAACTGGCAGCCGTGCTGGGCGCCGAGCGGTTCGTCCAGGAAATCAAGACGACGGCGAGCCTGCAGCACCCCAACATCCTGCCGCTGTTCGATTCCGGCACGGCGGACGGCTTTCTCTATTACGTCATGCCCTACGTCGAGGGCGAGACGCTGCGCGACAAGCTGAGCCGCGAGACCCAGCTCAGTATCGATGAAGCGGTGCGACTGACCTGCGACATCGCCGACGCGCTGTACTACGCCCACCAGCACGGCGTGATCCACCGCGACATCAAGCCCGAGAACATTCTGCTGCATGCAGGGCGGCCGATGGTCGCGGACTTCGGGATCGCGCTGGCGGTGAGCGCGGCGGCCGGTGGCCGCATGACCGAGACGGGGCTCTCTCTGGGCACACCGCACTACATGAGTCCCGAGCAGGCGACCGCGGCCAAGGACCTCACGGCACGCTCGGACGTGTACTCGCTGGGCAGCGTGCTGTACGAGATGCTGACAGGGAACCCGCCTCACGTGGGGGCGACGGCCCAGCAGATCATCATGAAGATCGTGACGGAGGACGCGGCTCCGGTCACGAGCGTGCGCAAGACGGTCCCGCCCAACGTGGCCGCCGCCGTCGCCAAGGCGCTGGAGAAGCTGCCCGCCGACCGGTTCGCCACGGCGCACGAGTTCGCGGCGGCGCTCGCGAATCCGGCGTTCGCCATCACTGGAACGGCAACGACTGCCGCCGCTGCCATGCATGCGTTGGGATGGCGTCAACGACTGCGCGACCCGATCACACTGGTGCCATCGGTCGTCGCCGTGATCGCGGTCATCGCTGCTATCGTCTTCGCACAACGCCCCAGGGCGCCGGCGCCCGTGCCCCCGATCCGCTTCGTCGTCGCCGCCGCGGACAGCGTCAGGCCATTTGATCTCTTCCCGTGGCCCGCGGCGATTTCGCCCGACGGCAGCATGGTGGTGTACGCCGTGGCGATTGACGCCAGCCGCTGGCAACTGTATCTGCTCCGTACCGACGAGATCGATGGGCGTCCGATCCCGGGCACGATCGGTGGATATCAGCCGTACTTCTCACCCGACGGCACGTGGCTGGCGTTCGAGGACGGCACCAAGGAGCGCAAGGTCCGTCTCGATGGCAGCGCACCGGTAACGATCACCGATGCGCGGGGGGCCAACGGGGCAGACTGGACGGCCGCTGACGTCATCGTGCTCGGATCGCACGACCAGTTTCAAGGCCTGACATACGTGAGCGCGGCCGGCGGCGAGGTCGTCGCGCTGACGCAGCCGGACACTGCGAACGGCGAGCAGCAGCACCTGTGGCCGATCGCGTTCCCCGACGGCAGGACGATCGTATTCGTGATCTGGTTAGGAAGCCTCGCAACCTCCCGGCTGGCCATCACCTCGCTCGACGACGGTGACGTCGCGCCCCTGGGCATTACGGGTATTCGACCACTCGCCGTGGTGGACGGCATGCTGGTGTATGTCCAGGCCGACGGCGCGGTGATGGCGATCGGTATTGATGCGCGGCGCAAACGCACGACCGGACGGCCGATCCCCGTGCACGACCCCGTCCCCGTCGGACGCGCCAACAATGGCAATTCCGGCATCTTCGTCTCGCCAGGTGGAGCCCTCATTACGTCGCGCGGGGGGGCACGCGGCCGGCTGGTGTGGGTGCGGCTCGATGGCCAGAGCGCTCCAGTGATGATGCAACCGCGGTCGTTCGAAATGCCACGGCTGTCACCGGATGAGCGGCGCATCGCGGTCATCGTACGGGAAGGTCAGCAGGCCGACGTGTGGATCTACGACATCGCCCTGGCGACCTTTTCGCGGCTGACGTCCTTGGGCACCGTCACATCCCTGCAGTGGAGCGCCGATGGGTCGCGCGTGCTGTTCACGGCGGGCGGTGAGGAGCAGCGGTCTGCGGTGTGGTGGCAGCAGGCGTCCGGCGGGTCGCCCGCAGACAAGCTCTTCGAGCAACCGTTCCTGACACCGTACGCGGCCCTCTCACCAGACGGCAGATCGCTGCTGGTCAATCCCCTGACCGAGCGGTCGTGGGACATCCTTCGGGTGCCGCTCGACTCCGAGCACGTTGCACGAAACTATCTGGCGACACCCGCCACCGAGGCTGGACCCATGTTCTCACCGGACGGCCGCTGGGTCGCCATCGTCTCCAGCGAATCGGGCCAGGATGAGATCTCCGTCCGCTCATTCCCCGATCCGTCATCCCGGGTCCAGGTCTCGGCCGGCGGTGGTGTCGAGCCCACGTGGTCGCGGGATGGCACCCGCCTCTACTACCGCGCGGGACCCGCGTTGTTGGCGGCGCGTGTGACCCTGTCGCCAACGTTCGCCGTGCTGGGGCGCGACACGGTCCTGTCCAACGCTCCCTTCATGACGAGCTTCTTCTGGGGAGCCAACTACCAGGTGTCCGCCGACGGCCGGCGCATTCTCGCGAGCCTGTCGGACAATGACGACTTCCGCCTTGTCGTTTCGCCCAACTGGATCCAGGAGCTGCGCGAGCGCGTCGCCGCGAGCCACAACGGCCGGTGACGCAGGACCAGGCGCGGCCCGGGCGACGGGCGCGCGTGCTCGCGGTGACGGTCGCGGTCCTGGCGCTGCCGCTCGCCGCAGCCCGCGCGCAGAACTCCGACCCCGACTCGGCGCGGATCATCACATCCGACATTCCGCGGTTCTGGAACGCGTGGGACCGCATGCAGACGGCGGCGACGCGTGACGACAGCCTGCGCGCGCTGTTCGAGGAGTACTACCTCGGCGCCAGCCCCGGCCTGGTCGGGTTCATCCGGCTGCGGGTGTCGAGTGTGTATCAGCTGCTGGACGCCATCGAGCAGCACCCGGGCTACTACAGCTCGATCAGGCCGTCGACGCTGCGCGTGGCCGAGTTCGAGCCGCAGATCCGCCGGGCGTTCCGTGCGCTCGATTCGCTCTATCCCGACGCGGTGTTTCCCGACACCTACGTGCTGATCGGGCGGCTCAGCTCGGGTGGAACGCTGACCCGCCACGAGCTGCTCATCGGTGCGGAGATGTACGGTCTGACGCCGGACGCGCCGCAGGACGAGCTGAGTGGCTGGCTCGGTTCGGTGCTCAAGCCCGTGGACGCCATTCCCCACATCGTCGCGCACGAGCTGATTCACTATCAGCAGCGCTATCCCGACGCCGAACCCCCGACACTCCTGGCGCAGTCGATCCGGGAAGGGAGCGCCGACTTTCTCGCCGAGATGATATCGGGCCGCCACATCAATGCCCACGTGCACCAGTGGGCCAACCCGCGGGCGGGCGAGCTGTGGCAGGAGTTTCTCGAGCGCAAGCACGACACGTCGCTGAGCGGATGGCTGTACGGTGGCAATGACGAGACCGGCCGGCCGGCCGATCTGGGCTACTGGATGGGCTACCGCATCGCGGCCGCGTACTATCGCCGTGCGGCGGACACGCGGCAGGCCATAGCGGAGATCCTGAACATCAGCGACTTCGACGCGTTTCTGGACCAGAGCGGCGTGGCCACGGAGCTCGACGCCGCTGGGCCCGAGTCACCCTAGCGCGGCGCTCGTCTCGCGCTCGGGAGACGGATGGGCCATCTTTCGCTCGTGCCGACCACAGGTAACCGCATCCCAGCATGACCGACTCCATCGGCAAGCTCACCGCCGCCCTCGCCGACCGCTACCGCATCGAGCGGGAGCTCGGCGCGGGCGGGATGGCCACGGTGTACCTGGCCGAGGATCTGCGCCATCACCGCAAGGTGGCGGTGAAGGTGCTGCGGCAGGACGTGGCCGCGACCCTCGGGGCGGAACGGTTCGTGCGGGAGATCCAGGTCGCCGCGCAGTTGCACCATCCCCACATCCTGCCGCTGTACGACTCGGGCCAGGCGGACGAGTTCCTGTTCTACGTCATGCCGTTCGAGCAGGGCCAGTCGCTGCGCGAGCGCCTGAACAAGGAAACCGAGCTCCCGATCACTGACGTCGTGCGGCTGCTGCACGACGTCGCCGACGCCCTGGCCCACGCCCACCAACACGGGTTGGTACATCGCGACATCAAGCCCGAGAACGTGCTGCTGTCGGGCCGGCACGCCCTGGTGACCGACTTCGGCGTGGCCAAGGCGGTGAGCGAGGCTACCGGCCGCGAGCAGCTGACCACGGTGGGCGTCGCGCTCGGCACGCCGACGTACATGGCGCCCGAGCAGGCCGCCGCCGACCCGAACATCGATCGTCGCGCTGACATCTACGCACTCGGCGTGCTGGGGTACGAACTGCTCACCGGGCGACCCCCATTTACCGGCCCCAATCCACAGAGCGTGCTCGCCGCCCAGGTATCCAAGGCGCCGACGCCGGTGGCCGAGCTGCGGCCGACGGTCCCGCCGGCGCTCGCGGCGTTGATCATGCGCTGCCTCGAGAAGCGGCCGGCCGACCGGTTCCAGAGCACCGAGGAGATGCTGCCGCTGCTCGAGGCGCTGTCCACGCCGAGCGGCGGCACGACCCCGATCGCTACGGCGCCGTACCAAGCGGCTGCGGTGACCCGGCGCCGACACGCGATCTACGCCGCCGGAGCGGCGTTGCTGGTGGCGGCACTCGGGTGGATCGGGTGGCGCGCACTCGGGCCCAGCCCCCTCGCGATCGAGATCACCAACATCCGGCAGGTGACGCGCGAGGCGGTGCCTGACATTCACGTGGCCATTTCGCCGGACGGGCGCGAAGTGGCCTATGAGTCCGGCTATCAGGGACGGACGCACATCATGGTGCGAGACGTCGCCGGAGGGCGGCCGGTCGCACTCACCGCGGATTGGCCGGGGTGGCAGCTGGAACCGCGGTGGACGCGTGACGGCAGAGAAGTCGTCTTCACGAACGCGCGCGCCATCGGCGGTCGCGCGGACGGCCAGTGGAAGGTCCCCCGTCTCGGCGGACCGGCCACGGTGCCGGACTCGACCGACTTCGCGGCCTGGCGGGGAGGCGTGAACGTGGCTCGGCGCGAGGACACCGTGGTGGTGCACCGCGACGACGGGAGCGAGGTGTCGACGTACCTCGGCAGGAACGCGCACTCCCTGGCGTGGCGCAGCGACGGCAGCGCCGTCGCGTACGTGGTGGGCAACTGGACGTACCTCTGGACCTGGGGCAACATCGCGCCGAGTGTGATCTGGGTTGCCACTGTGGGCGGCGCGCCGGTCCGTGTCACCGACACCACGTCACTCAACATGAGCCCTGCGTGGCTGCCCGATGGCACCCTGCTGTTCGTCTCCAACCGCGATGGCCCGCGCGACATCTACGCGGTGCGGGTCGATCGGTCGGGCGCTCCGCGGGAAGACCCGGTGCGCCTCACCACCGGACTCGAGCCGTACTCCGTCTCCGTGTCGGCCGATGGCGCGACCGCCGCGTACGACCGGTTCATTCTGCGGCGCAACATCTACGCCATGCCGATACCGCGCGCCGGGGCCGTGTCGGTACACGATGCCCGTCCCATCACCACGCAGAACCAGACGATCGAGAACCTGGATCTCTCCGCCGACGGTCGGTGGCTGGCGTTCGACTCCAATCTCGATGGCAGGCAGGACATCTACGTCATGCCGGCGGCGGGCGGCGAGCCGCAGCGGGTGACCCGCGACCCGGGCGACGACTTCGCCCCGGACTTCTCCCCCGACGGCCGCGAGATCGCCTTTTTCTCGACCCGACACGGGACCCGGGACATCTACGTGATCAACCGCGACGGATCCGACGAGCGCCGGCTGACGAGCGACCCGGGGGAATCGTACGGTCCGGCCTTCTCGCCCGATGGTCTGCGCATTGCGTACTACAACCTTGTGCCAGAATCCTCCACTGTCGAAGTGCTGCGCCGCGACGCGCTCGACGCGCCCTGGCAGGGCCCGGAGCGCACACCCCTCTTCCACGGATTCAATCCACGCTGGTCTCCCGACGGCTCCGCACTGGTGGCCTACGATCTCCAGAGCGCTTTGTCGGGCTCGGGGGGTGGCGCCATCTGGGTCTACCCGTTGGGAGGTGCACGACGGACGCTGATCGCCGGAGGAACCGGAGGTCTCTGGGTTCCGCTGTGGCCCGAGTGGTCCGCGGACGGAACACGGATTTATTTCCGGGCCTGGGACGCCGATCGAGTGGAGGGGTTGTACGAGGTCTCCGCGAGCGGGGGCGCTCCCGGGCTGGTGGTCCGGTTCGACGAGCCGTCGATGCCGGTGCAGGGCGGTTCGGTCGTCGCCGGCAACGGCCTGTTCTACTTCGCGGTGGGGGAAATGGAGAGCGACGTGTACGTCATGGACCTGGTAAGGCGATGACCGACGCCATCGGGAAGCTCACCGCCGCCCTCGCGGATCGCTACCGCATCGAGCGCGAGCTCGGTGCGGGCGGCATGGCCACCGTCTACCTCGCGCACGACGTCCGCCACGACCGCCACGTGGCCCTCAAGGTGCTGCGCCCCGAGCTGTCGGCGATCCTCGGCGCGGACCGCTTCCTGGGCGAGATCAAGACCACCGCCAACCTCCAGCACCCCCACATCCTGTCGCTGTTCGACTCGGGCGAGGCCGACGGCATCGTGTTCTACGTGATGCCGTTCGTCGAGGGAGAGAGCTTGCGGGACCGGCTGCAGCGCGAGCATCAGCTGCCGGTCGAGGACGCCGTGCGGATCGCCCGCGAGGTGGCCGATGCCCTCGACTACGCCCACCGCCACGGCGTGGTGCACCGCGACATCAAGCCCGAGAACATCCTGCTGCACGACGGCCGCGCCCAGGTGGCGGATTTCGGGATCGCGCTGGCGGTGAGTCGCTCTGAGGGCGCCACCCGGCTCACCGAGACCGGGATGTCGCTCGGAACGCCGCACTACATGGCGCCGGAGCAGGCGATGGGGGAGCGCGAGATCACGCCCAAGGCGGACATCTATGCGCTGGGATGCGTGCTGTACGAGATGCTGACGGGGGAGCCGCCGTTCACGGGGCCCACGGCGCAGGCGATCATCGCGCGGGTGATGACCGAGGAGCCGCGCTCGCTGACGCTGCAGCGGCGCACGATCCCGCCCCATGTCGAGGCCGCGGTGGGGCGCGCGCTCGAGAAGCTCCCCGCCGACCGGTTCGCCACCGCGGCGCAGCTCGCCGATGCGCTGGCGCAGCCGGGGGCCGTGCCCCTCCCAACCACCAAGACGGCGCGCGCCGCGCAACCACTGACGCCGTTCGCCGCTCGCGTCCGCTCGCTCGCTCCGTGGCTGGTCGCAGCCGTGGCCGTCGCCGCCGCCGCGTGGGGCTGGCTCGCGCGGCCCGCATCACCGGGCGCGAGCTGGCAGTACGTCACCTTCGGCGATGGGCCCACCGTCGACGGGACGGTAGGCATCCCGGCGCTCGCCGTGTCTCCCGACGGCCGGGCGCTCGTCGTGAGGGACAACATCCAGAACGCACGGCTGTGGATCAAACGGCGTGGCGAGCTCAACGCCGTCCCCGTGCCGGGTACCGAGCGAGGGAGCAACCCGACGTTCTCGCCGGACGGCCAGTGGCTGGCGTTCGTCGCGGATGGGCGGCTCAAGAAGATCCGCCCGGGCGAGGGCGCCGCGATCACACTGGCCGATTCGGCTGCCGGTCCGTTCGGCGGTGCCGCCTGGCTCGACGACGGCACCGTCGTGTACGTCGGGCCCTCGCTCAACGTCCTGTCTCGGGTGAGCGCCGCGGGTGGACAGAGCGCCATCGTGCTGCGCGATTCGGTGCTCGCCGGATTCGGCCTCGGTGGGCCGCGGCCGTTGCCGGGGTCGCGCGGCGTGCTGTTCACTGCGTGCAACTCGGGTTGTGTGACGATGGGCGTGCACGTGCTCGATCTGCGCAACGGAGCGCGACGGCTGCTGCTGGATGAAGTCGTCACCGCGTCGTATCTGCCCAGCGGGCACCTGCTCTACGTGCGCCGCGACGGCGCGGCGTTGGCAGCTCCCTTCGATCTGGACCGGCTCGAGATCACGGGCGCGGCGGTGCCGGTGCTGGAAGGGGTCGTCACGGTCGGCGGCACGGCCTACCTCGCCTCGTCGCCGGCGGGGACCCTCGTATACCTGCAGGGGACCTCGCGCACCGGCGAGCTCGAGATCGTGCGCGTGAGCCGCGACGGAGCGGCCGCGCCGCTCGACACCGGCTGGTACGGCGGATTCAACTCGTTCGCGCTCGCTCCCGACGGGCACCGCCTGGCGGTGGGCGTGGGCCTGGCGAGCGGCGCGCTGGGGATCTGGATCAAGCAGCCCGACGGCGGACCGTTCACGCGCCTCACGTTTACCGGCCAGGATCGGCGGCCCGCCTGGTCACCGGACGGACGTGTCGTGGCATTCCTGCGCGATTCACTCAGCACCAGCCACGTGTTCGCGCGCCGGACCGACGGTAGCTCCGCCGATGGCCCGCTGGCGCGGCTCGACCGCCAGATCCAGGAGGTTACCTGGTCGCCGGATGGGCAATGGCTCGTGATGCGCACGGACAACGGCGCGGCTGGCGCCGGGGACATCGTGGGGGTGCGCACCAGCGGTGACACGACGCCCGTGCCGCTGGTGGCGAGCGCCTTCAGCGAGCTGCACCCGAGCATCTCCCCCGACGGTCGCTGGCTGGCCTACGCCTCGAACGAGTCGGGGGCGAACGAGATCTATGTCCGCCCGTTCCCCGGCACGACCGGCGGGCGGTGGCAAGTTTCGACCGGCGGCGGCATCGAGCCGCGGTGGTCGCCCGACGGACGGGAGCTGTACTTCCTCGACGGGACACCGCGGCTCATGGTCGCCCGGGTGCGCGGTGGGCCGGTTTTCGAAGTCATCGACCTGCAGCCTCTGATCGACGTGTCGTCCTACAGCATCGACCTGTTCCACCAGTCGTACGAGGTGCTCCCGGATAACCGCGGATTCCTGTTCCTGCGCACGCGGCAGTCCGGGAGCGCCGCCGCCCTGCCCCCGCTGGTTCTCGTGGAGAACTGGTTCGCGGACGTCCGAGCCCGGCTCGAACAGTAGCGCCATGAACGGCTCCGTCCCCTTCGTGCTGCGCCGGCCCTGGCTGATCACCAGGGACCTGCTGCAGAGCCGCGCGCACCCCGACGTCGAAGGGCTGCGGGCAGTGGCCGATCCCGAGGTCTTTCTGTGGAAGATCCTGCCGCACGCGGCGCGGACCTTCGCGGCTTGCATCACCCTGCTCCCGGCCGAGGTCGCCCGCGCCGCGGCGCTCGCCTATCTCTATTGCCGCATCCTCGACACCTACGAGGACCTGATCCCCGAGCCGACGGAGCGGCAGCGGGCGCTGGAGACGTTTCGCAATCGGTTTCGCGTGGCGGAGGACGGTCCCCCGCACGCCGCGCCGGGGATCGACGGGGCATGGGCGCGGGATGCTCGGGATCGCACCCATGTGCTGCTGGTGAACCGCTGCCACCTGCTCGACGCCGTGTTCGCGACCCTGACCCCGCCCGTACGTCAGGATATCGTCGCGCTCGTGGAGGAGATGGCGGACGGCATGATCTGGTCCTCGCAGGCCTTCGCCGCGCAGGGGGGCGTGTTGCGGGACGCCGCTCAGTTGAGCCGCTAC
The DNA here is from genome assembly GCA_003251175.1 of Gemmatimonadota bacterium. GTDB lineage: Bacteria > Gemmatimonadota > Gemmatimonadetes > Gemmatimonadales > GWC2-71-9 > SZUA-544. The sequence continues at coordinate 14,234 of QKHC01000065.1, forward strand.
TGCCGCAACGTGATCGGCCTGCCGTTCCTGTTCGGCGTGCGCCTGCAGCTCGAGCGCCATACGGGCGAGTCCACGGTCCCCGACGCGCTCCGCGAGGACAGCCTGGCGGCTGGCGAGATGGTGCAGCTCGCGAACGTTACCCGCGACATCGAGAAGGACCTACGACGCGGCGTCGCCTACCACCCGGCCCTCGCAGCCGACCTCGGCCGGTCAGATCTGGACGACCCTGCCCTGGTCGAGCGCATCCGCGCAGTGCGCGAGGAGCTGCTGCTCCGCGCGCTGGCCCTGGCTCCCGCCTACGAACGGATGATGCAGGCGTTGCCGTTCGGGCGGGTGAGTCTCGGGCGGGCTTCGGGGGTGTTGATGCTGTTGTTCACCGATCGGCACTACCGCGATTGCGTGCAGCACGTGGGCGGGGCGCCGTGGCCCGGGCCGCGCTCCACACTGGCACTGCTGCTGCTGACCTTCGGGCACTTCGCGTCGGGGAGCTGGGCGGCGGCGACTGTGAGACGAATCACGGAGCGATTCAGGAGATTCGAGGCGATTCACGCTTGACGGCGTGACCCGCCCACTGCAAGTTGCGCGTCCGTCGAGGCCGCGCAGCGCGCGACCTCGTTGCACCGTTCCCGAGCATTCCGGAGACCCCCGATGCGGTTTGCCTTGCTGAGCGCCGCCGCCGTCCTGGCGGTCGCGCCCGGATCGTCCCACGCCCAGACGCCGCAGAACCGGACGTACTACCTCGCCGCTGACGAAGTGATGTGGGACTACGCCCCGACCGGCATGGACCAGATCCGGGGCATCCCGATCGA
>QKHC01000128.1 GCA_003251175.1 Gemmatimonadota bacterium
CCTAGCCGCGGCTCAGATGCCCGTGACGTCCTGCGACGCAGCGACGGCCGCGCCGGGCGCCTCGCACGAGCAGCGGTCCGGGCGCCAGCGGTCGGCGAACATCTCCAGCGCCTTGTCTCCCAGCGGGTTCACGCCGGGGCCCGATGCCAAGGCATGGCCCACCAGCACATGCAGGCACTTCACGCGCTCGGGCATGCCGCCGGCGCTGATGCCGTGAATCTCGGGAACGTCCTCAAGCTCGTAGCGCTCGGTCAGGTAGCGCTCGTGCGCGGCGCGATAGGCCGCAGCGAGCTCCTCGTCCTCAGCCAGGCTCTCGGTCATCTCGCGCATCGTGCCCACGGCCTCCAGCTGCGACGCGGCCGCCACCGCGCCGGGGTGCGTCAGGTAGTACAGCGTGGGGAAGGGCGTGCCGTCGGGAAGGCGCGGGAAGGTCTTGACCACCGTGGGATTGCCGCACACGCAGCGCGCGGCCACGTCCACCACGCCCCTCGGTTCGCGACACAGCTGGGTCTGGAGCACGGCCAGGTCTGCGGGGGTTGCTGTCACCCGCCCAAGTCTACGTTTGTGCCGGGCTCCGGGTCGTCGTCCGTCGAGCCGACGTCGGTGGCGGTACCGGTGCCCGCCGCCGGGTCGCCCTCTGGGGCCGTCGTGGGCATGCCACCCTCGGCCTCCAGGGTGGACCACAGACGGTCGTACCAGGGGCCGGCCGCGGTGGGGTCCTGACCCTCCTCGATCGCATCGACAGAGCCGACGGCGGCGGCCTGCGCGAGCTCGGGGTCCACGACGCGGTAGGGCGTCTCGCCCGGGAAGACGTACGCGAGGCGTTCGCGCGCCTGCGCCACCACAAAGTTGGGGTCCTCCCAGCGCGCCAGTTCCGCGTTGAGATCGTCCACCTCGGCCTGCGCGGCGTCGCGCTCGGCCCTCAGCTCATCGTTCGCCGTGGTCTGCTGCACGTACACGCGCAGCGACGGCCACACCAGCGCGAACGCCAGCCCTAGCACCATCGCAAGCACCAACGTACGCCACGACAGCAGCGCGGCGATCGAGCCGCGAACAGGTGCGGCCTCGAGCCGCGGCTTGATGCGGGCCACCGCGCCCGACGCCGTGCCCTGGCCGGGTCTCGCGGGCGGGCCGACGCGCGTGGGCGCTGGCCTGGAGGTACGCGTCTGCGTGCGCGCGCCGGAGCGCGGCGCACCGGGGCGCGTGGGGGCAGACATGTCGCCATTGTCCGATGCGGTGCGCGGTTTGCGGCTTCGGCGCGCGGGGGGCGGGCCGGTTCGCGTGACTCCATGACTCACGGCGTGGCTAGATCCTCGTCGCCGGCGTCTTGAAGAAGGTGCCGCCGCAGCGCGCCATCGATTCTCCTGTCGACACCGTTCGCCGCGGCGGGAGTTGGCGCTTCTAGTGGGCGCCCGACGCGAACACTCGCATCACGGTTTCGCACGTCGGGCACGGAGCCTCGGGAAGCACACGCTCCGGCGGCAGTCACTGGTCGCGAACGTCCGCATTGCACCTCCCACGAGTGAGTGACCCCACCCCATCCAGTGCCTGGTTCGAGCGATCAAACTCGGACATCCGGTCATGGAACCGTCGACGCGAGAGGCTCGGCAGGACTGAATCAAGCTCGGCCCCGATGTTCGCTTGGGTCGGACGCGCGTCACCCGGCTCGAGCGCACTGCTGGGTTCGTCGAGATGTCCCAGCGCGTGAGGCGGCGGGCCTGCCGCACTGACTGGTGACATCTGATCCGCCTTGCCCGTCCGGGTGGGCCCGGAAGGATGTTGCTGTACCTAAGCCCTATCCTCAAGAGTCTCGTGATGACGCGGTCCGCGCCGCCCGCGCCCGCAACGCCGGTGCCGGCGACCGCTTAGAAGTGGCCAGAGACCGGAGACGGTTCACTGAGCCCGGCCGCTTCGTTCGCCCAGGCGAAGTCGCTTGCCCGGGTCTCCGTGGTCTCGATATAGACGTCCGGCACATCCGGATGGCGCCACTGCGCGAAGTCGGGGAACCCGGCTTCATCGAAGGGCACACCCGTCGCAGGGCGGACGTCCGCCGCCAGGCCAGCGTCTCGAATGGCCGGCGTTGCGGCTCCTGCGACAACATCGGAAGCGACCACGACTTGGGGCCGCGGAGCGTTGCTGTCCCTATGGTTAGCAGGGGAAACGTCCGCGCAGGGGCCGAAGAGAGCGGCGCGGGTGAGGGCTGAGGCCCGGACGGCGTTCACATCCGCGGTGGCCGGGTCGCGGATGCGGTTCCGGCGGCGCCAATGAGACATCCGATGGCTGCTGGGAAAAGGAGCCCGGGAGTTGAGCGTACGCCTGCGCGGCGGGCGCGCTCGGCAATGGCGGTCACGGCGTCTATGGCGACAGCCAGCGACCGTCAGATGGCATTGCCCTACGGTCGATAGTCCTCGAACTCCCATCGCGCCAAGCGTCCCACCTTGGCAGCAACCTCTCTCCACGTCGGTGCCTCAATTGACTCGACTTGCTTCCGCAGGAACGCCAGCACCGCCTCGACGTCCATCGAGTCAACAATGAGGTAATGACGGCCGATGATCGGGCGACCAACCTCTTGCACCCTGCGCGCCAACCAAGCGGGTGTACACACAGTCAGATCGAAGGACTCGTACCCGGGCCCGCCACTCGGGCCCGCATAGATCCTCAACTGAATGCCATCATCCGACGGATCGTGCGGTCGGTACGTCGCCACATCAAAGTCCGAACTTCCGATCGACAGAACAGTTGCTCTCATGGGAGGTCCACAATATCGAGGTGCCCGTTGGCCTGCCAACCGCTGATGCCGGGCCATTTGCTTTCGAAGTTGGACTGCCAGATGCCACGTTCTGGCTTGTAGGACGGCGGCCGCCACTGCCGCAGTCCGTCACGACTCACCCACCCGTAGCCATCGCTAGCCAGGCGCGCATCCTCGCCGACCCACGCGGCTCCGGCGCTCTCGGCATCTGCAACCGTACCCGCGCCGACCCCAAAGTTGCCCTTGCCGGCTGAGCTATCCCTCAGGATGCCGCTGGCATTCGCCCAGTCGGCCCCGTCCGCCGCACCGAGTCCGGTTCTTGTGGCACTTCGTAGAGCCGCACTGGCCTCCCCCACAACCTCAGTTGCTACCGACGCTACAGCGGGCTCGGCACGCAGCGCCGACTGCGCGGTTGACAGCCCGGCCTCGAACGGTGAGTAGAGCGCGACGCTTTGCTCCAAGCCACGCAAAGCGGATTGAACCGCACCTACCCCGCCCACAAACGCGAGACCAACGTTGGCGATATCACCGCCGTGACCGCCCCACTCATAGAACACCGTGCAATGACTAATCAGATCCCTGTCACCATCACCCATGGAATAGCTGATGAGACGACGGATCTGCTCCGTCCCACCGAACGTGACGGTGTCACCAAACGCCGCAGTCCACTCCCCCACCGCGTCCAACCAGTCAAGGCCCAAGGGGTCCGTGAACTGCAGCGGGTTGCCGCCTGCATATCCGTACGCATCCCTCGTGACGTCCACCAAGGGGTCCACCGAGAGGAACTGACCTGACACTGGGTCGTACCATCGCGCACGCAGATAGATGAGTCCGCTGGAGTCTGTGTACTCGCCGGCGAACCCAAACGGCGTGACATCCGTACATGGAGACCCGCCCGAACCTCCACCGACACCGAACTCACCGTAGTCCGCATCGCAGACCACCGCACCCGCGGAGTCCGTGACCGTTCGTACAGAGTCGACCGCATCGCCGTGCAGGAAGGCCGGCCCGGGAAAGGCGAAGGGCCGCCCGCCGGTCTCCCGGCGAACGGCCCTTCGGCAGACGCTACTTACTTGCCGTAGCGCGCGCGAAACGGGGTTTCGCGTGCGTACGGCCAGCAGCGCTTCGCGCTACTTGCCGTAGCGACGCGGGAAGGCAGCCTTGCCCGCGTACTTGGCGGCGTCGTCCAGCTCCTCCTCGATGCGGAGCAGCTGGTTGTACTTGTTGATGCGCTCGCCGCGGGCGGGAGCTCCGGTCTTGATCTGGCCGGCGTTG
>QKHC01000020.1 GCA_003251175.1 Gemmatimonadota bacterium
GGTGAACCCGGTGTGCCCGAACGAACGTCGCGACAGCCGGGATCCGGCGCTGGAGTAGCCCGAGTCGGACGGCGTGTCCCACCCCAGGGCGCGGGTGCTCCCGGACGGGAGCCCCTGGCGGGTGGTGAACTCCTGCACCAGTGCCGCTGCGGGCCGCAGCGCGGCAGGCGCGGGGGACGGTCCTCCCCGGCGCGCCGCCATCAGCCACGCCGCGAAGCGCGCCAGATCGGCGGCCGTCGAGAACAGGCCGGCGTGACCGGACACGCCCCCCAACCGCCACGCATTCTCGTCATGCACCGTGCCGCGGATCGTGGTGCCGTCCTGACTCCGCTCGGTCGGCGCAATTCGGTCGTGCCAGGCGTCCGGCGGCAGGAACCGGGTCTCGGCCATACCGAGAGGACTGAACACGCGGGCGGCGAGGAAGCGGTCGAGCCGCTCCCCGGTGATCGTCTCGACCACCTGCGTCAGCACGATCGCGCCGAGATCCGAGTAGCGCATCGTCGTGCCCGGCGGCGCGAGCAGGTCGGTCGTGTCGGCGAGACGCATGGCGGTCGTGCGCGTCGTCGCCTCGGTGTACAGCGGACGCCACGCGGGGAGCCCGGACGAATGCGTCAGCAAATGGCGAAGGGTGACACCGTCCTTCCCCGTGCCCTGGAACGCGGGCACGTAGCGCTGCACCGGGTCGTCGAGTCCCAGCCGGCCCTCGTCCACGAGCAGCAGCACCGCGGTGGTCAGGCCCACCACTTTGGTGAGCGAGGCGAGGTCGTACACCGTGCCGGTGGTCACCGGACGGGGATCGGCGGCGCCGTAGTGACCGACGGCGGCGAGCAGTGCGAGCTGCCCGTGCCGTCCCACGGCGACGACGGCGCCCGGAAACGAGCCGCTGTCAACCTCGGTGGTGAGGTAGGAGACCACCGCCGCGAGGGCCGTGCTGTCGAAGCCCAGGGCCGCGGCGGCGCCGGGCGCTGGCGACACGGGTGGTGGCGGCGGCGGGTGGACGGCACCGGCGCACCCCCAGGCGGCCGACGCGGCGACCACCAGCAGCAGGCGCACTAGTGCTGGTCCGGGTGGGTGACGGGCAGTGTGAGGCCATGCCCGATCGGATAGCCCGGGGGAATGCGGATCGGGAGTCGTCCGCCGATCGGCACCTGCCCGAGGAGGACCCGGGCCACCGCCCGCTCGGCCGCCCGCACGCCGCTCCACGCGAGCAGGTACGCGCCGACCGTGGGCGTCTGGGTGAGCAGGTAGGGGCTGCCGAGTGACACCAGCACGGTGGGCCGCACCGAGTCGGTCGCGGTGATCAATGCGGCGAGCGAATCCGGCAAGGCGATGAATCCCTTCCAGGACAGCGGTCGCACATTGGCCACGAACACGGTGACGGGAGCGCGGCCGATGGCGGTGCGGGCGCTGTCGTAGGACGCGGGTCCCGACATGGGCCACAGCCGGAAGTCGTCCACCGTATCGCCCCCGGCCCGCAGCGCGTCGATCAGGGTGGCGGCCACGGACCCGTTGTGTTCGTCGCCATAGGCGATCACCGTCAGCCGCTGGGGGCGGGCGCGCAATGCCCGCACGGTGCCGAGGGTATCGCGGACCAGCGTGATCGCCCGCGTCGCGATGTCGTCCGCCTGGCGCAGGAACTCCTGCACGCCCACGCGGTCCATCACCGAGTCGAGGGGCGCCGTGCGCTGCCGGAACAGACCCAGCGCCACTTTGGTCTCGAGCGCGCGGCGCACGGAGCGCTGCAGCCGATCGGGGGCGATGCGGCCCTGCTCCACGGCGGCGACCATCGCCGCGACGGCCGTGTCGGGATCGGCGGGCATCAGAAGCAGGTCCGATCCCGCCTCGAACGCGCGCACCGCTGCTTCGCCGGCCCCGAACTTCGACACGATGGCGCCCATGACCAGCGCGTCGGTGACCACCAGGCCATGGAACTGCAACGAGTCGCGCAGCAACCCCGTCATGACGGCGGGAGACAGCGTTGCCGGGTCTTCGTTCCCAGTGAAGTCCGGGAAGGCAATGTGGCCGCTCATGACCACGTCGGCGCCGGCCGCGATGCCCGCGCGGAACGGCACCAGCTCGATCGAGTCCATGCGGGCGAAGTCTCCGCGGATCACCGGGAGCCCGATATGGGAGTCGATTTCCGTGTCGCCGTGCCCCGGGAAGTGCTTCAGCGTGCTCAGCATGCCGTGCTCGCGCAACCCGCGCACGAAGGCCGCCACCAGGTGGCCGACGGCCTGCGGGTCCTCGCCGAAGGCCCGGGTGTTGATCACCGGATTCGCGGGGTTGTTGTTGACGTCCGTGACGGGAGCGAAATTGACGTGGATGCCGACGGCCCGGCCCTCGAGTGCCGCGGCCCGCCCGATCGTGTACGCGTCGAGCGGATCACCCGTGGCCCCGACCGCCATCAGAGGCGGGAACGCGGTGCCGCCCCGCAGTCGCATGCCGGCTCCCCACTCGAGGTCGGCGGAGATGAGCAGCGGCAGCGGCGCCGCCCGCTGCAGGTCGTTCAGCTTGGCGGTCACGTCGAGCGGCGACCCGACCGAGATGATGATGCCGCCGACTTCGAGCTCGGCGACCCACCGCCGCGCGACCAGGAACATCGAGTCGTCTCGAGCGGTGTAGTTTCCCAGCAGCCACGGCACCACCAGCTGGGCGACCTGTTGCCGGGTGGTGAGCGTCGCCATTAGGGAGTCGACGCTCGGCGTGTCGGGTGCCGGAGCGGGGGGAGCGGGCGCCGCGACCGGTGCGGTTCCACACGCCGCCAGCCAGCACCACAGCAAGGATCTATGAGCGCGAATCATCTGACCCTCGGACTCCTGGTTGTCGCCGTCGGCGCCTGCGGTCGGCCGGCGCCGGCACCTGCGCCCGCGGGCGGGGTGCGCCCGGGTATCGAAGTGCTGCTGGCCGACTCGGCGCATCTGGTGCGGGGACGGCGCGTCGGCCTGCTCACCAACCACACCGGTGTCGACCGACTCGGCCGCCGTGACCTGGATCTGCTGCGGGCCGCGCCCGACGTGCGCGTCGTCGCCCTGTTCAGTCCCGAGCACGGGTTCCGGGGCACGGCCGACCGCCCGGACCTCCCCGATGACGTCGATTCGGTCAGCGGTCTCCCAATCTACAGCCTCTACACCGGCGCGCGTGCGCCGAACCTCCGCGCCCTCGATTCGGTCGACGTGCTGCTGGTGGACCTCCAGGATGTGGGCGCCCGTTACTACACCCATGCCTGGTATGCGGTCTTCCTGATGCGGGCGCTGGCGCCCCGTGGGACCCCGGTGGTGATCCTCGATCGCCCCAACCCCGTGGGAGGCAGCCAGGTGCAGGGGAACACGCGAACGGTCGCGGCCCCGCAGACCCAACCAGTCGGGTTCCTCCCGGTTGCCATGCGGCACGGGATGACGCTCGGGGAGCTGGCCTGGCTGGCCAACGACGTGCTGGGCATCGGTGCGCGGCTCGTCGTGGTCCCGGCCGCTGGGTGGCGGCGCACCATGTACTACGACGAAACCGGCCTGCCCTGGGTGCGTCCGTCTCCCAACCTGCCGGATCTCGAGAGCGCGATTCACTACGCGGGGCTGTGCCTCTTCGAGGGCACCAACCTGTCGGTGGGGCGGGGCACCGACCGCGCGTTTCGGCTCGTGGGCGCGCCGTGGCTCGATCCCGACACGGTGCTCGCCGCCCTCCACGGCGGAGGACCGTCCGTGACGGCGGGCGTCGACATGCGCGCCACGCGGTTCACGCCGCGCGCGCCGGGCGATGGGAAGTACGGCGGCGTTCCGGTGCGCGGAATCGAGCTGCGGGTGACCGATCGGGCTCGCTATGATCCGCCGCGGGTCGCGGTCGCGTTGCTGGATGCGATCCGCGCGGCGCATCCGGATTCGTTCGCGTTTCGGCGCGAGTGGTTCGATCTCCTCGCCGCCGACGGCGGGCTGCGGCGCGCCCTGGAGGCCGCGGCGTCGCTCGACTCCGTGTGGGAGGCGTGGCGCGCCGCCCGCGAACGGTTCAACGAGCGGCGCGCCAAGTACTTGCTCTACTAGCAGTTGAGGCGCGGGGGGCCTTTGCGCCCCCGTGGTGGGCGGTTACCTTCCCCCCGCGCTATGAACGTCATCCCGCAGGGTGCGAAGGACGGGTTCGTGCGCCTGATCGGTCCCCTGGCGCGCGGGTTGATCCGGGCGGGTGTGTCTCCCAACGCGATCACCACGGTCGGGACCACGGTCATCGTGGCCGCCGGGGTCGCGTTCGGGACGGGCGCGATCCACTGGGCGGGGTTCCTGCTGCTGCTCAGCGGGCTGTTCGATATCCTCGACGGCCAGGTGGCCCGCCAGGGTGGACGCGCCACGACCTTCGGCGCGTTCTACGACTCGACACTCGACCGCGTCGGCGAGTCGGCGCTGTTCGCCGGGATCGCCGCCTACTTCCTGCGCGGTGGGGTGGCGCCGGAGCGGCTGGTGCCGGCGGTCCTCGCCGCGATGGTGGCGCTGGCGGCCTCGCTGCTCGTTTCCTATACGCGGGCGCGGGCGGAGGGGCTGGGGCTGGACTGCCGGGTCGGCATCGCGGCGCGGGCCGAGCGCATCGTGGTGCTCGGCGCGCCGTGTCTGGCGTTCGGCCCCGGCCGCGATGGGGCACTGCTGTTCTGGATCGTGGTGGTGCTGGCAGCGGCCACGACGGTGACGGTCGTGCAGCGCATCGTGCACGTGGCGAACGTTGCCGATCGAACTACGGGCGGTACCCGTCGTCGTGAGACCACGGCGACGCGCGCGACCGCGATTCGCAAGGGGAGCTGAGGGTGAGCGACGATACCGGACGGACAGTGGGGCCAGCCGAGGGCAAGCTCGGGGTGCTGTTGGTGGGGCTGGGCGCCGTGGCCACGACCTTCATTGCGGGGGTGGAGAATGTGCGGCGCGGGCGCGCGCTGGCGATCGGATCGCTGTCGCAGCTCGCGACGATCCGCCTCGGCAAGCGCACCGACCAGCGCACGCCGCTCATCAAGGAGTTCGTCCCCCTCGCCGACCTGAACGACCTGGTGTTCGCCGCCTGGGATCCGATCCCCGACGACGCGTACGTGGCGGCGCAGAAGGCGGGCGTGCTCGACGCCACGCACCTCGAGCCGATCGCCCCGTTCCTCAAGACGATCCAGCCCATGCCCGCCGTGTTCGACCAGAACTACGTCAAGCGGCTGCAGGGCACGAACGTGAAGCGTGGCAAGACGAAGCGCGACCTCGCCGAGCAATTGCGCGAGGACATTCGCCGCTTCAAGGCGGAGAGCGGTGCGGCGCGGCTGGTGCTGGTGTGGTGCGCATCCACGGAGGTGTTCATTCAACCGGGGCCCGCGCATCAGACGTTGCAGGCATTCGAGCGCGCGATGGAGCAGAACGATCCGGCCATCGCCCCGTCGATGCTCTATGCGTGGGCCTCGCTCATGGAGGACGTGCCGTTCGCCAACGGCGCGCCGAACCTGACGGTCGACACGCCGGCACTCGTCGCGCTGGCGGAGCAGCGATCGGTGCCGATCGGTGGCAAGGACTTCAAGACCGGCCAGACCATGATGAAGACGGTGCTGGCGCCGGCGATCAAGGCGCGGATGCTCGGCCTGGCCGGGTGGTACTCGACCAACATTCTCGGAAACCGGGACGGGGAAGTGCTCGACGATCCCGAGTCGTTCAAGACGAAGGAAGAGTCGAAGCTCGGCGTGCTCGAGTACATCCTGCAGCCCGCCGCCCATCCGGAGCTCTACGGCAACGTCTACCACAAGGTACGCATCAACTACTACCCACCCCGCGGGGACAACAAGGAGGGGTGGGACAACATCGATATCTTCGGGTGGTTGGGTTACCCGATGCAGATCAAGGTGGACTTCCTGTGTCGCGACTCCATCCTCGCCGCGCCCATCGTGCTCGATCTGGCGTTGTTCTTCGATCTCGCGCAACGGGCGGGGCTGGCCGGGGTGCAGGAGTGGCTGTCGTTCTACTTCAAGAGCCCCCAGGTGGCGGCGGGACTCTATCCCGAGCACGATCTGTTCATTCAACAGACCAAGCTCAAGAACACCCTGCGCTGGCTCATGGGCGAGGCGCAGATCACGCACCTCGGCGTCGAGTATTACGAGTACGGCGAGCAGTGACGCGCGGCGGCCGGTGGACGCGCCACGCGTCCGGCGCCCTGCCGCGCCGGTCCGGTTCCCATTCTGGAGAGCATCCACGATGACCAAGACGTTCCGTCCGGCGCGCAACCGTGCCGCACGGTGGTTGAGCGCGCTGGTCGGCACCGCGGTGCTGACCGTCCCTGGGCTGCTGTTCGGGCAGGAGCCGGGCGCGCCCGCGCACCACGGCGGGGAAGCCGCCCTAGTGTTGCCCGACGTCGGGACGGCCGTGTTCCTCGGCGGCATGAGCGGACGCGTGTTGCTGCTGGCGGGACTCGCGGTCTGCGCGGCGGGCCTGCTGTTCGGCCTGATGATCTACACGCAGCTGCGGAACCTCCCGGTGCACCGGGCGATGCGCGAGGTCTCAGAGCTGATCTACGAGACCTGCAAGACGTACTTGCTCACCCAGGGCCGCTTCCTGCTGATCCTGTGGGTGTTCATCGGCGCCGTGGTCGTGCTGTACTTCGGCACCCTGGCCCAGACGGTGGACGCGTCGGGGGCGATGGTCCGGGGATTCCCGCCGGTCAAGGTCGCCGTGATCGTGCTGTTCTCACTGATCGGGATGGCGGGCAGCTACGCCGTGGCCTGGTTCGGCATCCGGGTCAACACCTTCGCCAATTCGCGCACCGCGTTCGCCAGTCTGCGCGGCAAGCCGTATCCCTGTTATCAGATCCCGCTCAAGGCCGGGATGAGCATCGGGATGATGCTGATCAGCATCGAGCTGCTGCTGATGCTGTTCATCCTGCTCTTCGTCCCGGGCGACTATGCGGGCCCCTGTTTCATCGGCTTCGCCATCGGCGAGTCGCTGGGCGCGGCCGCGTTGCGGGTGGCGGGCGGCATCTTCACCAAGATCGCTGACATCGGTTCGGACCTGATGAAGATCGTGTTCCGGATCAAGGAGGACGACGCTCGCAATCCCGGCGTGATCGCCGACTGCACCGGGGACAATGCCGGGGACTCGATCGGCCCCAGCGCCGACGGCTTTGAGACCTACGGCGTGACCGGGGTGGCGCTGATCGCCTTCATCCTGCTCGCGGTGCCGCGTCCGGCGATTCAGGTCCAGCTGCTCGTCTGGATCTTCGTGATGCGCGTCATGATGATCATCGCGTCGGGGTTGTCGTATTTCCTGAATGAAGCGGTAGCGAAGGCGCGCTACGCGACGGTGGAGCGGATGAACTTCGAGGCTCCGCTCACGTCGCTCGTGTGGCTGACGTCGATCGTGTCGGTGGTCCTCACCTACGTCGTGTCCCGTCTGCTCATCGGCGACATCGGCGGCGACCCGTCGCTGTGGTGGAAGCTCTCCACCGTCATCACCTGCGGGACCCTGGCCGGCGCGATCATCCCGGAGCTGGTCAAGATCTTCACGTCCACCAAGTCGCGCCACGTACGTGAGATCGTGACCTCATCGCGGGAAGGCGGTGCGTCGCTCAACATCCTCTCGGGTTTCGTCGCGGGTAACTTCAGCGCGTTCTGGCTTGGCATGACCGTGCTCGCCCTCATGACCATCGCGTTCGCGGTCAGCACGACGGGGTTCGACCAGCTGATGATCGCGCCGGCGGTATTCGCCTTCGGCCTGGTGGCGTTCGGATTTCTGGGGATGGGTCCCGTCACCATCGCCGTGGATTCGTACGGCCCGGTCACCGACAACGCGCAGTCGATCTACGAGCTGTCGCTCGTCGAGCAGTTGCCGGGCGTGAAAGACGACGTCGCCCGCGAGTTCGGGTTCACGCCGGACTTCGAGCGCGCCAAGCGGCACCTGGAGGAAAACGACGGAGCGGGAAACACCTTCAAGGCCACCGCCAAGCCGGTCCTGATCGGGACCGCGGTGGTGGGGGCGACGACGATGATCTTTTCCATCATCGTCGCGCTGACCGATGGCCTCCAGCCCGAGTTGCTGTCGAACCTCTCCATCCTCCACCCCCCGTTCCTGCTCGGGCTGATCGCCGGGGGCGCCGTCATCTACTGGTTCACCGGCGCCTCGACGCAGGCCGTCACGACCGGAGCCTACCGGGCGGTCGAGTTCATCAAGGCCAACATCCGTCTGGAAGGCACGACCCGGGCGTCGGTGGAGGACTCCAAGCGCGTGGTGGCGATCTGCACGCAGTATGCTCAGCGGGGGATGATCAACATCTTCCTGACCGTTTTCTTCGCCACGCTGGCGTTTGCGTTCGTCGAGCCCTATTACTTCATTGGGTATCTCGTTTCGATCGCCCTGTTCGGGCTGTTCCAGGCGATCTTCATGGCCAACGCCGGGGGCGCCTGGGACAACGCCAAGAAGATCGTGGAGACGGAGCTGCATCAGAAAGGTTCCGAGCTGCACGCGGCGACCATCGTCGGTGATACCGTCGGGGACCCGTTCAAGGATACGTCGTCGGTGGCGATGAACCCGATCATCAAGTTCACCACGTTGTTCGGCTTGCTCGCGGTCGAGCTGGCCGTGTCCCTGACCGCCGAGCGAGGTGGCACCCTCTCGGCGCTGCTCGCGGCCGGGTTCCTGCTGGTGGCGCTGGTGTTCGTGGGTCGCTCGTTCTACGGCATGCGGATCGAGGCGCGTTAACGGCGCGATGACCATCGCCCAGATCGTCGTCACCCTGGCGGGCCTGGGCGCCATCGCGTGGGTGCTGTGGTACTTCCTGCTGTCGCGGAATCCTGCGGTGACGGCGCCGGCGCGCGGCGGCGTGCAGGAAGTGCGGATCACCGTGAAGGGCGGCTACCAGCCCGACACCATCGTGGTCCGCGCCGGCAGGCCGGTGCGCCTGCAGTTCTATCGCGACGAGACGGCGGATTGCTCCGAGCGCATCGTGCTCGAAGCGTTCGGCGTGAACCGACCCCTGCCGCCGTTTCAGACCACGGCGATCGAGTTCACGCCGGAGACGCCGGGCGAGTATCCGTTCCGCTGCGGCATGGCGATGCTCAAGGGCCTGCTGGTCGTCGAGCCGGCCGGCGCGACGCGCCAGGCTCCCTCCCCGCACAAGCACCATGGCTGACGCCCGCATCGTCCTCCCGATCGAAGGGATGAGCTGCGCTGCCTGCGCGCGCACCGTGCAGGAGGCGTTGAGCGGCACCGCGGGCGTGCGCTCGGCATCGGTCAACTACGCCACCGCCAAGGCCGCGGTGGACTACGACGACGCGCGGACCGGCGCGGTCGATCTCATCCACAGCGTGCGCCAGGCGGGGTACGGCTGCGGGACCGCCACCGTCGTGTTCCCGGTGGCCGAGCTCCACTACGCGTCGAGCGCCGCGCCGCTGGAGACCGCGCTGAGTCGGGTCCCCGGCGTGATCCGTGTCTCCGCCAATCAGGCCACCGAAATGGTGACGGTCGATTACGTCCCCGGGTCGACCACGGCGGACGCTCTCGAGGGGGCAGTGCGGGCAACGGGGTTTCGCGTGGCCGCCCCAATCGCGGCCGAGGACCCCGTGGAGCGGGAGCGCCTCGTACGGCGGCGGGAGACCCGCGCGCTCACGTGGAAGTTCACCCTCGCGGCGGTCGTCGCCGTGCTGGCCATGGTCGGCTCGATGGTGCTCCTGCCGGGACACGGCGCGGCGTCGTTCAGCCGGGTGGACCTCATCGGCCGGCTGCTGACCCCCCTCGGCGCACGCCTGCGAGATGCGGTCGAGGTTCGCGGCTACGTCCTCGTCGACGAGTGGATCCGGCTCGGGCTGCTGGCGATCACGATCCCCGTCCTGCTGTGGTCGGGGCGCCAGTTCTTCCTCGGCGCCTGGAGCGGCTTCCGCCACCGCACCGCGGATATGAATACGCTGATCGCCGTCGGGACGGGCGCGGCGTTCCTGTACTCCCTCGTGGCCACGATCGCGCCGGGCATCTTCACCCGCGCCGGATTGCACCCCGACCTCTACTACGAAGCCGTCTCCACCATCATCGCGCTGATCCTGCTGGGGCGCCTGCTCGAGGCACGCGCCAAGGGGCAGACCTCGGAGGCGATCCGGCGCCTCGCCGGCCTCCGCGCCAAGACCGCTCTGGTCCGCCGCGACGGCGGCGAACAGGAGATCGCCGTCGAGGCCGTCGTTCCGGGCGACGAGGTCGTCGTCCGCGCCGGGGAGCGCATCCCGGTGGACGGCGTCGTGCTCTCCGGAGCGTCGGCGGTGGACGAGTCGATGCTCACCGGCGAGCCGCTCCCGGTGTCGCGGCGGGAGGGGGATGAGGTGATGGGGGGAACGGTGAATACCACCGGCAGCATGGTGGTCCGCGCGACGCGCGTGGGGAAGGACACGGCGCTCGGACAGATCATGCGGCTCGTCGAGGACGCCCAGACCGCCAAGGCACCGGTGCAGCGGCTGGCGGATACGGTCGCGGGCGTGTTCGTGCCGATCGTGCTGGCGATCGCCATCGCCGCGTTTGTGGCGTGGTTCGATTTCGGCCCGTCGCCCGCGATCGTATTCGCATCGGTCGCGTTTGTCACCGTGCTCATCATCGCTTGTCCCTGCGCCCTGGGACTCGCCACCCCGACAGCCATCCTGGTCGCCACGGGCCGGGCGGCCGAGCACGGGATCCTGGTGCGCGGCGGTGACCGCCTGGAACGGCTGTCGCGCGTCCGGACGATCCTGCTCGACAAGACGGGGACCATCACCGAAGGGAAGCCGTCGGTGACGCACATCGTCACGGCCAAACGGATGGACGGGTCCGCCGTGCTCGCGGCGGACGCGTTGCGCTGGGCCGCCTCGGTGGAGCAGCGCTCGGAGCATCCGTTCGCGCGAGC
Source organism: Gemmatimonadota bacterium (assembly GCA_003251175.1). Taxonomy (GTDB): domain Bacteria; phylum Gemmatimonadota; class Gemmatimonadetes; order Gemmatimonadales; family GWC2-71-9; genus SZUA-544. Next base: position 10,849 of record QKHC01000020.1, read on the forward strand.
GATCCTGGAGGCGGCAGCGGAAAAGGGCGTGACCCTGCTGCCGGTCGAGCGTTTCGCCGCGATGGAGGGGCGGGGCGTCCGGGGCACCGTGGATCGACGCATCGTGGAGGTGATCTCGCTGCGTCACGCGCGGGAGCGCAGCCTCGAAATGGGATCACTCGCACGCGATGCCGAGCGCCTGCAGGGACAGGGGCGCACGCCGGTCATCGTGGTGGTCAACAACACCGTTCACGCCGTCGTCGCCGTGGCGGACGCGATCAAGCCGTCGGCGAAGCCGACGATTCGCCGCCTGCGCGACCTGGGGTTTGCGGTTTCCATGATCTCGGGTGACTCCGAGCGCGGTGCGCAGGCCGTGGCCCGGGACGTCGGGATTACCGACGTCATCGCCGAGGTGTTGCCGTCGCAGAAGCTCGAGATCGTCCGGGCGCGCCAGCGGGAGGTGGGGCCGGTGGCGATGGTCGGCGACGGCCTCAACGACGCGCCGGCGCTCGCTCAGGCCGACGTCGGGATCGCGATCGGGACCGGGACGGACATCGCATTGGAGGCGTCCGATGTGACCCTGATCCGCGGCGACCTGCGCGCCGTCGTCACTGCGATCGAGCTCTCGCGCCGCACGCTCCGTACCATCCGCTTGAACCTGGTCTGGGCCTTCTGCTACAACGTGGTCGGGATCCCGATCGCGGCTGGGGTGCTGTACCCGGTGACGGGATTGCTGCTGTCTCCGGTGATCGCGAGCGCGGCCATGGCCTGGTCGTCACTGAGCGTCGTGCTCAACTCCCTCACCCTGCGGCGCTTTACGCCGTCGTGGGGGTGAGGGGAGTGAAAGGTGGGGACGGACGAGACGGACGAGACGGACACACGGACACGGGGAGGAGCTCGAGGTGCGGTACTTCCATAGAACCAGCGCCAGCCCGGCGGCGGTGCTCGAGGCGGCCACCACGTTCTTCGGCGGGCGCTTGTCGCCGGCGGAGGAGTCGTCCCGCCGCCGATCGTGGCGCGGCGTCATGGGGCACGTCACCGTGGCGGTCCAGGCTGAAGGCGGGCACTACACGCGGATCGACGTGCACACGGACCAGGTGGGGGAATCGGAGCTCGACAAGCTGGCCAAGCGGTTTCTCGGCGAGGTTCACCGCCTCGTCGATCCCGCGCACGAGGTGCGCGGCGCCTATTGACCGCGGGCCGGGGGGCCGCCGTCGTCAGCCGGCGAGCCTCGCCGCATAGCCCGCGCGGACGATGGCGTCGACGAGTTGTTCGGTGGTCACGCTGTCGTCGTTGAAATCGACCTCGGCTTCACCATCCCGCAGGTCCACCACCGCCGAGTACACCCCGCTGATGGCCGTCAAGGCCCGCTCGACGGTGGCTTGGCAATGTCCGCACGACATGCCCTCCACGCGCAGCTTCGCGGTCGCCATGTACACCCCCGTGTTGATGTGGCGACGGTTCGCCTTGATTAACCGGCTCCCCGCCGCGAACTTTCACCCCCCTCTCAATCTAGTGATGACAGCACATCCGGCGTCCACCCGTGCGGCCGCGATTCCAGCGGGCCTGTCCAGCGAGCAGTTGCTGGAGATGTACGGATTCCTCCGGCTCACGCGCACGCTGGAGGAGCGTCTCGCCGCTCTGTACCGCCAGACCAAGGTCATCGGGGGGCTGTTCCGCTCCCTCGGCCAGGAGGGGGAGTCCGTGGCATCGGCCTATGCGCTGCGCCGCGGGCCCCAGCCGGATGTGCTCTCGCCGCTGATCCGCAACCTGGGCGCGATGCTGGTGATGGGTGCGAAACCGATCGAGATCCTGCGCCAGTACATGGCCAAGGAGACCGGGCCGACCCGCGGGCGCGAGATGAACGTCCATTTCAACGATCTCACGCTCGGCTACCTCGGTCAGATCTCGCACCTGGGTGACATGGTGCCGGTCATGGCGGGTATCACCCTCACGTTCAAGATGCGGGGCGAACCCCGCGTGGGCCTCGTGTACGTGGGCGACGGCGCGACGTCCACCGGCGCCTTCCACGAGGGCCTCAACTTCGCGGCGGTGCAGCGCTGCCCGTTGGTGATGATCGGCGAGTACAACGGCTACGCCTACTCGACTCCGCCAGCCAGGCAGTTCGCCGTGCGTGACCTGGCCGAGAAGGCGCGGGGGTACGGCATTCCAGCCGTGACCGTTGACGGCAACGACGTGCTGGCGGTCTATGAAGCGACGAAGCTGGCGGTAGACCGGGCACGTGTCGGAAAGGGCGTGCAGTTCATCGAAGTCAAGACGTATCGCCGCACGGGTCATGCCGAGCACGACGATCAGTCCTACGTCCCTCCCGGCGAAATGGAGCACTGGGCCGCGAGCAACGATCCGGTGGACCGTTTCGTTCGCGCACTGCGCGACAACGATTGGGTGCCCGCGCGGGCCCTGGACGAGGTGGATACCCGCGTGCGGGACGAGGTCGACCGCGCGACCGACGCCTGCCTGGATGATCCGCTCCCGGCGGGCGAATCCGCCCTCGGCACGGTGTTCGCCCAGCCACCGAGTGCCGAGCCCCTCTGGTATCGGGCGGTCACCGGACCGTCGCCCTCCCACGGGGCGCCCAATGGCTGAAACGACCTTCCTGGAGGCGATCCGCCAGGGGATGTGGGAGGAGATGGAGCGCGACGATCGTGTCTTCCTCTTGGGCGAGGACATCGGCGCGTACGGCGGGGCGTTCAAGGTGACGCAGGGATTCCTGGAGCGCTTTGGCGACGCGCGAGTCATCGACACCCCGATATCGGAAGCGGCGATCGTGGGTGCGGCGGCGGGCGCGGCGCATATGGGAATGCGGCCGGTCGCCGAGATGCAGTTCATTGACTTCATTTCGTGCGCCTACGACATGCTCACGAACTACGTGGCCACGGCCCGGTACCGCGCCGGTCTCAGTACCCCGATCGTCGTGCGCGGGCCGTGCGGCGGGTATGTACGCGGCGGCCCCTTCCACTCGCAGAATCCCGAAGCGGCGTTTTTCCACACTCCCGGTCTCAAGATCGTCTACCCGGCGACCGTGCGCGACGCCAAGGGGCTGATCAAGGCGGCGATCCGCGACGACGATCCGGTCATCTTTCTGGAGCACAAGTGGCTGTATCGTCGCATCAAGGACACCCTGCCGACCGGCGACGAAGAGGTTCCCCCCCTCGGCGTCGCCCGCGTGGCGCGCGAGGGGCAGGACCTGTCCATCGTGACCTACGGTGCCACGGTCTGGAAGTCACTCGAGGCGGCGGCCCAGCTCGACCAGGCCGACGGAATCTCGGTGGAGGTGGTGGACCTGCGGACGCTGTTGCCGCTCGACGAGGACGCGATCGTGGCGACGGTGAAGAAGACGAACAAGCTGCTGATTGTCCATGAGGACACTCGGACCGGCGGGCTCGCTGGCGAGATCACCGCCCGGGTCAACGAGCGCGCATTCGAGTGGCTCGACGGACCGATCATGCGCGTGACCGCGCACGATGTTCCACTGCCGTACGCGCCCACGCTGGAGGACTTCGTGCTGCCGCAGACCGAAGACATCGTCACCGCAGCGAGGTGGCTGGCCGCGTACTGACGGCAGCCGGCAGCGGAGCACGGCGCAGCCCGCCCACGTCCGAGGGAATGGTGAGAGGATTGCATGGCTCGAATTGACGTTCTCATGCCGCAGATGGGCGAGTCGATCGCCGAAGGCACACTGAGCAAGTGGCTCAAGCAGGTCGGCGATGCCGTGAAGCGCGACGAGCCCCTGTTTGAGATCTCCACCGACAAGGTGGATGCCGAGATTCCCGCACCCGCCGCCGGAGTGCTGGCCGAGATCAAGGTGCAGGAAGGGCAGACGGTTCCGGTGCAGACGCTGGTCGCCGTGCTCGAGACCGAGCAGGGGGCAGCTGCGGCGGCGGCGCCGTCCGCACCGGCCGCCGCGCCGGCGGCCGCCCCCCCCGCGCCGGCAGCCGCCCCGCCCGCGCCGCCGCCGGCCCCGACGCGCCCGCAGCCGACGGCGCCA
>QKHC01000115.1 GCA_003251175.1 Gemmatimonadota bacterium
GCCCCAGCGAGGAGCCCCCGTGCCGGTGACCGCGAAGCTCTCCCAGCGCTTCTACGAACGGCTGGGGGAAGACTTCGCCAACGAGCTTGTGGACTGGTTCAATCAGGTGGACGCCGCCTACCGAGCCGACCTGCGGGAGCTGAACGAGCTGAACTTCGCGCGGTTCGACGCCAAGCTCGAGCAGCGCGTGGCGGAGCTGCGGGCCGAGCTTCACGCCGGCCTCGCTGCCCACGGCGCGAAGCTCGACGTCTTCCGGGCCGAGATGCTGCGTGGGATGGCCGACCTGCGCGCCGAGCTGCTGCGCTGGGCCTTTCTCTTCTGGGTGACGACGCTCGGCGCGCTGTACGCCTTCACCCGCTGACGAAGACTCGCCTCGCGGCGATTTCGTCAGCCGCCTCGCCCCCACCCCACATACCAGTCGACCACGGGCCGCTCTCGGAAGTCAGGCACCACCCGCGTCGCCCCCTCCTCGATCGCGAACAGCCGGTCCGCCCGCGCGAGCACCGACTCGACGTCGTGGTCGGCGAACAGCACCGCGCAGCCGTCGTCCGCGAGATCCCGCAGGCAGGCTCCCAGCCGATCGCGGTGCATCGGGTCGAGCTCGCGAAACGGCTCGTCGAGCACCAGCGCCGTCGCGCCGAGGCTCACCGCCAGCGCCAGCTCACCGAGCCGCCGCTCGCCGGTGGACAGATCGCCGGGCCGCCGATCCACGCGCGTCGCGCCCACGCGAGCGACCGCGGCCCGCCAGTCCCCGCCGGAGACCCGCGCGGCCAGCGCCAGCTGCACGCCGAGCGTGTGCTGCGGGGCGAGCCACGCATGATCCGGCAGAAGGGCGAGACCCGCCCGTGCCAGGGCCTCGAGAGACGGCCGCCGCAAGCGCTCACCCTCCCACCGCACCTGCCCGCGGTCCGGCCGCATGCGGCCCGCCAGCACCCGCAGCAGCGAGGTCTTCCCCGCGCCGATTCTCCCCACCAGCGCCGTGATCGTCCCCGGCACGGCATCGACATACGCCTGACGCAGGATGGCACGGCCGCCGCGCGACAGATCCACCGCCTCGGCCGCGATGCGGGCGGTGGCGCTCACCGAGCGAGCACCGCCAGCGCGCCACCGAGCAGGAAGTGAAGCACCGCGAACGGCAGCAGGATGATCGCCAGCCCCAGGCCGATGTTCCCCAGCAGCACATCCGTTCCGGGCCGCCGGATGAAATGCGCCAGGGTGACGAGCTCGAAGAGGCAGGCGAGGGTTTCCGCGAAGGGGCGGAAGGTCAGGGGCGAGTCGCCGGCGAACGCGCTGCCGGCACCGAGCATTCCTTTCGCCAGCAGCCACAGCAGCAGGAACGACGCCAGCGTGGAGCGGAACAGCGGACTGGCGAGCCAGCAGCCGTAGGCGGCGACGCCGCTCCGACCCGCCCGCGCCATGCGCGCTACATCCGCTTGTACTTCGGGCCGCTGCCGCCCTCGCGCGGCGTCCAGCGGGGACCGAGGACGTCCGTCGCCTTGCAGTCCACGCAGTTCGGCGCGTTGACGCGCAGGCCGCCGTCCACCCGCTCGTACACCCCCGCTGGACACATGTGCACGTAGAAGTCCACCACCTCCGGGGGCACGTCCGGCCCCGTCACGAGATGCGATGGAATCGTATCGCGCGTCGTGTTCCCCGACTTGAACACCGCGTCGACCTTGCTGACGGTCAGCGCGCCGTCAGGCGTGAACGGCTCGGCGCTCCCCACGCGCCGCACCGCCGCCGCATCGGAGTCCATCACGATCCGCCTGCCGGGGAAGCGCCCCTTGGTGAGGGACATCAGGCCCGCCTCGATGCCGCCGCGGTAGAACCCGTGCGTGAAGGCGGGCCGCATGTTCCGCGTGCGGTGGAGGTCGCTCATGATGTACGAGCCGCTGACCAGCCGGTCGTACTCCGCCAGCGGCCCCGCCGACTGGTCGCCGCGCTTCAACGCCTGGAAGATGGCCCGCGCCGCGAAGATCCCCGACTGCATCGCGTAATGGATCCCCTTGAGCGACGGCACGTCCACGAATCCGGCGGAGTCGCCGAGGATGACCACCCCGTCGCCCGACCGCCGCCCGGGCAGCGCGTGATAGCCGCCCTCGGGAATGGTCTTCGCCCCCCACTCGACCAGCTCGCCACCCTCGAAATAGGAACGGAACAGCGGATGCTGCTTGAGGCGCTGCAGCAGCACGTGCACGTCGAGCGCCGCCCGATGGTAGTCGAGACCGACGACGAGCCCCAGCGCCAGCAGATTGGGCTCCAGCGGATACAAAAAGCTGCCGCCGAAGGCATCGGTGGGCAGCGGCCAGCCGAGGGTGTGAATCACGGCGTCGAGCGGCTGCTTCGTCTCCCAGATCTCCTTCACACCCAGCGCGTACACCTGCGGGTTGACGCTGGGCACCTGCTGCCACTCGAGCCACGCCTGGGCGAGGAGGCCGCGCGTGCCCTCCGACAGGGCGGTGACCTTCGCGGTGATGTCGTTGGGCGGCGCATACCCGCCGAGCTGCTCGCCGTCACGCCCCAGTCCGCTCGCCACCGTGCGCACGCCGGCGACCCGCTGGCCGTCGACCAGCAGCGCGCCCGCGGGGAAGCCGGTGAAGATGTTCACGCCGGCCGCCTCGGCCTTTTCGCCGAGCCAGCGGACGATCTCGCAGATCGACGCCACGTAGTTGCCGTGGTTCTTCATGGTGGGCGGCGTGGGGAGACGGAGGCTGCCGCCCGCCGTCAGCAGGTACACGCGCTCGCCGGGGACCGCCTGCCGGAAGGGGAAGTCCGCGTCGCTCAGGTCGGGGAACAGCTCGCGGAACGCGCGCGGATTCACGACGGCGCCCGAGAGTGAGTGCTCGCCCAGGGCCTCGGCTTTCTCGAGCACGCCGATCTGCACGTCGCCCAGCGAGCCCCCGGCTTCGTTGTCGTGGCGTACCAGTCGCGCCAGCTCGATCGCGCCGCTGAGCCCAGCCGGCCCCGCGCCGACGAACAGCACGTCCATCTCGAGCTGGTCGCCCGCGCCCTCACTGCCGACGGGCAGGATCACCCGCTCGGTCGGCAGCGCGGCCTGGTATGCCGCCGGCGCGAACGCTCCCTGGTCCCCGCCCCCTGCTCCCTGGTTTCCCGTCATCTCCCCGCCCGCTGCATGTAGTACGCCAGCCCCACCGACAGCTGATGATCGAACGCGAACGACTTGGGCTCGTACTCCGCCGGCCATCCGGTGCTCGAAGGCACCATCAGGTAGGCCGTCCACTCGATCCGCACGCCCAGCGGCGGCTTGAGCCGCGCGTCGTATCCCACCGCCACGACGCCCCCGACGTCGGTGGAGTTGTCCTGGTCGGGCGCCAGCCCCGGCTGATACCGCGTGAACGCCCCGCCCAACCCGAAGAACACCGGCACCCGCCGCTTCATGCGGAAGAGCAGCAGCAGCTCCCCGCGCATCTGCGCCACGCGCGCGCGGTCGAGCCGGACGAGATTGCCGTCGAGTGTCTGCACCTGTGGCTTGGGGCCGGCAATCGACAGGCCCGCCCGCACGCCGGCCCGGCGCGACAGCGGCAGCTGCAGGCGCGCGCCGGCGCCGGGCGCCGATCCGGCTCCCAGCACGGTCTGGCACTGCACCGCGTCGCAGGCAGGATCGTTGGGATTGGGCTGACCGACGTCGTACGTGCGGACGGCGCGATCGCCGGTCCATCCGCCGATCGCAAACAGATAGACGGCCGTGGGGAACGACGGCGGGACCGGCGCCTCACCGGGGAAGCCCTGGGTGCTGGCGCTGACCGGCCACGCCAGGGCCAGCAGCGTCAGCGCGAGTCTAGCCACGGACGCGCCGGATCTCCTCGGTCAGCCTGGGCACCACCTCGAACAGGTCGCCGACGATGCCGTAGTCAGCGACCTTGAAGATCGGCGCGTCCTTGTCCTTGTTGATCGCGACGATCACCTTCGACGTGCGCATTCCGGCGAGGTGCTGGATCGCTCCCGACACGCCCACGGCGAAGTAGAGATTCGGGCTCACCGTCTTGCCCGTCTGCCCCACCTGATCCCCGTGTGCGCGCCAGCCGGCATCGACCACCGCGCGCGAGGCGCCCACGGCCGCCTGCCCGCCGAAGGCCGCCGCCAGCTCCTCGAGCAGCTTGAAGTTCTCCGGCTCCTTGAGGCCGCGACCGCCCGAGACCACGATGGGAGCTTCGGCGACGTCGAGCGTCCCCGCCGCCGCCGCCTTCACCTCGCGCACGGTGACGCGTCCCGCCGCCGTGCTCACCGCAATGGTCTCGGCGGTGCCCGCCCTGGGTCGCTCGACCGGTGTGAACACGTTGGGGCGCAGCGACACCACCGCCGGCGCCGCCGTGACGCTGAGACGCAGGTTGGCCTTGCCGGCGTAGACCGGGCGGGTGACCACCACCGCGGCGCCGTCCATCCCCACGTCGGTGACGTCGGCGGCCAACGACACGTCGAGCTTCGCTGCCACGCGCGGGGCCAGATCCTTGCCGGTCGCCGTCGCGGCGCACACCACCGCCCGATAACCGCCGTCCCGGGCGCGCTCGGCGATGATCGCGGCCATCCCCTCCGGGGCGTAGCGCGCGAATCCATCGCCCGTGGCCGTCACGACTCTGTCCGCGCCGAATCCCGCCAACGCCTCGGCGCCGGTCACCGGTGCCGCGGCGACGATCAGTGCGTGCACCTCGCCACCCAATGCGTCCGCCAGCCGGCGGGCCCCGGTCACCACTTCGTGCGACACCTTGCGCAGCGCGCCGTCGCGCTGCTCGACCACTGCGAGGACGTGGCTCATAGGACCTTCGCCTCCTCCCGCAGCAGGCGCACCAGCTCCGGCACGGCGGCCGCACCCTCGCCGACGATCCTGCCCTCCTGGCGCTCGGCGGGGAGGCCCATTCCCGTGACCGCGACACCGACGGTGCCGCCGTCGAACGGCTTCACCGCGAGCGGCTTCTTCTTCGCAGCCATGATGCCTTTCAACGCGGGATAGCGGGGCTCGTTGAGCCCCTTGTCGGCGGTGACGACCGCGGGGAGAGGGAACTCGACCACCTCGACCCCGCCCTCGATCTCGCGCTCGGCCACTCCCTTCCCGCCCTCGAGCGACAGCGTCGTGACCGCCGTGACGCACGGCAGGCCGAGCCGCTCCGCGAGCATCGGGCCCACCTGATAGCTCTGGTCGTCGATGGCCATCTTGCCGCAGAGAATCAGATCGTAGCCGCCGTCCTGCAGCTCGGCCGCCAGTGCCCGCGCCACCGCGAGGCCGTCGGCGGGAACCGCGTCGGCCTGCAGCAGCACGCCGCGGTCGGCGCCCATCGCCAGCGCCGTGCGGATCGTCTCCTGCGACGCCGCGGTCCCGACCGCGATCACCGCGACCTCGCCGGCCCCCGCCGCTTCCTTGCGGCGCAACGCCTCTTCGACCGCGAACTCATCGTAGGGATTGAGGATGAACTTGACTCCGGCCTCGTCGAGCGAGCGACCATCGTTCGCGACCTTCACGCGGGTTTCGGAGTCGGGAACGCGTTTGATGCAGACGGCGATCTTCATGAGTGCTCAGTAGTCAGTGCGTTAGTCGACAAATGGAGTTCCCGAACGCGAACTGGAAGTGTCACGCGTCACCAGCTGCCAGTCAAAACAAACCTGGCCACTTGCCGCTGGCAACCACTTCCCCGGTCGATCCGGCAACGGCTCCGCCAGCTGCCATGTGCGGACGGTCAGCCGAACGCACTCAGTCCGGTGATCTCCTGACCCAGGATCAGCGAGTGCACGTCGTGCGTGCCCTCGTACGTATAGACCGACTCGAGGTTCGCCAGATGCCGCATCGCCTGATACTCGGCCAGGATGCCGTTGGCGCCCAGCAGCCGCCGGGCCTCGCGCGCGCACTCGGTCGCCATATCCACGTTGTTGCGCTTGGCGAGCGACACCTGCTGCGGCGTCACGGTGCCCCGGTCCTTGAGCCGGCCCAGCTGCAGGCAGAGCAGCTGGGCCTTGGTGATCTCGGTGAGCATCTCGGCCAGCCGCACCTGCTGAATCTGGAATGCGCCGATCGGCTTGCCGAACATCACCCGGTTCTTGGCGTAGGACACCGCCTCGTCGTAGCACGCCATCGCGGCTCCGATCGCGCCCCACGCGATGCCGTACCGCGCCTGCGTGAGGCACATCAGCGGGGACTTGATCCCTCCCGAGCGGGGCAGCAGCGCGTCCTTCCCCACGTGCACGTCCTCGAGCACCAGCTCGCTCGTATCGGAGGCGCGCAGCGAGAGCTTGCCCTTCTGGTCCTTGGCGGTGAACCCCTTGGCGTCGGTCGGGACGATGAACCCCCGGATGGACGACACGTCCTCGATCGGTCCGGTCTTGGCCCAGACGATGGCGAGCTGCGCCGTCGAGCCGTTGGTGATCCACATCTTGGCGCCGTTCAGCACCCAGCCGTCCGCGGTCTCCCTGGCGACGGTGATCATCCCCCCGGGGTTCGACCCGTAGTCCGGCTCGGTGAGCCCGAAGCACCCGATCAGCTCCCCCGAGGCGAGCGCCGGCAGGTAGCGCTTCTTCTGCTCCTCGCTACCGAAGGCGTAGATCGGGTACATCACCAGCGCGCCCTGAACCGAGGCGAACGAGCGCACGCCCGAGTCGCCGCGCTCGAGCTCCTGCATGATCAAGCCGTAGGCGACGTTGTTGAGGCCGGCGCACCCGTACTCCTCGGGCAGGTTCGCCCCGAAGAAGCCCAGCTCCGCCATGCGCGGCACCAGCTCCCGGGGGAACTTCCCCTCGAGGTAGTGCTCGGCGATGACCGGCATCAGCTCGTCCTCGACCCAGTCGCGGACGGTGTCGCGCACGGCGCGCTCCTCCTCGGAGAGGAGGCTGTCGCCGTCGTAGAAATCGATTCCCTGGAACCGGGGAGCCATGAGTACCCTCTAGGCGGAAACGGTCATGAGCGCGACGCCACGAGTCCTTCGCGGCGCACCGTGTAGGTCCCCCGCGCGAAGGCGAAGGTGTCGGAGGCGTTGAAGCGGCGCCGGCCCGCTTCCCAGCGGAAGAACGTGACCTGCACCGCAGTGGGCTCGATGGTGACGAGATTGAAGCTGGCGGGCCGGTTGCCGCGCACCCGCGTCGACAGGGTGCTGCAGGTGGAGACGACGACCTTGCCGTGCAGCACCGCCGCGCCCTCCTGGTGGTCGTGGCCGCACAGCACCACGTCCGCGCCACACTCGACGATGCGCCGCTGGGCCTGCCGCCAGCGCGACAGCCCCATCCGCTGCGACAGATCGCCCCGCAGCACGTTGTGATGCACGACCAGCACCCGGGCGAGGTCCGGTGCCGCCCCCTTGAAGATGTGGCGCACCCGCGCAATCTCGCTCGCCGGCAGGTGGCCCTTCACCGCGATGTCGCGGAGGTTCCACGTGAGCGACCCCCACGCCACGCCGTGCGCCGTCAGCGCCGACGCGATCACCACGCCGCCCGGGATGGTGAGCGTGGGCGTGAGACTCTCTCCCAGATGGCGGCGGTACTTGCGATACAGCACGTCCTTGGCGAACGGGATCAGCGGTCGCCACCACCACTGCACGTCGTGATTGCCCGGTGTGACGAGCACCGGCGCGGTCTGCCGGGCGAGCTGCACCAGCGCCCGCGCCCGCTGGAACTCGCCATGGCGCGCGCGCTGCGACACGTCCCCGGAGATCACCACCGCATCGGGGCGCAGATCCGGCAGCATCGCCTCCAGCGCCTCGATCTTGCGGAGGTCCGCGACGCCCCCGAAATGCAGGTCGGCGACGTGCAGCAGCTGAACGGTCACGAGTCGATCTGCACCGTATAGGTGAGCGTGGTCGTTCCGCCGGCGGGCACCGGGACGCGGAAGCGCACCTCGGAAGACGACAGCTTCTCGGCGCGGACGCTCGACGCCGTGACGCGCCACTCACCGGCGTGCGTCTCGCGCACGTCGACGGTGACGGGCTCGGCCTTGGCGTTGGTCAGCGTCACCCGATAGGAGGCCGTGATCCGCTGCGAGGCCGGGACGCCGCGCCGGGGCGACGGCACCTGCTCCACATCGTAGTCGGTCTGGACGCGCTCGGCGGTCACGTCGAAGGCGTCGCCTGCCGGCACCCGCAGGTCGGTACCCGCCGGCGTATGGCCGCTCGCCGCCTCCCCGATCAGCTGCACGCGCCCCGCGGCGTCCGCTTCGTAGAGCTGCACCGTGCCCCCCGGCAGCGGGCGGTCCCCGAAGGCGGTGCCCTGCGGGCGCCGCAGCGTGTACCACACCTGCACCGGCACCAGCTGCGTCGCGTTCGGGGCGGCGCCGAAATAGCCGCGCCACGGAATCGCCCCGGCGACGATGAACTCCCGCGTCACCGTGGTGGTGGCGCGGGGAAACAGCGCGGTGGCAACGGGCACGCCGGGCTCGAGCGACATCCGGTCCGGCAGGGTGTACACGTGCGCCTCACCCACCGCCTCTTCGGCGGCCGGGGCCGCGGGGGCCGCCGCCCGCATCGCCGCCATTTCCATCGCCACGACGCCGCCGTCCTGGGCTCCCTGGCGGGCGCGCCGGATGCTCCCGGCGACGAGCTGCACCTCCGCGGTGTCCACCCGCATCGCCTGGGAGGCCACGGTGGCGACCCCCGACACGCTCGCCGAGCCGGCGCCGAGCACGACCTGATAGACGGCCTCCCAGGTCATGCCCTGCCCCACGAAGGCCAGCTCAGTGCGTTGCCGGCTGCGGCTCGCTTCGACGGTGATGTCCGCCTGCGGCCGGCTGCGGATCATGCCCTCCGGGAACAGCGGCGTGCCGGGCCACTGCAGCAGCATCCGCCCGTCGGGCAGCCGCACCTGCGGCGGAGCGACCCGCACCACCATCGCCTTCACGGTATCGCGCTCGCGGGCGAAGGCGATCGTCTGGCCGACGGCGCGCGCCAGCGCCTGCTCCGGCGTGGTGGGATAGCGGGCCACGGCCGAGAGCACCGTGACGCTGGTATCGGGGGAGAACAGCGTCGCCAGGTCGAGCCCGTCGATCGACACCGTGACGGTATTCGTGCCCCGCCGCAGCGCCTCGGCCAGCGAGCGGCGCACCAGCACCCGGCCATCGCGATAGATGGACAGTGAGGTCGTCTGTGCCGCAAGCGGCGCCACGGCAGCCAGCAACGCCGCCGCAACGCACCACGCACCACGCACCAGGTGTCTTCCATTTCGCATTCCGCACTCCGCATTCCGCATTCGCCTCATGTCAGCCACTCCCACGCGACGCGACGCGCGATGCGCGCCGTCAGGATGTACCAGGCCACGATCGCGGCCGCCCCCAGGATGCGCGCATTGCGATCGGCCGGCAGCGTCAGCGTCACATACAGCGCCAGCGGTACCGTCGTCGCGATCGCCACCCACCGTCCGATACGTCCCGCGCGGGTCGCCAGCGCGCGGGCGCAGTCCGGGCACAGGCCGCCCACCGGGATACCCGGTGTCATCGTGCCGCAGCGGGCGCACAGGTGGCTATACCCGCCGGGCGACGGCCCGGGCGAACTCCCCGGTCGAAGCACTGCCTCCCAAGTCCCTGGTGCGCACGTTGTCCTCGGCGATCACCGCGGTGATCGCCCGCTGCAGCCGCTCCGCGGCGTCGCGCTCACCCATGTGATCCAGCAGCATCCCCGCGGCGAGCATCAGGGCCGCCGGATTGGCCACCCCCCGGCCGGCGATGTCGGGCGCCGACCCGTGCACCGCCTCGAAGATGGCCGCGTGCGTGCCGATGTTGCCTCCCGGTGCCAGCCCCAGCCCGCCGACCAGCCCGGCAGCCTCGTCGGAGAGGATGTCCCCGAAGAGGTTGGTGGTCACGATGACGTCGAACTGCCATGGATCGAGCACCAGCTGCATCGCGCAGTTGTCCACGATCTTGTCGTCGGAGGCGACCGCGTCCGCATACTCGCGCGCCACGAGTCGCGCGGTGTCGAGGAACAGCCCCGACGTCGCCTTCAGGATGTTGGCCTTGTGGACGACCGTCACCTTGCGACGCCCGTGCGCCCTGGCGTAGTCGAACGCGAAGCGGCACACCCGCTCGCACCCCTCGCGCGTGATCACCGACATCGCCTGCGCCAGCGCGCGCCGGTCGCCGGCGACCCGGAACGAGTGATCGAGTCCGACGTACAGTCCCTCGGTGTTCTCGCGGATCAGCACCAGGTCGATGCGCTCATAGCGCCCCCCCGGCACCACCGTCCGCACCGGGCGCACATTGGCGTACAGATCGAACTCCTGCCGCAGGGCGACGTTCACCGAGCGGAATCCACCGCCGACCGGCGTGGTGAGCGGACCCTTGAGCGCCAGCCGGGTGCGGCGGATACTCTCGAGCGTCGCCACCGGCAGGGGGTCGTTGGCGCGGTCCACGCCCGCCATCCCCGCCAGCTGCTCGTCCCACGCGATCCCGATCCCCAGGGCGGCGACCACGTCCACCGTGGCGCCCACGATTTCCGGGCCGATGCCATCGCCCCGGAGCAGCGTCACCTCGCGCGTCACGGCAGCCCGGGCAGCGCCGCCTTCACCGCCTGTGCGAGGGCGGTCCAGGGATCGTCACCAGCGCCGCGCGCCACGGTCCAGAAACCGATCCGGGACAGTCGCGTGTCGACGATCACCAGCGTGAGCTCGGCGGTCCCCACGCCGCTTCCGCGCACCACCGCCCGCATCGCCGCCGCGGTGTCGGTCGGCAGCCACAGCAGGGCCGCGGGCACGATCCCGTAGCGGGCGCGGCTCACGGCGGCCAGGTTGCGCAGCTGCGCCTGCAGCGGTCCCGGGATCTCTTCCAGCTCCTCGTAGCGCAGTGTGGCCGTGGGGAACTGGCCCGGATCGCCCACCATCCCGGCCGACAGCTCGGCATTGCGGCGCAGCTCCGGCGGCAGCACCCAGTTGACCTCGGGCGCGCGGTCGTTCAGCAGGGCGCCGAGGACGCTGTCGGCCCGCGTCAGCGTGGCACGCCGATCGCTCAGGGCCTCGTGCCACGGCAGTGAGTCGCTCGCCAGCGCGAGGGTGGTGGGCAGCACCATGACGCGCTGGCCGGCGATGTTGGTGACGGGGATCGCCAGCGTCGGCTGCGGCGCGGGCGGCGCGCCGGCGCGGCTCCGCCCGCCGCACGCGACCGTCGCGGCCACTCCCAGGCACCACGCGCTGCGCACTAAGTAGTTGTCTTTTAAGGGATTAGTCACGGCGGGAAATATCGCCCGCCGCCCGGCGATTATCAAGAACCGAGGGTGAGCCCGCCGTCCACCACGATCACCTGCCCGGTGATGTGCCGCGCGTCTTCCGAGCACAGGAACACGATCACCCGCGCGATGTCTTCGGGTTCGGCGACCCGTCCCAGCACGGATCCCTTTTCGGCTCGATCCAGCACCTCGCGCGGGAGCTTCACCAGGAGCTCAGTCCGCACGAACCCGGGGGCGACGGCGTTCACGTTGATGTTGGCCGAGCCCAGGTCCACGGCGGCCGACTTGGTGAGGCCGACGAGGGCGGCCTTGCTGGCCGCGTAGTTGGCGATCCCGAAGCCGGGGCGGAACGCCTGGTGGCTGGCGACGTTGACCACCTTCCCGTAGCGCTGCTCGCGCATCGCGGGCGCGACGGCCTGGAGGCAGTGGAACGCCCCGGTCACGTTGGTATCGAGCACCTCGCGCCAGGCTTCCTCGGACAGGCGCCACAGCGCCCCGTCGTGCGTGACGCCGGCGTTGTTCACCAGGTAATGCACGCCGCCAAGCTGCTCGCGCGACTGCTGCACGAAGCGATCGACGTCGTCGCGATCGCGCACGTCGCAGTGGGTGCAGAAGACCGCCACACCTTGCGCGCGCAGCGCGGTTTCGGTGAGCAGCGCCTGCGCGGCGACGTCGCGACCGGGAAGCTCGAGGTAGTTGAATCCCACCGCGACCCCGCGGGCCGCGAACTCGAGACAGACGGCGCGACCCAACCCGGTCGCCCCGCCGGTGACGAGCGCCACGCGGCCGCGCAGGCCGCCACCCGCCGGGACGGGCTGCGGCTGCTCCTGCACCGTTGCGCCGCCCGACGCCGCGGGCCGTCCGCGCGCTGCCGTGGACCACGGGGACTGTTCCAAGGGGAACGAACCTATGGCCCGGTTTGAAGCCCGGCAAGCCGGGCGGTAGCTTAGCGGACATGAGACGGGCCGCCTCCCTGCTGCTGTGGTCGGGCGTGGCGATACTCGGCGCCGCGGCCTTCGCGATCCTGGCGCTGTCGCGCGGGGAGACGGTGAACGCCGCGTGGCTGCTCACCGCCGCGGTGTGCACCTACGTCATCGCGTACCGCTTCTACTCCCGTTTCCTCGCCACCCGCGTATTCGGCCTCGACGATCGCCGCGCCACCCCGGCCGAGCGGCTGAGCAACGGGCGCGACTTCGTGCCGACCAACAAGTACGTCCTCTACGGCCACCACTTCGCCGCGATCGCGGGCGCCGGCCCGCTGGTGGGACCGGTGCTCGCCGCCCAGTTCGGATTCCTGCCGGGCACGTTGTGGCTCGTGATCGGGGTCGTGCTGGGCGGTGCGGTGCAGGACTTCACCATCCTGTTCGCCTCGCTGCGACGCGATGGCAAATCGCTGGGCCAGATGGCCAAGGAGGAGATCAACAAGGTGGCGGGCGTCACCGGCATGCTGGCGGTGCTGTTCATCATGATCATCCTGCTCGCCGTGCTGGCCCTGATCGTCGTCAACGCCCTGCGCGATTCGCCCTGGGGGCTGTTCACCATCGCGTGCACCGTGCCGATCGCGCTGCTGATGGGATGGTGGATGAAGGTGTGGCGCCCCGGACGCGTGGGCGAGGCCTCCGCGGTGGGCGCCGTGCTGCTGCTCGGCGCGCTGGTGGCGGGCGGCTGGGTGGCCGGACAGCCGGCGGTGGCCGAGTGGTTCCGGCATTCGGGCACCACGCTGACGTGGATGATGATGGGGTACGGATTCATCGCCTCGGTGCTGCCGGTGTGGGTGCTGCTCTGTCCCCGCGACTACCTCTCCACGTTCCTCAAGATCACCACGGTCGTCGCACTGGGACTCGCCATCTTCGTCGTCTTCCCGGAGCTGCGGATGCCGGCGGTCACACCCTTCGCCTCGCTCGGTGAGGGCCCGGTGTTCGCGGGCAAGCTGTTCCCGTTCGCGTTCATCACGATCGCCTGCGGCGCGATCTCCGGATTCCACGCGCTGGTCGCCTCGGGAACGACACCCAAGATGATCCGCCGGGAATCCGACGCCCGGATGATCGGCTACGGGGGGATGCTCACCGAGTCGTTCGTGGGCGTGATGGCGATGATCGCGGCGTGCACCCTGGATCCGGGCATCTACTTCGCGATGAACACCACCCCCGCTGCCCTCGCCGGCGCCGCGGAGGTGCTCAACGGCGCCGGATTCGTCGTGACGCCGGAGACGATGCACCAGCTTGCCGCCCAGATGGGCGAGGCGACGCTGATCGCCCGCACCGGAGGCGCGCCGTCGCTCGCCGTCGGCATGGCGCAGATCTTCAGTGGCGTCACCGGCGTCCTGGGCGGCGAGACCCTGACCGCCCTGTGGTACCACTTCGCCATCATGTTCGAGGCGCTGTTCATCCTCACGACGATCGACACCGGGACCCGGGTGGGGCGGTTCATGCTGCAGGAGATCGTGGGGCACGTGTCGCCGCGCTTCGGCCAGACGTCGTGGTATCCCAGCATCGTGCTGTCGAGCGCGGTGATCGTGGCGGGGTGGGGCTACTTCCTCTACCAGGGAGTCATCGACCCGCTGGGCGGCATCAACTCCCTCTGGCCGCTGTTCGGCATCTCCAATCAGCTGCTCGCCGCCGTCGCGCTGTGCGTCGGCACCACGGTGCTGATCAAGATGGGTCGCCAGCGCTACGCCTGGGTGACGCTCGTTCCCCTGGCGTGGCTGGTGGTGGTCACCATGACGGCGGGCTGGCAGAAGGTCTTCGCCAGCGATCCCCGGCTGGGCTTCCTGGCCCACGCGGCGTCGCTCGCCGGATCGACCGATTCCAACGCCGCGCGTCTGATCTTCAACGACCGCCTCAACACGCTCGTGGCCCTGGTGTTCATGGGAGTGGTGGCCCTGGTCCTGCTGGCCTCCGCTCGCGAGTGGTGGCTGGTCCTGTCGCACCGCAAGCCGGCGGCGGTGCACGAAGCCGCGTACGTGGAGAGCCAGCTCGCCTGACCGCGCCGCCGTCCGTGCCGAGCGGCCTTGACCGCATCGTCCCGGCGAATGACAGCCGACGCGGTGCTCGCCGGCGTGGCGACGGTGTCTGTGCACCTCGCCCTGCGGCTCTCGCCGCTCATCGCTGCCGGGGCCTTCAACGACGACGGCGTCTACATCGCGCTGGGCCGCTCGCTCGCCGAGGGATCGTTTGTCCAGGAGCGATTCGTGCTGATCGTGCTGCCGGTCGCGGGCCTGCTCGTCGCCGCGGGCGTGGATCGCGCCATCGGCCGCACGGCCGCCCGCTGGCGTCCCGCATGGTACGCGACGCTGGCGCTCGTCACCGCCGCCGTGGGGTCGCGCCACGCCGCGCTGCGACAGGCCGCGGGCGCCGCCTTCGTCAGCGGCGATCCTCCGGAGCCCGCAGACTTCTCGCCGGCCTGGTTCCTCTCCGTGAACAGCCGCTTCATCTACGAGGTGTCGGCCTGGGTGCGCGACCACACCGGGCCCACCGTGGTGGTCGTGTCGTGGCCGGGGAGCGGCCTCGCCGCGGACGTGCGAGCGGTCGCCGACCGCTGTCCCGGATTGCTCACGCCCTGGGACGCCGACGGGGGCGGCTTTCCGCGCTACTACCGCGTCGGGCGGTCACCAATGCCTCGACGCGTTCCTGCCGTGAGACCGCGCTAGGGTTTCTCTTCCCGCACGAACTTCCCCGAGCTCGCCTC
>QKHC01000111.1 GCA_003251175.1 Gemmatimonadota bacterium
CTACTGCCGCCCCGTCGTGGCGCGCCCACCGGCCACCGTCGGCGCTGAGGCCTGACGCGTCCATAGCAGACCCGAGCACCACGCCGTCGACGGCGCCCCCGCGGGGGCGCTTTTTCATGCCCGTCGCCGTCACCACCAGTCCGGGAAGTGGCGCCACCGGATTCCGGCCGCGGCGCGAATTCCGCCGCTGAGGCCGGATTCGACGTACCACCCCCACCGGCGCCCCGGCGCGCCCTCCACGCCAACCAGCGCGGTCAGATAGGTGGCGTCGCTGGCGCCGCGCACGCCCTGCCACGCCAGGCCCACACCCAGGTACAGACCCACGCCGTTCCGCGCGGCCGGCGCCAGCAGCAACTGGACGCTGGCTTCCGCCCGGACGCTCAACCGACCGCCTGCGGTACCCAGCGCTGCCTGGGCCGCGACGCGCGGCTGGCCGCCGAGCCGCCGCGCTACCCCGAAGGCCCCGCCGAAGAACTCGGCATCGGCGAGCGCCGCGAGGCCGCCGCCACCGAGCTCCCACGCCGTGAGGCGTCGCTGGGCGGGCGCCTCGGCCGGTAGTGTCAGGACCAGCAGCGCGGCAATGAGCCTAGGCAACGACGCAGTCGCACGTCACGGCGGTGTCGGGGGCGAGGGTCGCCACCACCGAACAGTACTTGTCGAGCGACAGGGTGACCGCGCGACGCAGCTTGGCCAAGTCGACACCGACCCCCGCCGCCGTGAATTGAAAGTGGATCGCGACGAACCGCCGCGGCTCAGTGTCGCGCCGCGTACCGGTCATGCTGATGGTCAGCGAGCGAAGGTCGGCCCGTTGTTTGGCGAGAATCAGTACCACGTCGGCGCCCGCGCACGCGGCGGCGGACGCGAGCAGCAGCTCCACCGGCGACAGCGACTGCTGCGAATTGCCATCCACCAGAATCGGCGGTCGCTGCCCCCCGTGCGCCTCGAACACCAATCCGTCGCCCGTCCAGCGAACATCCACGGCGCGCGTGGGCACGCCCACGCTCGGTCGTCCGGTCATGCGGCGCTCCTCAGCGTCGGGTGGTCAATCCGGCGAGAATCCGGTTGTCGCGCAGCAGGTTCATCCCGTGGTATTCGAGCAGCCAGTTGAATGTCGATCGGAAGCGGAGCTCGAACCCCAGCACGACGTTGAACCACAGCGCGGGGCAGTCGGGATCAGCGCTGCACGACTCGCCGCCTGCCAGAGCCGCGCCGAGTCCGGCATAGGGCCGTGCCGGAGCGGCGTCGTCGGTGAAGTGATAGGCGACCTCGAGAGCGCCGACGTAGACGTTGGGAGCGTTGAACACACTCAGCTCTCCGACCCCGCGCAGCCGCAGCCGCGCAGTGGCGATCTGCCCGAGATCCAGCACCGCTCCCAGGGCCAGGCGCCCGTTCTCGGTGAAGTCCACTCCCGCCCGCACGCCGAACCCGTACAGCCCGACGCGGGTTCCCTCGGCCCCCGACCCGGGAGGCTGGAACTCCTGTGCGGCGAGCGGCGCCGCGAGCATCGTGACGAGACAGGCCGGGACGAGCACACGCATGTTGACGGCTCCTCGAGTCAGGGGGAGGGATGGACCACCCGGGCGGCCGCGCGGCCATAGTCCCAGATCGCATACACCGCAATGGCCGCGGTTGCCCACGCCAGTGGTCGCACCAGCGGCGACTCGGCGATGAACGCGATCAGCGTCAGGATCTGGCACACCGTCACCGCCTTGCCGCCAGCGCGCGCGGGGAGGGCCACTGGGCGCTCCAGGATCCAGACGGCCACCGCCCCGATGGCGGCGACGATGTCGCGGGCCAGTACCAGCACGATCTCCCACCACGTCAATAGCCCGTGGCGCGCCACTGTGAGGAACGCGGCGAGCATGAACAGCTTATCCACCACGGGGTCGAGAACCACGCCGACGCGCGACGGTCCGAACCGCCGCGCGAGGCGCCCGTCGAAGTAGTCCGACGCGGCAGCCCCGGCCACGATGGCGAGTCGCCAGCCGTGGTCCTCGACCGCGACAAACGCGGCGGCCAGCGGCAACCGCGCGGCGCTGAGCAGATCAGCAACGGTGATCCAGGGTTTCACTTGCTCCCCAACCCCTTCAGGGACTAGCTTCGTACGGGAACCGTGGACATCAATCTCCTCAAACAGGCCCACCTCTTCCAGGACCTGGACGACGGCGAGCTCGCGCGGGTCGCCGAAGTGTGCCGCGAGCAGAAGTTCGCGGTGGGCCAGCACGTATTCAAGGAGGGCGAGCCCGGGAACCGGCTGTACATCATCGCCGAGGGTGAGGTCCGCATCTCGCGCACCATCCCGGGCTCGGGCGAGGAGGCCCTCGCGGTGCTCAAGCCGGGCGCCACGTTCGGCGAGATGGCGATTTTCGATCGGTCGGAGCGCTCCACCGACGCCATCGCCAACACCAGCTGCACCTTGATCACCATCTCGCGGCCCGATTTCGAGCTGCTGCTGGACTTCAACCGGGACCTCGCCTTCAAGATCCTCTGGTCCGTGGTCCGACTGCTCAGCTCGCGACTGCGCGTGACGAACGACAATCTCCGCTCGTTTCTCGCGATGTCGATGTTCTGAGCGACGCCCCGACACCCACCTGCCACCACACCCGATCACCACGCCCGTGCCCAGCCGCCCAGGACGCTCGTGCCACGCACACCGCGCGCTCACGCCAGGGCTCGCGCTCCTCGTCGCAGCGTTCGCCTGCGGGGACGGCAGCGGACCTTCGAGTACCCCGCGGGTGCTGGTCACCCCGGTGCTCGACTCGCTGTTCGTGGGCGACACGCTGCCAGCCGGCCTGCTGACCGCCACCTACCTGAACGCGGCCGGCGACCCCCAGCCCACCGGGCCCGTGACATGGCACACCGATCAACCGGCCGTGATCGCGGTGGACCGGCAAACGGGACGAGTCATCGCCGTCGGCCCGGGCGAGGGCATCGTGTACGCCGATGCCAACGGGGTGACGGGGGCGGCGCTGGTGGTCGTGTCGCGGGCGCTCACAGTCACCCTGCTGCTGGACACGGTCTTCCTCATGTCCGGCGACACCTTCACCGTTCCCGTGGCGGTGCTCCGCAAGGACGGGGCGCCGCCGACGCCGTGGTTCAGTCCCTCACCCAACGCCGCCATCTACACGGTCGATTCGGCCACCGGCCTGGTGACGGCGATCAGTCCCGGTGGCCCGGTGCGTCTCGTGGCGCACGCCGACAGCGCCGCCGACAGCGGCGCCGTTGACGTGCAGCTCCTCACCGACACCCTCGGTGGGCGCGGGTCCTTCACGGCGCTGGGCACGGTGATTCGCTTCGCCACGGCGCAGGCCCGCGCGGTGAACTACCGCCGCCAGGGCGATTCGCTCACCTTCCGGCTCAACCTGGGGATCCCGAGCACGGCGAACGCGTTGGAGAATGTGGTCGTCACGCTGCGGGAGCCGGTGCTGGGTCCCGGGAGCTTCGCCATCGACTCGCTGTCGCCCAGCGAAGCGTTCGCCAGCGGGTCCGACGCCATCTGCCGTCCGCCGCGTGCCTGGGGACTGTGGTCGACCCGCTCGACCAGCCCCACCGTCACCGCGCTGTCACGCAGGGGAGGCGTGATCGTGGTCACCCGCATGGAGCCGGTCGTCGGGGGGGTGGCGATCAGCGGTCGATTCACCTTCACCGCGCAACGCAGCGACTTCTACGATGACCCCCTGGGGGCGCTGCCGCTGCGCGGGACCTTCGTGGCACCCCTCGTCACTGACACCCGGCCCTGCGGGTCGTAGCGGGGACGCGCGGCTCCCCGGCGGGGAAGTCGGAGGCCCCGACGCCGGTTAGTGGAGGATGCGGAGCAGGCCCGCGCCGGCGCTGCCGCGGATGAAACTCTCCGCATCGGTGGCCGGGATGGCGACGCCGGTCTGCCGCTGCCCCCGCTGCGCGCTCGCCGCCATGTACTGCGCGAGGGTGCCGGCGGCCCATCCTTCGGCATCGTCCTTCATCTGTCGGACGATCTCCTCCCAGGTCCCGACGTAGGTCACGCCCGAGAGTGTCCGCACCCGGTGGACGTCGCCGCCGCCGGTGCGAGTCTTCATCCCCTGCAGCTCGGTGAGCAGCGTGCCGAACAGCTCCAGCTGGGAGGGATCGCGCACCTGACCGTCAGGCCCCATCGCCTCGATTTCGGCGAGCACGAGGTCGTCGGCACCGGCCTCCTCCGCCAGCTCGCTGAGGCGGGCGGCCCACGGCGTCAGCTCGGGGTCGTGGTCGGGCAGGCGGTAGATGCTCTTCTTCAGCTCGATCAGTCGCCAGATGCCCAGGCCGTCGAAATGCTCGGCCGGTTGCGTGCGTTCCAGGTGGAACAGGGCGGCCTCGTACTCCCCGCGGTCGTAGAGCAGGTTCGCCAGGTAGATACGGCTTTCCCCGTGCGTCGGGTCGAGATCGAGGGCGCGCCGCAGCCAGTAGAGCGCACCGCCTTCGTCCGAGAGGCGGTGCGCCGCGTAGCCGACGCACGCGGCCGCCTCCGCCGAATCGCTGTGCGCCGTGACCGCGATCTCGAAGAACCGGCGGGCCTGGTCGAGCACCCCTTCGCGGAACAGCCCCCGCCCGATCTGCAGCATCAGGTCGTGATCGTCCTGGAAGCCGAGCGCCAGGATGCGCTCGAAGCAGGCGATCGCCGCGCTCCGCTCGCCGAACTTGAGGAGTGTCTCGCCAAGCCCCGCGAGCGCATCTTCGTGATCGGGATCGAGATCGAGCGCGTCGCGGAAGCTGCGGCGCCCCCAGGCGTACTCCTCGCGCGCCAGGCGCGCGAACCCCATGCCCACGTGCAGCTCGACCGCCGACGGGTACAGGCTCAGCCCGTCCCGCAGCAGGTCCACGGTGTCGTCGTATCGTCCGTCGTTGTAGAGGTGATGAGCGCGTTCGTCGTATTCGTCGGAACTGAGGAACTGATCCGACATCGAACGGTTCTCCCGGGAAGGTTGCGCTATGATAAGGACAAGACAGCGGTTACACAAGCGACGGACGACCGGTATCTTGGCCGGCTATGACGGCGGCACCGACCATCCTTCCCGACGGCTCCGCGACCTCGCCCGGCGGCTTCGTCGCCGGAGCCGCGGCAGCGGGACTCAAGGCCGGTAACGCGCTCGACGTGGGCCTGCTCCTCAGCACCACGACCTGCGCCGCCGCAGGCGTCTTCACCCGCAACCTCGTCAAGGCGGCGCCGGTGCTGTACGACCAGGAGCTGCTGGGCGAGCGCCCGGGACGGATGCGCGCCGTTGCGGTGAACGCCCGGGTCGCCAACGCGTGCACCGGGGCGGACGGGCTGTCCGCCGCTCGCGCCATGGCACAGGCAGCCGAGCAGGTCGCCGGCATCCCGCCCCGCTCGGCCCTGGTCCTCTCCACCGGGGTGATCGGCGTACCGTTGCCGGTGGATCGGGTCGGTGCGGGGTTGCGGGAAGCCGCCGCGCGCCTCTCCGCCGATGGGGGGATCGACCTCGCGCGGGCGATGATGACGACCGACACGAGGCCGAAGCACTGCGCGCAACGACTGGCGACGGCAGCCGGCACCGTGACCGTGGGCGGCGTCGCCAAGGGCGCCGGGATGATCCATCCCGACATGGGGACGCTGCTGGCCGTGCTCACCACGGACGCCGTCGCCACGCCGTCGATGCTGGCGCCGCTGCTGCGGCAGGTCGTCGACCGCACGTTCAACGCCATTTCCGTTGACGGGGACACCAGCACCAACGACACGGTGCTGCTGCTCGCTAACGGCGCCTCGGGCGTGGATCCCGGTCGGGACGCAAGCACATGGGCCCTGTTCGAGGACACCCTCCTGGCGGTGGCCCGCCATCTCGCCCTGGCGATCGTGCACGACGGCGAAGGCGCGACGCGAGTGCTCGAGATCCGCGTCGGCGGTGCGCCGACCGAGGCGGCGGCCCGCGAGGTCGGCCGGGCGGTCGCCCGATCCGCGCTCGTGAAGACGGCGCTGCACGGCGGGGACCCCAATTGGGGGCGGATCCTGGCGGCGGCCGGATCAGCGGGGGTCACCCTCGCGCCGGAACGGATCTCGCTGGCCGTCGCCCGCGTGCCCGGAGGCCCAGCCGCCGACGCCACGGACTGGCTGCCGCTGGCCGAGGCGGGCCACACGGCGAACCCCGATCCCGACGCGGCCCGGGCGGCGTTCGCCGCGCCGTCGGTGCGCCTGCGGCTCGATCTCGGCATCGGGGGGGGTGAGGCAGTGGTGTGGACCTGCGATCTGTCGGCCGACTACGTGCACATCAACGCCGCCTACACGTCCTAGGGCCTTCGCATCGCCACCGCGGCGCGCGCCGCGTCGAAGTAGCCGGCGGCCCACAGGCCCCCGTCGGCCGCCACGGCGGCGAAGGCCTCCAATGTCGCGTCAGCCCGGCGCCGATAGCTGTCGTCGCCCGTCACCTCAGCCAGGTCCAGCAGTACGGCCGCCACCCACGCGTTGGCGCCGGGCAGTCCGTTGTCCAGCACCCGCTTGGTGAGCACCGCCGGAACGGCGGGATCCGGCAGGGCGGTGTCGAAGTACCCGCCCAGCGGCGCCGCGTAGTCGCGTTCGATGAGCGCGACCAGATCGCGCGCCACATCGAGATAGCGATCTGCGGCGGTGAACCGGTAGGCAGCGACACAGGCGCCGGCCAGCTGGATCTGGTCGTCGAGCAGACCGCGCACCGATCCGACCGGCTGGTGCCGGGCCCCGATGTCGCGAGCGTAAACCCGGCGCAGCAGCGAGTCGAGCGACGCCTGCGCCTGGCCCGGCGCTACGCTGTCGCCGAGGGGTGGACCCGCCAGCAGCACCGATCCGATGACGTATGCCGTGGCGTCGGTGAACACGGCCGGATCGGTCTGGACCGGCAGGTCCGCCTCCGCCTGCCGCAGCAACGCCCGGCCCGTAACGAGCATCCCCGAGTCCCCGGTCACTACCCACCCGCGCACCAAGGCCCGCAGCTGCGCGGCCCGCAGCACCGCCGGCGCGTCCGCGGTGAAGGACGTGAGGGCAGCGTGAGGGTCGATGAGCCGCAAGGCGAGCCGCAGGTACCCCGAATCGCCGGTCTGGCCGAACCACGCGAACAGCAGCCCCGCCCCACGGGCCAGCGCGATGACGCTGCCGCCATCACTCAGAGCCTCTTCGAGCCCCGCCCGCACGCTGCCAATGCCGATCGCCACGGTCGCCGGGTCCACCAGCCCGTGTGACAGCGCCGGCCGCCCGTCGGCCAGCGCCTGTGCCGCGGCGGCCTGCGACTCCACGGCCTCACGCTTTTCGCGGTAACTGCGCGCGGCTTCGGGGAGGATCTGCCGCAGGCCACGCCCCGTCACCGGGTCGTCGGCCGGGAAGGTCGTCCCGCCGAAGAAGGCTGCCCCACCGGCGGTGAGAAAGACCGTGAGCGGGTATCCGTCCAGCCCGGACAGCGTGCGCACGACATCGCCGTAGCGATGCGCAACGTCGGGACGCTCGTCCCGATCCACCCGCACGGGCACGAACAGCGCGTTCACCAGCGACGCGAGCGCCGGATCGTCCCAGACGCGGTCCATCTCGGCGCAGGGCCGGCAGCGGTCCGCTCCGACCACCAGCAGCACCGGTCGGTCGAGCCGCTCGGCCAGCGCGAACGCCTCCGACCCCCACGGCTGCCACCGCACGGGCTGCCGCGCCGCCCGCGACAAGTATCCGGTGCTCGCCTGGGACATGCGATTGGTCAGGGGCCCCTGCTCGGTCACGCAGGCGGCGATCGCCATCAGGGCGACGAGAGGAGTAGCAGCGCGGCGTCGCATTGCTCGGGGTGGTACAATACCCGACGACCGGCCGGGCGTTCCCGCCGCGAGTGTTCCAACTCGGTGGGACAGCGTGGGTTGAGACGCTGGGCCCGGCGGCGCCCCGTGCGCCCGCGCCCCCGCCCCGCCCTCCGGGACCGGGGGGCAGCGGGTAAGCTGTTGCACCACAGAACAATAGCCTCGTCCTCCACGGGGTGCGGCGCTCGCTGCTGCGGCAGTGTTGCGCCCGCGCCTCCCGTCTGTTGACTGCTGCGTGTATGTTGGGGGCGGTTCGGGGCGCCTTGGGGGCTGCCCCGAGATCCGTGCTCCAGCTCCCCACGGAGGAACGAAATGGCGAAGCCTGGCAAAGCCCCGATGGCGGCAAATGAGGGCTATTGCATGAAGTGCAAGGCGCGACGCGAGATCGCCAACCCGCAGGAAGTGAAGATGGCGAACGGCCGGCCGGCGCTGAAGGGCTCCTGCCCGGTCTGCGGCACGGGGATGTTCAAGATCCTGCCGCCGAAGTAGCCGCGCGCTTCGTCTCATCAGCATCGAGCGACGACGCCCCCGGGTCGCCAGGACCCGGGGGCGTTTTCTATTCCTCCGCCATGAAGGGATAGGGGAAGTCCCTCGGCGGCACGAACGTCTCCTTGACGGACCGGGGCGAGACCCATCGCAGCAGGTTCAGGACCGAGCCCGCCTTGTCGTTGGTTCCGCTGGCGCGCGCACCGCCGAAGGGCTGCTGGCCCACCACGGCGCCGGTCGGCTTGTCGTTCACGTAGAAGTTGCCGGCGGCGAAGCGCAGCGCCGCCAGCGCCGCGCGGGTCGCGCCGCGGTCATTCGCGAAGACGGCTCCGGTGAGAGCGTAGGGCGAGGTGCGATCCACCAGCTCGAGGGTTTCGGTCCACCGCTTCTCGGGGTAGACGTGCACCGTCATGACGGGGCCGAAGATCTCCTCGCACATCGTGCGATACTGGGCGTCCTCCGCCTGGAGCAGCGTCGGCTCGATGAAGTAGCCCTCGCTGGCGTCGCACCCCCCACCCGCGATCAGGGACACGCCGGACGCCCGCCGCGCGTCCTCGATGTACCCCTGGATCTTGTCGAAGGCGGGGCGGTCGATCACGGCGCCCATGAAGTTGCGAAAGTCGGCCGGGTCGCCCACGCGCACGCGCCCGAGCATCTCGAGGATGCGCTCTTTCACCCGCGGCCACAGACCGGTCGGGATGTAGGCGCGCGAGGCGGCGCTGCACTTCTGCCCCTGGTACTCGTAGGCGCCGCGCACGATCGCGGTCGCCACCGCGTCGGCGTCGGCGCTCGCGTGGGCGACAATGAAGTCCTTGCCACCGGTCTCGCCGACCAGACGCGGATACGCCGCGTAGCGGCTGATGCTCTCGCCCACCTGGCGCCACAAAGTCTGGAAGACATCGGTCGAGCCGGTGAAGTGAATCCCCGCGAGGTGCCGGTCGGCGAGCAATCGGGTCGATATCTCGCCTGACGGGCCGGGAAGGAAGTTGATCACGCCGGGCGGCAGTCCCGCCTCGAGGAAGCACCGCATGAGGACGTAGTTGGAGTAGACCGCCGTGGCGGCCGGCTTCCAGATCGTGACGTTGCCCATGAGGGCGGGCGCCGACGAGAGGTTGCCGCCGATCGAGGTGAAGTTGAACGGGGAGATGGCGTAGACGAACCCCTCCAGTGGCCGGTGATCCATGCGGTTCCACTGCCCCGCCCCTGACAGTGGCTGCTCAGCGACGATGCGCTCGGCGAAGTGGGCGTTGAAACGGAGGAAGTCCACCATCTCGCAGGCGGCGTCGATTTCGGCCTGGTGCGCGGTCTTGCTCTGTCCCAGCATGGTGGCCGCATTGACCTGCGCTCGAAACGTGCTCGCCAGGAGATCCGCGGCTCGCAGGAACACGGCGGCGCGATCGGCCAGCGACCACCGAGACCACTCGCGCCAGCCAGCCAGCGCGGCCTGGATCGCGGCGTCGATCTCGGCCCCCCCGGCCTGGTGCACCCTGGCCAGGACGTGAGCGTGCCGATGGGGCGAGGTATACTCACGCAGCCTGCCGGTGCGGATCTCCTTGCCACCGATGACGAGTGGGATCTCGATCACCTGGCCCGCGAGGTCGGCGAGGGTCTGCTTGAGAGCCGCCCGTTCGGGCGTCCCTGGGGCGAACGAGCACACCGGCTCGTTGACGGGCGTGGGAATGCGATTGGTCGAGTTCATAGGCGCAGGAATCTAATGGGAACCGCCCGACCACCTGAACCCTTATTCCTGGTGTCCACACCCGCGATCCGATGAGCGCTATTGATCCTGCCGCCCGTATCGGCCACGTGCATCTCACCGTCGCCGACCTCGACCGCGCCGTCGCCTTCTACCGGGACGCGCTCGGGTTCGAAATCACCGCCCGCTACGGACCCGACGCTGTGTTCCTTTCGGCCGGGGGTTACCACCACCACATCGGGTTGAATACGTGGGCCGGACGGGGAGCGCCGGCGCCGCCCCGGGGCACCACTGGCTTGTACCACTTCGCGATTCTCTACCCCACTCGCGCGGCGCTGGCCCGGGCAGTGCGCCGCCTGCTGGACCATGGCGTGCGGCTGGAGGGCGCAGCCGATCACGGCGTCAGCGAAGCGATCTACCTGCGCGATCCGGATGGCAACGGCGTGGAGCTATACCGCGACCGGGCGCCATCCGAATGGCCGCGCGCCGCGGACGGCGTGCTCGCCATGACGACGCGGGCGCTCGATCTGGAATCGCTGCTGGGGGAGGGTGGCTAGCCGGCGGCAGGAGGATCGGCGGCACGCTGGGGGGGCAGTGGCAGGGTGACGGTGAACGTCGTGCCCTGTCCCACCGCCGAGTCGATCTGCACGGACCCCGAGAACACCTCGCGCACCACGCTCTGAACCAGCGCCAGGCCCATGCCGCTTCCCTTGCCGAACTCCTTGGTGGTGAACCCCGGCTCGAACACCAGCTGCAGATGTTCCGGGGCGATACCGGCGCCGTGGTCGCGGACGCGCAGGATCAGGTGCTCGGTGCCGCGCTCCAACCGTACCTCCACGCTGCCCGCCCGTCCCTCATACGCGTCGGCGGCGTTGCGAATGAGGTTCACCAGCACCTCGAACAGCGAGCTCGGATCGCCCGTGACGTAGGCCCCGTCGACCGTGGTCTCGAAATTCAGGGTGACGCGCCGGTCCTGCAGCAGGCGGCGCTCGAGGGTGAGGCACGAGCGGACCGCCTGCAGCACGTCGAATCGCTCCACCCGGGCGAAGGCGCCGCGCGCGCGGTCCTGCACTGAGCGCAGGAAGGCCACCGCGCGGTCGATGTCGTCCAGCACCTGGGCGAGGTCCTCGAGCACTTCCCGCTGCCGGTCCGCATCGATCTCGCCGGGTGACCGCAGCGTCTCGAGCGTCAGCTGCAACCCGGCCCGCGCCGCGGTGAGCGGGTTCCCCGCCTCGTGGGCGATCATGGCCGGCAGGCCGGCCAGCTCCTGCAGGCTGCTCGCCGTCAGGCGTGGCCGCTCGCGGCGATCCACCAGGCCGAGGCAAAGACCGGCCAGCTCGAGCGTGAGGCGCTCGCGCGAACGCCGCTCCCGACCGTTCGGGGGCGGCGCGGGTGGTTTGTTGCGCACCGGGGCGATGACCCACGAGCCTTGCGCCGAGCGGCTGGTGATCCACCGGTTGCCCCGCCGGATCGGCACGCCCCAGCCGGCGAGTGCGGTGCTGAGCTCGTTCCCGCCCTGGGTGAGCACGCCGTTGCCGCCGATGGGCTGGACGTGCAGGTCACTGCCGTCCGTGGCCTCCCACACCGCGACCGGGCTGCCGCCTAGGGCAACACTCGCGCACCGCAGGATCTCGGCGGCGTCCTCGTGAAAGCCTTCAATTGGCGTCAAACCGGGTGGCTCCGTGGCGGTGGTGTCCAGTTGGCAGACCGCTGCCCCGGCCAGCCGGGGTGAATGAATCCGAAGGGCATGTGCTTGGGCGTACAACAATTGTGGGTCCGGGCACCGCCCGTCAAGAGCGCGCTGCCGATCACAATCCCAGTTCGGAGGTCACGTATGCGAACCTGGTCGTTCATGCCTCATGCCGTCCTTCCGGTGTTCGCCCTGGCCGCTGCTTGCTCGAGCAGCGATAGCGGCACCAACCAGAACGGCTCCGCCACGCAGATGGCGATCCAGTCGGGCAACAACCAGGTGGCCGCCGCCGGCAGCCCGCTCGCGCCGCTGCAGGTTCTGGTGCGCGACGCGGCCGGAACCCCCGTGGCAAACGTCCCGGTCGCCTGGGCGGTGGCGAGCGGCGGCGGCTCGGTGTCGGCGGCATCCACGCTCAGCGGCATCGACGGCATCGCGTCGGTGACCCGCACGCTGGGCCCGAACGCCGGGACCCAGACCACGACGGCGACCCGCGCCGGGCTCACCGGCTCACCACTCACCTTCACGGCCACCGCCACGGTGCAGGGCGCGACCCAGATGGCGCTCTCGACCGGCAACGGACAGACCGACACCGTGCTCACCACGCTGGCCACGCCGTATGCCGTGATCGTGCGCGATCACACCAACAGCCCCGTCGCGGGCGTGATGGTCAGCTGGGCCGCAGGCGGTGGCGGCTCGATGACACCCACGACCAACATGACCGACGCCAGCGGCATCGCGACCGCGATCCACACGCTGGGTGGCGTCGCCGGCACGCAGACCGCTCAGGCGACCGTGGCGGGCCTCATCGGATCGCCCGTCGGCTTCTCGGCGACCGCGACCGCCGGCGCGCCAACCGTGCTCAGCAAGACCGCCGGCGACGGCGGAGCATCGGGAATCAACACGTCGGTGGTGTACACCGTCACAGTGCGCGATTCGCACAACAATCCCCGGTCCAGCGTGACGGTCGACTGGGAGGTGTTGTCGGGCGGCGGGACGATCAGTCCGACGAGCACCATGACCGACGCGAACGGCCTGGCGAATGCGACGCGGACACTGAGCGGCACTGCCGGCGCGCACGAAGCCTACGCGATCGCCGCCACCGAGCCGGCGCCCGACACCGTGATCTTCGCCACCAACGCCACGTCAGCTCCCGCCACGGCCGACGTCAGCGTCGGCAACAACTTCTTCAACCCCAGCAGCGTCACCATCGCGGTGGGCGGCACGGTGACCTGGACCTGGAGTGCCGGGGCGGTGACGCACAACGTGACCTTTCAGACCGCCGGGGCCCCGTCGAACGTCTCCAACACGTCCTCCGGATCGTTCCCGCGGACGTTCAACTCCGCCGGGACATATCAGTACGTCTGCACGATCCACGGGGCGTCGATGAGCGGCTCCGTAACCGTGCAGTAGCGCCTCGTCGCCGACGCGCGCCGGCGCTGTGTCCCGCGCCGGCCGCGCCACGGCATCACATTGACACCTTCCGCAGGGCCCGATACTCTCTGGCGTCCCAACAACCCCGAGAAGACTCGCGTGACGACTCCTCCGCCACCGCCCCGCCCGTCGGTCGGGCGCTCGTCCTTCGCCATCGCGATGAAGGACTACACCTTCATCCGCCCCGGCATCGCCGTCACCATCTCGGCGGCCACCCTCCTCGCCGCGCTGGTGGTGGGCGTGCTGCTGATCGGCTCGCTGGGACGCGCGGCCCGCACGGTGCGCCAGGGCGGGCAGACCGCGCAGACGCTGCATCGCTACAATGCCGCGCTCGAGGTGTGGCGCGGCATGGCCCAGTCGGCCGATTCCGGCCTCGACCGGCCCGAAGCCCGCCAGCTGCGCGACTCGATCCGCACGGCGCTGACCGACAACTTCGCGACCCTGCAGACCACGCTGACGGATGCGACCGACTCGGCCATGGTCCGCACCATCCTCGAGGGGCTGGCCACCGGTGACGTCGAGCTCACCGCCGACGCCCGACAGGCGATGATCGTGCTGCTCGCCCGCCAGGACTCGGCCATGTTCCAGGCCGCCGCCACGTCGCAGCGCGCCGTGCTGTTCTCGGCATTGCTGCTCGGTCTCACGGTGCTGGCCGCCGGAATGCTCGTGATCCCGATGGCCTGGCTGTACGTGCGCTACAAGCGCGGCGCGGTCATCGAGGTGAAAGTGTGAGGGTGATCCGCCGCGGGGCGCTCGTCCTCGCGCTCACCGGCGTCGCGCCGCACCAGGCGCCCGCCCAGCAACCCCCGGTCGCCATCGTGGACGTGACGGTCCTCCCGATGGACACCGAGCGGCGACTCGAGCACCAGACCGTCCTGGTGGCGGACGGGCGCATCCGCGCGGTGGGGCCGGTCCGGGAGGTGACGGTCCCCGCCCACGCGACGCGGGTGGACGGCCGCGGCCGCTTCCTGATGCCCGGTTTCGCGGAAATGCACGCCCATCTCCCAGGCACGGGGGCGTCTCCGGAGCTGGTGGAGCGCGTGCTGTTCCTCTATGTCGCCAACGGTGTGACGACGGCCCGAGGGATGCTGGGCAATCCCACCCACCTGGCTCTGCGGGACAGCGTTGCCCGGGGGCGCCTGCTGGGTCCGCGGCTGTTCGTCGCCGGGCCGGCGCTGGGAGGCAGTGCGGTCCCCTCCCCCGAGGACGGGCGCCGCCAGGTCCGCGAGCAACGCGCGGCGGGCTACGACCACATCAAGATCCAGGAGGGACTCTCGCTCGAGTCCTATGATGCGATCGTGACGACCGCCAAGGCTGTCGGGATCCCGTTCGCCGGTCACGTCCCCGATGCCGTGCCGCTGTCCCACGCGCTCGACGCCGGCCAGGCGACCGTCGACCATTTCGACAACTACGCGGCGACCCTCGATGAGGATGGCGAAGTCACGGACGCCGAGCTGCACGCGCTGATGGCCGCCACCCGGGCTGCGGGCGTGTGGGTGGTACCGACCATGGCGTTGTGGGAGACGTTCCGCTCCGCCGAGCCCGTCGAGTCGCTGCAGCAGCGCCCCGAGCTCCAGTATGTCCCGGCGGCGTTCGTCGACAGCTGGTCGCAGGCGGTGGCGAACATCCGCCGC
>QKHC01000143.1 GCA_003251175.1 Gemmatimonadota bacterium
CTGTCCGCTGCCGTCGTTCATCACCAGTGCGACGCGATCCCGCGTCGGTGACCAGCGGGGTAGCCGGTATCCGGCCCGCGCGTCAATGACCGCGGACGCGTGCCCGCTGCGATCCACGTCCACCAGCTGCCTTTCATTCCCGGACACGCCCCCCAGGTACATCATGCTGCCGGCGGCGGACGTCACGAGGCGAATATTGTTCCCCCCGACGACCAGGACGTTGTCGAGAACCGGTACTGGCGAGCCCGTCAGCGCATGGTGGCGCGCATCGAAGGGCACGGCGTAGATCGCGCCATCCGGAGTCGCATAGATGAGCGTGTTTTTTCCACCGTACCACCCGCGTGTCGCCCCGGGAACCAGCACCGTGATGGACCGGGTCGCCAGGTCGAGCAGCGACAGGCTCCGTTGTTGGCACGGCCGGTTGCACGCCTCGAACAGCACCGCGCCACTCCCGGGCAGGAACGAGGGCCACAGCCCAACGAGGGTGTCCGTCTCGAACAGTCGTTCCGGCGTCCCACCGGCGCCTGGGACACGTGCGAGCCAAGCGGAGTCCGTCGTGTACACGATGTACCCATCGTCACCCCAGGTGCCGCCGGCGAAGCCGGGGAACACGTGGTCGGCCAGCTTGATCGCCGGTCCGCCCGTCACGGGGATCTTGAACAGCGCTTCGTCCTTGTCGGAGAAGAAGCCGATCCAGCGGCCGTCCGGCGAAAAGAACGGCGCAATCGGGTCCACCGTCCCCTGCAGGGGCACCCCATCCAGCTGATCAATGGTGCGCACGAACAGCCGGCGCTCCGAGCTCGCCGAGTCGAATGCCACGTAGACGACGCGTTGGCCATCGGGCGAAATGGCAAAGGGCGCGTTCTCCTCGAACTGCTCGTCGAGGCGCTGGGTGGACGGGAGGTTCACCTGGAACCGCACGACCGGCGCCGGCGCCGGCGCTGGTCGCAGCAGCAGGAACGCCGCGCTCGTCACCGCCACCCCGAGCCCGGCTGCCACCGCCGAGGACACGATCCGCTGCCGCGGAAGACCGGGTCTCGCCGCCGTGCCCGCCGGAACCGCCGCCGCATTGGTGAATCCGGGGTCGCCCAACGCCTCGGCAAAGGCCTGGGCGGTGCCGAAACGATCCGCCGGCAGCTTCTCCAGCGCCTTGGCCAGCGCCGCCGTCACGTTCGCCGGCACACTCTTCCGGAGCGTCGTCACCGCCGGCACCGGCTCGGCGATGATCTTCATGATGATCTGCTGGGCCGTGCCCCCCAGATGCGGCGGCTGCCCCGCCAGCATCTCGTACAGCACGCTCGCCAGCGAGTACACGTCGCTCCGCGCCGTAATCTCCTTGTCGGCCGTCGCCTGCTCGGGACTCATGTAGTGCGGCGTGCCGAGACTCATCCCCGTCTCGGTCATGCGCCCGCCCGCCGCCGCGCTCAGCGCCAGGGCGATCCCGAAATCGGCCACCATCGGCCGCCCGTTCTGCAGCAGGACGTTCTCCGGCTTGATGTCCCGGTGAATCACGCCTTGCGTGTGGGCATACTGCAGGGCATCCGCGACCTCCACCGTGATCTTGACGGCCTCCTCGATCGCCACCTGCCCTTCGCGGTTGAGCTTGTCCCGCAGCGTCTCTCCCTCGACGTACGGCATCACGTAGAACAGAAAGCCGCCCGCTTCCCCGGAATCGAACAGCGGCAGGATGTGGGGGTGCTGCAGCTGGGCCGTGGTCTTGATCTCCTGGACGAAGCGCTCGGCCCCGAGCACCGCGGCGAGCTCGGGCCGCAGCACCTTGAGCGCGACCTTGCGCTCGTGCCTGAGATCCTCGGCCAGGTACACGGTGGCCATGCCGCCGTGCCCCAGCTCACGCTCGATGCGGTAGCGGTCGGCGAGGGCGGTGGCGAGACGATCGGGCGTGCCGCTCATTGCCGCATCCTGGCCAGCAGCTCCGGGATCCAATTCTCGACGTACACAACGTCGCCCGCGCCTTCGCCGACATCCTTGATCATGATGAAGTGGCGACCATCGGGCGCAACGTCGTATTGCTTGCGATTGGTGGCCGAGCGGTACGGCGCCACCGAGAACAATGGCTGGGGAGCGCCGAGAGAGAGCGTCGCACCGGCCGTGACCGGCACCGCCACGAGCTGGCCGCCGCTCTTGTAGAACAGCTCTCGCCCAGAGCGCGCCCAGCGAGGCTCGGTCCCGCCGTTCTGCGACACCAGGCGCGACGGTGCCCCGGCGGGAAAGGGCGCGACGTAGACCTCGTCAGTTCGGCCGGCCTGCTGGAGGGCGTACGCGATCCAGTGCGCGTCGGGCGACAGGGAGAAGTCGAATGTGGACTGGCCCTCCCCAACGAGGACCGGAACGGTGGTGGTGTCTCCGCTCAGACGGCGCGCGCGGATGTGTGAAAAACCATCCTCGTCGTCCGACCGGAATACGACCCACCCGCCGTCCCGAGAGGTCTCCCCCTCCCACACGGAGAACGGGAAGCGCACCAAAAGCTCTGCGGGCGCGTTTTGGCTCAACGGAACGCGGTACAAGTCATAGTGATAGTCACCGGCGCCCCCACCTCGGTTGGAGCTGTAGACGACGGAGCGGCCGTCGGGGTTCCACGTGGGCCGCCAGTTGACGACGCCTTCCTGGGTCAGGCGGCTGCGGGTCCCGTCCGAGCGTCTGACCCAGATCTGCGTGGTTTCGCCCAGCACGCTCACCGCCAGCAGATCGCCATCGGGCGACAAGGCGGGATAGGCGAAGTCCGCGCGCCACGTCGAGTCGAACGGCACCGCCGTGCCGTCCCGGGAGACCCACATGAGCTCGGCCGCTGAACCGCTGCCAACCCCGGTGACGGTATAGAGCGCCGAGCCGCTCGCCGACAGAGTGAAGCTCCCCGGCTCGACGCCCGGAATGACCGGGACGCGTTCCGTCGTGGTCTCGAGACGCTCCAGATCGAACCCCTCGGCGTAGAGCCCGCCCGCGCGGTCAGTGAAGAGCAAGTAGCCTTTGCTGACGTACCATCCGCCGACCGCGCCGGGGACCAGGAGTCGATCGGCGTTGGTCCGCAGGTCGACGACACGCACTGCCGACTGCAGATTACAGTTGCCGGCACACTGGGTGTACAGCACTCCCCGGCTCCCCGGCAGGGGCCAGACGGTGAGGATCGCGCCGCCCGCCTGTGTCGCCGAGTCCCCGACCGCCCAACTACTGTCTCTGCCACCCGTGCGCCGGAGGCTTCCAGCGAGCGTCGCATAGACGATGGTGCCGTCGTCGAGCCAGGCGGCCGCAGCGCCAAAAGGGTCCGTGCCCTCCGCCAGCGTCACTGAGCCGCCGCCTTCGCTCGGGATCTTCCTGAGCTTGCCGTCTGTGGTCGTGATGTAGCCGATCCATCGTCCGTCGGGGGAAAAGAACGGGGCGACGGCTCCCGCAGTGCCCGTGAGCGGCGTCGCCACAACTTCCGCTCGACACTTGCGCATCAAATGATAGCCGCTGTCGCTCGGCTCGCTGTACACGATACAGGAGCCGTCCGGCGAAATGGCGCCCTGGCTCGCCTGCCGGCGGCTCCGTCCGGGATCGAGCGGCCGACCGGGGTCGGGCCGCCAGAGCACGACGCGCTGGCGGCTGACCGGAGGGATCGGCCGCGGACGCAGCAGCGCCCAGGTGAGCGCTGCAGTCAGGATGACGACGAGAGCGCCAAGAAGGGCGGTCAGGCGGGAGGGCGGTCGGGCGGTCGGTGATGCGGCGCCAGGGCCCGTCGCAGTGCGGAAGCTTGTGTTCATCAGCGCGTCCGCGAACGCTCTCGCCGATTCGAACCGGTCGGCCGGCAGCTTCTCGAGTGCCTTGCCCAGCGCCGCCGCCACATTCGGCGGCACCGACTTCCGCAGCGCCGTCACTGGCTGAACCGGCTCGGCGATGATCTTCATG
>QKHC01000068.1 GCA_003251175.1 Gemmatimonadota bacterium
CGCGCAGCCAGGCGCGATGGGGGGTGGGATGATGGGCTCCCAGCCCGGCGCGCTCGACGACGGCACGCCCTTGGGCCGCGAGTGGAGCCAGGGCCTCGTCGGCCGCAAGCTGGTGCGCATGTCGAGCTACACCAGCGGCACCGATGGCGGCTACAACTCGCGCGAAGAGCTGACGCTGTGCTCCAGCGGCGAGTACCTGTATCGCAGCAACTCGTCGGTGTCGGTGGACGTGGGAGGGGCCTACGGCAACACCGGAGGCATCGGCGGCGAGACCGGCCGGTGGCGCGTCGTGACGCAGGGACAGGTCGCGGGCCTCGAGCTGCGCGCCCAGAATGGCCAGGTCACGCTGGTGCGGCTCGACTACCAGAACGATCTGGTGCACATCGACGGCGGCAAGGTCTATCGCACTGCGGCGGAGGTGTGTCAGTAGAGGCAGATGGCAGATGGTAGTTGGCAGGTAGCAGAGCCTTCACTCCGTGGTACATTCGGGGGCCTTCTTCCTTGCACATGGAGAGAGCCCCCGATGTCGTTCCGGTGCCACGCCACAGCCGTTCTGGCCAGCCTCACCCTCCTGCTCCCCGCTCCCTGCTCCCCGCTCACCGCCCAGGACAAACCGACATGGGATGTCGAGGGGGACCACGGCCCCGCGGACACGCTGCGGTTCGACGTGGACGAAGGCACCTGGATGAACCTCGACGTGAGCCCCGACGGCCGGTGGATCGCATTCGATCTGCTGGGTGACATCTATCGGGTGCCGATCGCGGGCGGCGAGGCCGAGCGGCTGTCGGGGGGGGCATCGTGGGAGCAGCAGCCGCGTTATTCGCCGGACGGCAGGACGATCGCGTTCACCAGCGACCGATCGGGGATCGACAACATCTGGCTGATGGACGCGGACGGCGGCCATCGGCGACAGCTCACCAAGCTCACCGAGACGCTGCCAACCGGACCGGTATGGCTCCCCGACGGCCAGTGGCTGGCAGTGAAGCGCCACGTGCGCAACACCCGCTCGCTCGGCGGCGGGGAGATCTGGCTGTATCACGTCGAGGGCGGGTCGGGGGTGCGCCTCACGGAGAAGGCAAGCTTCACCTCCGAGCAGAACGAGCCGTTTCCATCCGCCGACGGTCGCTGGATCTACTACTCGACCACGGGTCCGTTCGACTACAACCGCAACGTGTACGCCGGAATCTTCGACGTGAAACGGTTCGACCGGCACACGGGACGCATCGAGACGGTGGTCGGAGGCGCCGGGGGCGCGGTGCGGCCGACCCCGTCGCATGACGGTGCCTCGCTCGCCTTCATCCGACGGGTGGGGCTCGAAACGGTGCTGCTGGTGCGGGATCTCGCGACCGGTGCCGAGCGGACGGTGTTCACGGGACTGGACCGCGACCAGCAGGAAACGTGGGCCGTGCACGGCGCCTATCCGGCGTTCGCCTGGACACCGGACGACCGCCGCATCGTCATCACCCACCACGGCAAGCTGTGGGCCGTCGACGTGGCTTCCGGCCGCGCCGCGCCGATCCCGTTCACGGCGGCGGTCGAGCAGGTGGTGACCCGGGCGCTGCACTTCGCCTACCGGGCTTACACCGATTCGCTGACGGCGCGGCTGATTCGCTGGCCGATGTTGTCGCCCGACGGCAGGACCCTCGCGTTCCAGGCCGTGGGGCGGATCTGGCTGATGGACTATCCCGACGGCCGCCCGCGGCGGCTCACCGACGGGACGGCACTCGAATTCGCGCCCGCCTGGTCCCCCGATGGCCGGACGATCGCCTACACGACGTGGACGGAGGACTCGGGAGGCGCGGTGTGGATTGTTGCGGCGTCGGGCGGGCGGCGCGCGCCGACGCGGCTCACGACCACTCCCGACCAGTACGCCAACCCGGTGTTCTCGCCCGACGGTCGGACCATCGCATTCGTGCAGGGCACCGGCGTGACCAACCGGGGCGGCGATCTGGCCGACGAGGGTTGGATGAACATCCAGGTCGTAGCCGCGGGCGGCGGGTCGGTCCGCCACGTCACCGAGACAGCGAACCGCGGCTCGAACCGTCGCATGCCGCGCGTGCGCTGGAGCGCCGACGGGGCGCGACTGCTGTTTCATGAGAGCGACGGCGGCAAGACGTACCTGACAGCCGTGGCCCTCGACGGCACCGACCGCCGGCGGTTGGTCGAGAACGAGCGCGCCGAGGAAATCGTCCCCTCGCCCGACGGACGGTGGGTCGCGTTCAAGGAGCTGCACAACGTCTACGTGGCGCCGTTGCCCGAGGCGGGCGAGGGCCCGGTGAAGATCGAAGCGACGGGCGCCGGCGTGCCGGTGGCGCAGCTGTCGCGGTATGGCGGTGACTGGCTCGACTGGCGTCCCGACTCGCGCACCGTGACCTGGGTGCTGGGCCCCGCGTTCTACGCGCAGACACTGGCCGACGCCTACGCCAAGCC
This sequence comes from Gemmatimonadota bacterium, assembly GCA_003251175.1. GTDB lineage: Bacteria > Gemmatimonadota > Gemmatimonadetes > Gemmatimonadales > GWC2-71-9 > SZUA-544. The sequence goes on from QKHC01000068.1 coordinate 2,431, forward strand.
CGACACGGCGGCGCCCAAGGACACGGTGGATGACGGCTGGGTGCGCGAGAACGCGAAGGTGCCCGCGGTGATCGCCGATATCCGCCTGCGGCTGCCGCGCGCGCGTCCGACGGGCACGGTCGTGCTGCGCGGCGCGCGCGTGATCACCATGCGGGGTGACGAAGTGCTGGAGCCCGGCAACGTGGTGGTGCGCGACGGGCGCGTGGTGGCGGTGCGGGGGCCAGGCGAGCCGCTCCCCGAAGGCGCGCGGGTCATCGACGTCTCCGGCAAGACGATCATTCCCGGTCTCGTGGACGTGCATGCACACATGGGGTACCAGGCGCTGGACATCACGCCCCAGCGCTTCTGGCCCTACTATGCCAACCTCGCCTACGGGGTGACGACCACGCACGACCCCTCCGCCTCGACCCAGGCCGTGTACGCGCAGTCGGAGCTGGTGGAAGCCGGGCTGATGCTCGGACCCCGCGTCTACTCGACGGGCTTCATCCTGTACGGCGCCGAGAACCCCAACAAGGCGCCGGTGGCGAACGCCGAGGACGCGGTGGCGCACCTGCGGCGCCACCGGGCGATGGGCGGGTTCTCGGTCAAGAGCTACAATCAGATGCGGCGGGATGCGCGTCAGTGGATCATCGCCGCGGCGCGCGCGGAATCCATGCTCGTCGTGCCCGAGGGCGGCTCGATGTGGCAGCAGAACATGACCATGATTCTCGACGGGCACACCGGCATCGAGCATGCGATCCCGATCGCCCCCCTGTATCGGGACGTCCTCACGCTGATGGGACGCAGCGGGACAGGTTACACCCCGACGCTGATCGTCGGCTACGGCGGCATCTGGGGCGAGAACTACTGGTACCAGGAATCGGACGTGTGGAAGAACGTCCGGCTGCGGCAGTTCGTGCCCGATGCCGAGCTCGACGCGCGGGCGCGACGGCGCATGCTGGTGCCGAGGGAGGACTTCTACCATATCGAGCTGGCCCGTGCGGCCAAGGCGGTGGCCGACGCGGGTGGCACGGTGCAGCTGGGGGCGCACGGTCAGCTGCAGGGGCTGGGTGCGCACTGGGAGCTGTGGATGCTGGGGCAGGGGGGGATGACGCCGCGTCAGGCCCTGCACGCGGCGACGCTCGCCGGAGCGCAGTACATCGGGCTGGCCGACGATCTGGGCTCGCTCGAGCCCGGCAAGCTCGCCGATCTGGTGGTGCTCGATGGCAATCCCCTGGACGATCTGCGGCAGACCGAGCACATCCGCTACGTGATGAAGAACGGCGTGCTGTACGACGCCGATCTCAACGAGGTATGGCCGGAGTCGAAACGGGTCGAGCCCCTGAGAGGGAACTGAGACCCGGCAGACGGCAGGTCGCAGAGGGCAGTGAGCCCTGCCATCCGCGATCTGCCGTCTGCTATCTGCTGCCTGCTATCTGCTATTAATTCTGTGGATCAGTGTGATCTTCTGCCAGATCTTGCGGGACACGCCGGTGGTGAGATTCTCGATTTCGGTCACGGCGCCGAGCACGACCGGATCCTGCATGTGCTGCGCGTAGAGGGCCGCCGTCTTGCCGGTGAGCGCGAGCAGCTCGGAACAGTAGTCCAGATAGCGGACCAGCTGGTCGCGATCGAGCGTCCGCCGCGGCGACGACGCGGTATCACTGCTTCCTCGGTCCACCGATTCGGGGTCCTTGGTGAGCTGGTGCATGTCCACGATGTGGGCGAGGCTGCGCAGCTCGTGAAGCGCCGCCAGGGTCCGGCGCCGCTTCACGCGGCTCTCGAGCGTTCCCAGAAACCAGATCGCGATCCCCACGAAGACGATGTCATTGACCCCGGACTCGAGGGTCTGCACGAGGTCGGTGACCGTGTCGATACGGGTGGCGACCCGCAGCGACGCGATCAGCGTCACGACGCCCGCGAACAGGAGAACGACCAGCAGGGCGGCGGCGACCCGAACCGCATAGTACGGCCGCCGCAACGCGGGCGCGTGTGCGAGCGCTGATTCCGTGCTGCTGACAAGCTGCGCCGCGACGCCGCGGAGGCCGGCTGCCGGGAACCGCTCCGCGATGCGCCGCTCGAGGGTCCGGACCGTGTCGAGGATCCGGGTGCCATCGAGCTCGCGATAGGTGCTCACCCCGCCCGGACCACCGTGGCGAGCGCGGAGAGAAGCTCGGGGAGCTCATAGGGTTTGCGCACGATCGGCTGACCGGTGGTCTGCAGGAAGGTTGCCGACCCGGCGCGCGTGTCGTCTCCGGTTACGAACACGACCCGGCCGGCGAGGTCCGGCCAGCGACTGCGGAGGCGCTCCCAGGTCTCGCGTCCGTCCATGCGCGGCATCTGCAGGTCGAGGATCACGGCATCGGGCCGCTCCCGGGCCAGCAGCCGCAGGGCGTCGCGGCCGTCCTGCGCCGCTCCCACCACGTATCCCTCGCGCTCCAGCAGCCGTCGCAGCGCGTGGCGGTTGGCTTCATCGTCCTCGACGATCAGCACCCGGGTGCCGCGGCGGGGCGTGGCTGGCGGTCGGCCCCCCGGCGAGGCGAGCAGCGTCGAGGGGATGAGCGTGACGTGCAGCTCGGCGCGCCCGTCCGGTCCCGCCTCGAGGCGCACGCCGGCGCTGCAGGTTTCCGCCACCCGCTGCGCCAGCGCCAGCTCCACGTGGCCGAGAAACTCCGGATCGGCGGGGCGGAAGTAGTGCAGCTCATGCTCGGCGTGACTGGGGGGCAGCGCGGGGCCGCTGTCGGTCTGCGTCAGCAGCACGCTCGCGCCGATCTGGCGCGCGTGGAGCTGCACCCGCCGCGGCGGCGGCGCGTCGCGCAGCCGCGCTTCGGCAAAGGCGAGCAGCCGCCCCAGCAGCATCTCCAGGTCTTCGGGGGGCCCCATGATCAGCGCGAGGCCCGGTGCCAGGTCGGCGGCGACCTCGATCCCCAGCTCCGCGAGCTCGCTGCCGCGTCGGCGCCGCAGCGCGTCGATCGCGGCGCCGAGATGCACCGCGCCCTCGCCGGCCCGCGACGGGCGCACGAGATAGGTCAGGTCGCGGACCAACGCCGCCGCGCGGCGGGCCTCCAGCCCCACCTGGCCCAGCGCATCGTCCTCGGTCTCCGCGGCGCGTTCGCCCAGGGCGGCCAACCCCAGGATGGCATTGAGGCGGTTGTTCAGCTCGTTGATGACGTCGGCGATCCCCGTCTCGTACGTCGTGAGGGGGCGCGGCGGCTCGCGGCCTGTTGGTCCGACAGGCGAGGGTTCCACGCCCCGATAGTGGGACCGGTCCACCCGTTCCCGCAATGGCCGCGTCGCCTTGACCCCCCCGGACCCCCCCAGTACTATCCGGCGCCGCCCTGGTGGTGGAACTGGTAGACACGCTGTCTTGAGGGGGCAGTGGCGAAAGCCGTCCCGGTTCGAGTCCGGGCCAGGGCATTGCAGTACGGACGTTGGGGTGTGCGCCGATGGAAACCGCCGCACGGCAGATGAGCTTCCTCCTCGCCGCCCCCGAGCGGCGCCTGCTGCGGTGGATCGCCGCCCGCCTTCCCCGCCGCTGGATGCCTGACCATCTCACCATCATCGGAGTGGCCGGCGCCGTTGCTACGGGCGTCGGCTACGCGGCGTCGGGGGTCTCCCCGGCGTGGCTGTGGATCGCGACCCTCGGTCTCGCCATCAACTGGTTCGGCGACAGCCTCGACGGCACACTGGCGCGCGTGCGGCAGATCGAGCGCCCCAAGTACGGCTACTACCTCGACCACATGGTGGACGCGTTCAACACCACGGTCATCGGGGCCGGGATCGGACTGTCCCCCTACGTCGCGGCGCCGCTGGCGCTGCTGCTGGTGATTCTCTATCTGGCGCTGTCCATCAACGTCTATCTCGAGTCGTCGGTGCACGGCCAGTTCGACCTCGGCTTCGGCATCATCGGCCCGACCGAGGTCCGGATCCTTTTGGTGGTCCTCAACACCGTGCTGTTCGCCGGCGTCGTGTGGAGCGATGTCGCGAGCGCCACGATCGCCCGGGTTGCCAATGGCGTGGTGGCCATGGTCTGCTGCGGGCTGGCCTACGCCCTCGTCGCGCGGTTCCGCATCAATCTCGTGCGGCTGAGCCGACTCGAGCCGCCGCGTCGGTAGGGCACCGCGCGGCGGTGCATGACGGGCACGCGCCCGACGCCGCGGCGCGCGGCGATCTGCTAGACGGCAGGCCGTTTTTCGGTATATTTTCGGTGCCCCGGTGGCGCCCATACCCCCGATCCGAGAGCGCCGATGTCATCCACCGCACGACCCGCCCCCGCCCGCGCGTCCCGACCCCATCCCTCGGGCGACTGGCGGCCGCTCGCGGCCATTCTGGTGACGGTGTGTCTGTGGGCATCGGCCTTCGTCGGCATTCGCGCGGCGGGGCGCAGCATTTCGCCGGGGGCGCTGGCGCTCGGACGATTGCTGCTGGGCAGTCTGCTGCTCGGTGCCCTGCTGTGGCGCGGGCGGCCCGTGCGCCCGGCCCCCCGGGACCTCGGCCTCCTGTTCATCACGGGCGCGCTGTGGTTCGGCTTGTACAATGTGGCGCTCAACGCCGCCGAGCGGACGGTGGATGCGGGGACCGCTGCCATGATCATCAACGTGGCGCCGGTGCTGGTGATGGTGCTGGCGGCGGTCGTGCTGCGCGAGCGGCTCACCGTGCCACTGATGGTCGGTGGGGCGGTGGCGTTCGTCGGCGTGGTGCTGATCGGTCGCGCCAGCGGCAGCGCCGCCGCATCGCTGTCCGGCGTGCTGCTGTGTCTCGTGGCCACCCTCGGATGTGCGATCGGGGTCGTGGCCCAGAAGCCGGTGCTGGCGCGCCTGCCGGCGGTTCAGGTGACGTGGACCTGCTGCGCGATTGGCGCGCTCTGCTGTCTGCCGTACGCGCCATCGCTGGTGCGCGACGTGCGGGCCGCGCCACTCGCCGACATCGCGTGGATGGTCTACCTCGGTGTCTTTCCGACGACCGTGGCGTTCACGACATGGGCTTACGCCCTCGCCCGCAGCGGCGCCGGTCGCCTGGCGGCGACCACCTATCTCATCGCGCCGATCACCATCGGGATGAGCTGGCTGATCCTCGCCGAGATCCCCCGTGCCGCCGCGGTGGTGGGCGGCGCATTGTGCCTGGTGGGCGTCTTCGTTGCCCGCCGCCCCGCCTAGGCGGGTTGCCGCCAGGTGTCGCTTCGACTCCGATCCGTTCGACCAGCAGGGACCCGACAGGGAGCAAGCACATGGGCAGGTCACCACAGATCACGCCTGGGGCGAAGATCGTCGCGGAGCTCGAGCGGGCCTGGCGAGCAGATCCGGGAGCAGGAGGCGCGTCATGACGGCGTCACGACCGCTGCCCGCGCTCCGGGTTCACGCGTTCGCGATATCCCTCGACGGCTACGGCGCCGGCCCGAACCAGGATCGGGACAACCCGCTCGGGGTAGGCGGGTTGGCGCTGCACGAGTGGGTCTTTCCCACGCACAGCTTCCGGCAGCTGCACGGCGACGAAGGTGGCGAGCGCGGTGTCGACGACGACTTCGCGGCACGGGGCTTCGCCGGGATCGGCGCCTGGATCATGGGGCGCAACATGTTCGGTCCGGTCCGCGGTCCCTGGCCTGATACCGGCTGGAAGGGTTGGTGGGGCGACAACCCGCCCTACCACACCCCCGTCTTCGTGCTCACCCATCACCCGCGCGCGTCCGTTGTCATGGAGGGTGGCACCACGTTCCACTTCGTCACCGACGGGATCCGCGCCGCGTTGGACCGCGCGCGCGAGGCGGCCGCCGGTCAGGACGTCCGGCTCGGCGGCGGAGTGGCAACGATCCGCCAGTACCTCGCAGCGGGCCTGGTGGACGAGATGCACCTCGCCATCAGTCCAATCCTGCTCGGCGCCGGCGAGCACCTCCTGGTCGGCCTGGGGGCGGCGGCGGCCGCCTTTCATTGCACCGAGCATGTCTCCACGGCCCGGGCAACTCACGTCGTGCTCACACGACACGCCCGCGACGGGCGATCCCCAGACACGGAGACCCCACGATGGGCAAAGTGACGCCGTTTCTCATGTTCAACGACCAGCTCGAAGCCGCGATCGCGTTCTACACGGCCACCTTTCCCGATTCCGAGGTCCGGAACGTGTTCCGCAGCGGCGCCGACGGACCCGTCCAGTCCGCCGAGTTTGTCGTCGGCGGGCAGCCCTTCATGGGGTTCAACGGGGGGCCGCACTTTTCCTTCTCCGAAGGGTTCTCGCTCTTCGTGCGGTGCCAGGACCAGGCGGAGGTCGACCGGTACTGGGACAAGCTCGTCGCGGCGGGTGCCAGGCCATCGCGCTGCGGCTGGATCACCGACCAGTTCGGTCTCTCGTGGCAGATCGTGCCGCAGCGGTTCATCGAGCTCATCGGGGACGAGGATCCCCAAAAGGTGCAGGCCGTGATGGCGGCGATGCTGCAAATGGTGAAGCTCGACGTGGCGGCGCTGGAACGGGCGTACGAGGCGGCGTAGCCGCGTTCCGGCGTGGGCAAGGAACCGGAGTTGGAGGGCGCCCCAGCGGCATGATCGTCCACCTGCTCGACGGCACCTACGAGCTGTTCCGTCACTTCTACGGGCTGCGTCGTGCCACCCCGGGCGCGGACCGGAAGTACGGTGCCGCGGCCGGTGTGCTGGGCACCGTGCTCGAGATGATCGAGGGAGGCGCCACCCATCTCGGCGTCGCCACGGACCACGTGATCGAATCGTTCCGCAACCAGTTGTGGCCCGACTACAAAACGGGGGAGGGACTCGAGCCAGCGTTGATGGCACAGTTTCACCCGCTCGAGGAAGCGCTCGTCGCCATGGGGGTCACCGTCTGGCCCATGGTCGAGCTGGAGGCCGACGACGCGCTGGCCTCGGCGGCCCGGATCGCCGCGGCCGACCGCCGCGTGCAGCAGGTCTGCATCTGGACACCGGACAAGGACCTGGCGCAGTGCGTCAGCGGTACCCGGGTGGTGCAGGTCGATCGCCGCAGCCGGGCCATCCGCGACGCGGCCGCGGTGCGGCGGAAGTTCGGAGTCGGGCCGGCCCTCATCCCCGATTTCCTCGCGCTGGTCGGCGATGCGGCCGATGGCTACCCGGGGATCGCTGGCATCGGCAAGGTCACGGCGGCGCGCCTGCTCAACCAGCATGGCGCCATCGAGGCGTTTCCCCCCGAGGTGCTCGGCGCGCAGCGCGAGCGGGCGCTGCTGTTCAAGGAGCTCGCGACGCTGCGGGCGGACGCGCCACTGTTCAACGACGTGGACGCGCTGGAATGGCAGGGTCCCTCCGCGGCGTTCGGCGGCGTGGCGCGCCGGCTGGGGGCGGCGCGCCTCCAGGACCGGTCCCGGGCGGCGCGCGGGGCACCGCGTCGCGGTCGCCGACAGCGGCGCGGCGATTAGCTTACGGGTGTCCGATGCCGAGTGTCACGACCATGTGCCGGAACATCAAAACCCTCGCCAACTTCGATCCCCCCGCCACGCCGGAGGAAATCCGCGCATCGGCGCTGCAGTTCGTGCGCAAGCTCAGCGGCACCACCCAGCCGTCCCGTGCCAATCAGGCCGTGTTCGACGCTGCGGTGGAGGAAGTGGCGGCGGCCGCGAACCGACTGATCAGTGCACTCACGACGAGTGCTCCGCCACGCAATCGCGAGGATGAGGCGCGCAAGGCCCGCGAGCGGGCCGCCCGGCGGTTCGCCTGACCTCGCGATCCCGCGCACCGGAGGAGTGATGACCGCGACTGAACCGCAGGCGATCGTTCGCAGGCTGCAGGAGCACACGACCGTCGGCGGCGCGCCGCTGAGCGAGCTCGAGTGGCTGGCCGCGCACGGCGCGCTGCAGGTCTTTCGTGCGGGGGAGCACGTCATTCGGCAAGGCGAGGCAACCGCGGCGGAGCTGTTCGTGCTGCTCACGGGGCACGTGGTGTTGTACGCGAATCGCGGTCGCGGCCGCCGGAAGATCGCCGAATGGCACGCGGGTGAGGTCACCGGAATCCTGCCGTATTCGCGGGCCAGCATTGCCATCGGGGACGCGGTCCCAGAGGCGGACACGGAAGTGTGGGCGGTCGACCGCGAGCATTTTGCCGAGCTGACGCGTGAATGCCCCGAGCTGACGGCGATCCTCGTCCACGTCATGGTGGATCGCGCGCGCCATTTCACCACCGCCGACCTCCGGGACGAAAAGCTGATAGCGCTGGGCAAGCTCGCCGCGGGCCTGGCGCACGAGCTCAACAACCCCGCTTCGGCGATGGTACGGAGCGCCAAATCGCTGCGAGAGCTGCTCGACGAAGGGAAGGCGGCGGCACGAGCGCTGGGTGCGCTCCAGCTCTCGGAGTCGCAGCTCGCCGCCATGGACGCTGTGCGGGCCGCGTGTCTCGCCGCGCCGGCGCGCACCTGGTCCCCGCTCGAACGGGCCGATCGGGAGGACGAGCTGGCGGCGTGGATCGAGGGTCACGGCGCCGACGCGAGCCTCGCGGCCCCCCTGGCTGACACGACGGTATCGATCGACGTGCTCCAGCGGCTCGAGGGGGTGGTGTCGGCCACCGCCCTCGAGGTGGCGGTGCGGTGGATGGCCAGCGAATGCGCCATTCGCAGCCTCACCGACGAGATCGAGCGCGGCGCCGACCGCGTCTTCGAGCTGGTGTCGGCGGTCAAGGGTTTTACGCAAATGGATCGGTCGACGGTGGCACAGCCGGTGGATGTGGGGAAGGGACTGGGCGATACCATCATCGTCCTGCGGTCCCGCGCCGTGTCCAAGTCGATCAGTCTCTCGGCGACCATCGAGCCCGGCCTGCCGGCGGTGCAGGGGGTGGGTGCCGAGCTGAATCAGATCTGGGCCAACCTGATCGACAACGCCCTCGATGCGGTGGCGACCGGCGGGCGGGTCGAGATCGCCGCCCGACGGGAAGGCCGGCGGGTCGTGGTCGAGGTCACCGACGACGGACCCGGGATCCCTGCAGAGATCCGCCCCCAGATCTTCGATCCGTTCTTTTCGACCAAGGACGTCGGCAAGGGGGTCGGGTTGGGTCTGGACATCGTGCGCCGCTCGCTCGAGCGGCACGACGGCGAGATCGACGTCGAGTCACGGCCGGGGCGCACCGTGTTTCGGGTGCGGCTGCCGGCCGAAGGCATGCGGTCGACTGGTCGGTGGTCGCGGGCGACGCAGCGGATTCAGATCGCCGAGTAGACCTTCTCCCACCCGCGCTGTCAAAAGAGACGGGTGCCCAGGAACACAATGCGATATCCATGCACCGCCATCGGAACGGCTCCGAGCGCGGCGGCCGCGGCGAGCGCCAGCGGCGCCACCGGACGCGTGCGCACGGTCTCGCGAGCCAGCCAGGCGGAGTACGGGAGGTAGAGACACACCGCGGTCACGACGCCGGGGACGTAGCCGCGATCCACGATCGCGGCGGTAATGTGAAAGACGGCGTTGGTTGGCATCATGAAGCTGAGCCACGCGGCGAGTAGCACCAGCAGGACGGGTGACCGGCTGGCCGCGTACGCCGCGGTCGCCGCCACCGTGAGCGCCAGGGCGGTGACGTTCACGCCCCAGAACAGGTCCGCCGTGATGCCGCGCGTCACGTGCGCATTGAACCAGGGCACGAAGCGCGGGCTCTCTTCGAGGACATGCGCTGCGAATAGGAGGGGCGCGGCGAGCAGCGCCCGGCTGAGCCGGTCGGGCGAGTCCCGGCTCACGAGGTCCCGGCCGCCGCCGGGGCGGTACCGCCCTTCTCCACCAGCAAGCTGACGCAGAACTCGGTCCGGCCTGGGCGCGACTGCACGGTGATGTCGCCGTGGTAGCGGCGCAGCAGTCGGCGCGTGATGTCGAGGCCGAGGCCCGTCCCCTGGCCGGGCGGCTTGGTGGTGAAGAAGGGATCGAAGATCCGTGGCATGGCCTCGGGGGGGATCCCCGGTCCGTCGTCGACGATGCGGACCACGACCCGGTCCAGCTCCCGGCGCGCGCTGATGTCGATGCGCCCGGTCTCGGGGATCGCATCGAGCGCATTGTCGATGAGGTTGAGCCACACCTGGTTGAGCTCGCCGCCGGTCGCGTGGACCTGTGGCAGGTCCGCTGGCACGTCGAGCTCGACCGTGGCCCGTTTCGTCTTCGCTTTCGACACCAGGACCCGCAGCGTGTCCCGGAGGCCGGCTTCGACGTCCACCGACTCCGGCCCGGCCAGGTTGTCCATGTAGGTGAACTGCTTGACGGCCGCCACCAGATCGTAGATGCGGGTCGCCGCCCGCTCGATGTCGGTGGCCAGCGCGCGTGTCGCGCAGCCGGTCGCGATCCAGCGGAGGGCGGCGTCGAGTGTACCGCCCGACGTCACGCGGGCGAGCTCATCGAGCGTATCGAGCGTGACCGCGGTATCGGCGAGTGGCGCGGCGTAGGCGACGTCAGACTGATGGCGCACCAGCCAGTCGGCAATGGCATCCTCGCGGTCGGCCTGCTGGATCGGCGAGCGCACGGTGCCGCCAGGCGTCTCCAGGCAGGCGGCGCGTGTGCGCTCGATCGAAGCCAGCTGCTCGGGAGTCACGCCGGCGGCGCCCAGCGCGCGTGACGCGCCGTCCGCTTCCGCGAGGCCGGCGAGCAGCAGCTTGGCGCCGCGCACCGTCGCGGACGCGGGGTTGTTGAGCTCGTGGGCCAGGCCGGCCGCCAGTCGCCCGAGCGAGATCATCTTGTCGTCCTGCAGGTCGCTGGTGTTGAAGCTGCGTGCGCGGTCCAGCATGATGTGCACGGTCAGCGCGGTGAAGGTCGGGCACCGATGGATCATTTCGGGGAAGTGCCGCTCGTGGACTACCAGCAGCTCGCTGCGTTCCTCGAGAAAGTTGTCGCCCGGTGGTCCGGTCATCCGCGAGTAGGGCAGCATGCCCCCGACGTCGCCGGTATGCCATTCCATGACCAGCCGGGGTCCCGCGCCGCGATCCACCCGCACGGCGATCTGTCCGGAGAGGAGAATCCACAGCTTCTCGATGCGCTTGCCCTTCGGTGCGACGACCCAGCCTGCTTCGCGCACCTCGAGGTCGCCGTGGGCGACGAGCCACGACAACTCTTCGCGGGGGATCCCCGCGAGCTTGGGCAGGGCCGCCAGGCGGTCAACCAGATTGGCATCGGCCATGTCCATCTGCCTCCGGGTCGGTGAGTGTGTGGGGGTGGTCAGACGGTCTGCAGGTACTGGTGCACCATGCCGATGGAGGCGGACCCCTCGCCCACCGCCGCCGCGACGCGCTTGCCGGACCCGTGGCGCGCGTCGCCCGCGGCAAAGACACCGGGCACGCTGGTTTCGTACAGGAACGGATCGCGATCGGCGCTCCACCCCGGCGGTCGCTTGCCACCGATCATGACATCGCGGCCGGTCAGAATGAACCCTTCGGGGTCGCGCATCACCAGGTGGGCGAGGATCTCGGTGCGCGGGGCGGCGCCGATGAAGACGAACACCGCGGCGGCCGGCACCTCGCGCGTCTCGCCTGACGCCACGTCGGCCACGGTGACCGCCTCGAGTCGATCGGTCCCGCGCGCCGCGGCGATCCGGCTGCCCGTCAGGACTTCGATATTGGCGGTCTCGTGGATGCGATCGACGAGATACTGGGACATGGCGTGGAGTCCCGTGCCGCGCACCACCACGGTGACTTTGCGCGCGTAGCGGGAAAAGAAGATCGCCCCCTGACCGGCAGAGTTGGCGCCCCCGACCACGAACACGTCGCGTCCCCGGTAGGTGGCGGCCTCGGTCAGCGCGGCGCCGTAGTAGACCCCCGCGCCGACCAGCTCCTCCACGCCGGGGACGTCGAGGCGGCGGACCTCCATGCCGGTGCTGAACAGGACGGCGTAG
>QKHC01000117.1 GCA_003251175.1 Gemmatimonadota bacterium
TGTGGACATCGGCTGCGGGATGATCGCGGTCAAGACCCAGTTCACCAGGGAGGACCTGGCGGGCAGGGATCTGGCCGCGCTGCGGCAGCAGATCGAGCGGGCCATCCCGCTGAGCGCGGGCGCCAAGAACCGGAAGCTGCGGGACACCGCGGCCGCCAGGGTCGAGGCGCTCGAGCAGGCGGCCACGCCCGAGCAGGTCGCGCGGTTCGATGTGCTCATGCGGGATTGGAGGCTGCAGCTCGGCTCGCTGGGAAGCGGCAACCACTTCATCGAGGTGAGCGCCGACGAGCACGGCGGGGTCTGGTTCTTCCTGCACTCCGGCTCGCGGGGCATCGGCAACAGGATCGCCCAGCACCACATCGCCGTGGCCCACGCGGTGATGTCCAGGTACTGGATCTCGCTGCCGGACAAGGACCTCGCCTACCTGGTCGAGGGCTCGCCCGAGTTCGACGACTACATCGCCGATCTTCTCTGGGCCCAGGCCTACGCCCTGGCCAACAGAGAGGAGATGATGGACCGGGTCATCGACCAGTTCCAGCGGTGGATGGATGTCACCGTCGACGAGCAGCTGCGGATCAACTGCCACCACAACTTCTCCGCCAAGGAGAGGCACTGGGGCAAGGAGGTCTGGGTGTCCAGGAAGGGCGCCATCTCCGCCCGGGAGGGGGAGTGGGGCCTGATCCCGGGCTCGATGGGCACCGCGTCCTACGTGGTGACCGGGCTGGGCAACGCGCTGTCCATCAACTCCTCGCCGCACGGCGCGGGGCGGGTGTACTCACGGTCCGCCGCCAGGCGGGCGTTCACGCAGGAGGACCTGAGGGCGTCCATGGTGGGCATCGAGTACCGGGACACCGACGCCTTCATCGACGAGATCCCGGCGGCGTACAAGGACATCGATCAGGTCATGGCAGACGCCAGCGACCTGGTGGAGATCCAGTACACGCTCAGGCAGATCGTCAACGTGAAGGGCGACTAGCGACGCGGCGCGCGTCTTCTCTTGTGGGGAGGCGTGCGCCGCTTCGTGGCGTCAGGCGGGCCGATGCCGGGGTGGCCAGCCCTGGACGCGTCGCCACTTGCCGCGGGCCGGGGCTCGTGCCAGCCTGGCGGACGGGGAGGGGATATGACTGAGGGCCTCATCGCGTTCACCGTGTTCAATCCGGACTTGCCGCGGCGCGATTTCGACTGCGGCAACGCTCTGCTGAATCGGTGGTTTGTCACCCAGGCCGGGCAGCAGGAGCGCAGAAACAACGTGCGGACGCACCTCGGGTTGGCCACGTTCGACGGTCGCATCGCGTCCTTCTTCACGCTGATTGCACACGAGATCGGCCTAGAAGATGCGCAGGCTTCTCGCGCGTTTGGGCGCTCGCGCTACCCGGTCCCCGCGATGCTGATCGCGCAGCTTGCTGTAGACCTTCGATACCAGGGTTCGGGGCTGGGCAAGTTGACCCTGGCGCATGCGCTTCTCACGTTGGCCCGGACCTCGGAGTCGATTGGTTTTGAGGCTGTTGTCGTTGATGCGATCGACGCCCGCGCTAGGGCTTTCTACGAGGCCTTCGGCTTTGAGGCGCTCGTCGACTCCGGTGACCGGCTTGCGCTGCCCACGCGCGAGTTGCTCCGAAACTTCGGCCCGCCGAGCTAGGGATGTAAGTGACATCGGTAACACTTCGTTTGTCACTGACGTTTGTACATATGTAGGATGTACGCGCCAAGAGGGGGAGTTGAGAGAGTCATGAACGCGCCTAAGAGTCGCATCAACATGCGCGTGAGCGAGGACAACCTTGCTCTCATCAAGAGTGCTGCTGAAGAGAACGGTCAGGACATGACGTCGTTTGTGCTCGGTGCCGCGCTCGACCGTGCACGTGCAGTCGTGCTTCAGGCACACGTGACGCGACTGACGGCGAGCGAAGCCGAGCGATTCGAGGCAATGCTGGAGCGCGAACCCCGTGAGATTCCAGCGTTGCGCGAGTTGCTTCAGAACGCGCAGGCACAGGAGCTCCGCACTCGGGACCAGGCGAGGGCGTAACCGCGCAGTCGTCAACCGTCACGTATTCGTCGCGTCACGGCTCGCGCACGGTGACGGTCAGTCCGCGCTGGCGCCGAACCTGGGATGTGAATAAACACGGCCTGGCCGGGGTTATCCACAGGCGAGTCCGCGCGCACTGCCGCCGACCTCGCGAGGCACGCCAGTGCGACCATCGAGAGAGCGGTCCATCAATCCAGGAGGCATCACGTGACCAGCGAGGCTGTCCCGCCCGCGACACCCGGCGAGCAGCCGCCCCTCGACGCCCTCCACCGCGCGCTCGAGCTCCTCGCCGGCCGCACCATCGCCGCGCTCACCGGCGCGGGCCTCTCCACCGACTCCGGGATCCCCGACTACCGCAGCCCCCACGCGCCCCGCCGCAACCCCATGACGGCGCAGGATTTCATCGGCAGCGAGGTCATGCGCAAGCGCTATTGGGTGGGTTCGCACCTCGGGTGGAGGCGGTTCGCCTCCACACAACCCAACCCCGGGCACAAGGCGCTCGCGGCGCTCGAGCACGCGGGCATCGTCACCGGCCTCGTCACGCAGAACGTGGACGGCCTGCACCTGCGCGCGGGCTCGCACCGCGTCGTCGAGCTGCACGGCAACATGCGCACAGTGACGTGCCTCAGCTGCGGCACGCAGCTCCCGCGCGAGGAGATGGCCGCACGCATCGTGCGCGACAACCCCACGCTCGCCACGCCCGACGCCGTAGAACTCGGCCCCGACGGCGACGTCCTCCCCACCACCTGGGAGCACGTCGTGGTCCCCGCGTGCACCGTGTGCGGCGGCGTCCTCAAGCCCGACGTGGTCTTCTTTGGCGAGCTCGTCCCCGCACCCCAGCGGCTCGCGGCGGAACAGATCGTCGACGCGGCCGATGCCCTGGTGGTCGCCGGATCGTCCCTCGCGGTCAATTCGGGGGTGCGGCTGGTGGAACGCGCCCACAGGCGCGGGGTGCCCATCGTGATCATCAACCGCGGGGTCACGGCGCGCGATCAGCGGGCCGACGTCAAGATCGACGCTGGCACGAGCGAGACGCTCGCCGCCCTCGCAGGGGCCCTGGTATCGGGCGCTGCGGACGTCGCCTAGAGCCGAGCCCCACCCGAGTTTGCCCGCACGGCCAGAGCCAGCTGCTCGAGCTGGGCCGCGCGCATCACGATGCCCTCGCCACCCCAGCCGTGCACCGCGTCGCGCCACCCGGCGGGAATCCTGTCGACGCCCACGAAGGCCCCGGCCAGCGCTCCCGTGATGGCTGCCACGGTGTCGGTATCGGAGCCGGCGTTCACCGCCTCCTGCATCGCGGCGACAAAGCCGTCCGACGTCGCGGTGAGGTCATCAGTCAGGTCCAGGCCGGCGCGGTGAAGCGCTGCCCACGACGCCTGCAATGCGTGTACCACCCAGCCGTTCCGCGGGAAGTCGCCGGGCCTCGCATCGGCCGACTCCGCGAGCCTCCCAGCCCAGAGCGCGCGCCGAGCCTGCGGCAGGCATGCCACGGCCGAGCCGGCATCCACGACGCCGTGCGTCACGGCCTGGTGAATCATCACCGACCACAGCACGGCGGCGTCCCCCGTCTCGGGATCCCCGTGCGTCAGGTCGCTCACCGCGCGCGCCCAGCTCGCTACCGTGTCCATCGTGTGGCCCGGCGAGGAGGGGTCGGAGGGCGCCGGCCCCGCCATCAGCCCGATGGGCGCGGTGCGCATGAGCGACCCATTGCCGGCAGTGCGACCCGTCCGTTGATGCAAGAGCTGCGCCGCGAG
>QKHC01000055.1 GCA_003251175.1 Gemmatimonadota bacterium
CAGCAGGAGATCGATCTCCCGCGCCACGTCGCGCGCGAGACCCAGGTCGGTGGTGAGCGTTTCCACCGTCGTCGACCCGGCGTGGAGCTTCAACAGGTTCAACCGGATCGTCTCGAGAGCGGCGACAGCCTCCGTGAGGCGGTGCTGCACCCGCTCGCGCTCGCGCCGCAGATCGGCCAGCACGGCGTCGCGGCGCGCGCCCACCTCGCTGGGCGGATCAGCTGCCTCACCAGCAGGCCCGAATCCGATCGCGTCATTGAGCTGCTCCAGCCGTGCGCGCATTCGCTGCGCATCGGTTTCGAGTCGCCGCACGGTGGCGGGTAGCTCGTGGAGGCGCCTGCGGGTGTCGCGGGGCAGGTCTGCAAACAGCTTTTCTGCCGCCAGTCCGAGGGCGAGCTCGGTGGCGCGGTGCGTGGTGAATGCGGCAACGGCTCGAGCCCGGAGGAAGGGGCGCGCCACCCGGAAGAGCAGCCGCCCCACGCGACCGGTCCACAGCCACGACCAGATGCGTGTGTCGAGATCGACCCGCCGGTTGAGCTGGTACATCCAGCCGATGCCGCCCACGCTCGCGGCGAATGACGAGAGCCCGAACAACGGTCCCACCCACTCACCGATTGTCCGCCACCAGGATGGGACCACCGCCATGAGCAGCGCCGAGAAGGCCGCGCCGCCGAGCCCGGCAACTGTGACGAACCCCATGATGCGCTCGAGGAACGGTGCCGTGCGGCCGTACTCGAAGAGGCGCTCTTCGTGTCCCTCTTCGAGCTCGCGGCGGAAGGCCGGGCCGAGGTCCTGGTGGTCGAAGCCCGAGGCCAGCATACGGCGCGCACGGGTGACCAGCACCACGAGCGGTACCACCGTGGTCCCCGTGACGAACGCGGCCAGCGCGGCCAGTCCCTCCGCCCCGCGGGGTGCCAGCGCCGCCGCGGTGAACACGAGGGTCGGCAGGCCGAACGCCAGGTACAGGAGACTGCCGGGCCCCGACAGTCGCGCGCCCCGCTTGACGAAGACGCGCAGCGCGACGGGCAGCTCGCGGCGCTGCTCGAGGGCCACGCCGAGCCGCTCCGCGACGACACCGGCACTCTCGGGACGCTCGTCCGGCGGCTTGGCGAGACACTGCTCGATCACCTGGGCGAGCCGCCTCGGCACTCCCTCCGCCACCTCCGCCAGGGCGCGCGGCGACTCGGTCACCTGTTTCGCGAGCACCGCGGTCGCCGTCTCCCCCTCGATCGGCAGTCGCCCGGACAACGCGAAATAGCCGACGGCGCCGAGCGCGTAGAGATCGCTGCGACCGTCGAGCGGCTCGCCCAGAGCCTGCTCGGGACTCATGAACTCGGGCGTTCCGGTCACCGTGCCCCCGTCGAGCGTGCTGGCTTCGCGCACGACCGAGGCGATCCCGAAGTCGGTCACCAGCGCGCGCCCGGAGGCGGTCTCGATGAGAATGTTGTCGGGCTTCACATCGCGATGCACCACGCCCTGCGCATGCGCGTATCCGAGGGCCCACGCGACCTCACGCAGCAGCCGCGGAACCTGCGACGGGGGCAGTGGCCCGCGCGACCGAATCCGCTCGGTGAGCGTCTCTCCATCCACATACGCCATGGCGTAATAGACGAACGCGCCCGTTTCATCAACGGCGTAGATCGCCACGATGTGGGGATGCGACAGCTTTGCCGCGGTCCGCGCTTCGGTGAGAAACCGGTCACGCAGCGATTCGACCGCGGCGAGGTGCGGCGGCAGCACCTTGATGGCGACCAGCCGGTCGAGCCGCACCTCCCGCGCGAGGTAGACCACGCCCATCCCACCGCGACCCAGCTCACGCTCGAGCGAATAGCGGCCCGCTACCGCTGCCTGGAAATCGAGAAACAGGCGATCGGGAGCGGAGAGACGGGGACCGCCACGGCCGGCGGTCACCGGTCCATCCCGTCGGCCCCACCGCCGCCTGGCGTGTCCCTGGCTTCCGGCAGCAGATCGTGCACTTCCCCCGCCGCAGCGAGCAACCGGTCGGCGGCTTCACTCAGGCTCCGCGCCGCCGAAAGGTCGGCGGTGATGCTCTCCACCGATCCGGCACCAACGCGCAGGCGCAGCAGATCGAGGCGTATGGTCTCCAGCGCAGCCACGGTCTCGACGAGCCGGCGCTGGGCACGCGTCTGCTCGGCGCGCAGATCATCCACCACCGCGGCGCGGCGCTCGGCGAGGCCCGGCGCGTCCCGCTGCCATGCCCGGCCGACCGCGTCCGCGTCCGCAGCCACCAGCGCTTCCGCGAGCGCGTCGCAGTGGCGGCGGGCGCGCTGAGCGTCGTCGCGCAGGCGGCGCACCACGTCCGGGAGGTCGGGCAGGGTGCGCCGGATCTCTCGTGGCAGGGCGTCGAACAGTGCTTCGGCCGCCAGCCCCACCACCAGCTCGGTGGGTCGGTCGTCGCGTTCGTCGGGTACGGCAGCGCGCGGCAGCCCGATTCCCGCCAGCCGGAACAGCCAACGCCCGAGACGCGAGTCCCAGAATCGCTGGCGGGCCCCGCCGAAGACGCTGGCGCGCCACGCCGGGCCGGCCCCGAGCAGTGAGATCGCCGCGGTGACGCCCGCCACCGCCCCCATCATCTCCGGGAAGACCCAGTCGAACTCGAGGAGCGCGGATATGGCAAACCCCGCGAACACCGTCGTCGCGGCGAGCCACACCCGGTGAATGAGGTTCTGGTGCGGCCCCGGGGCACGGCCCGTCACAGCCGTTTGATCCTCCCGCAGTCGGGCGGCGTCCGCGGCGAGGGCGCGGACCAGTTCCTCATGCTCGTGGCCGGCCCGCACCACACGCCGCAAGCGGTGGAGCCCTATCCCCACCGGGCCGAGCAGCGCGCCACCCAATGCCCCCAGCCGCACCAGGTCGAGCAGGCGCTCCACCCACGGCGGACCCGATAACGGAATCGGGGTCAGCGTGAGGGACAGCACGAGCCAGATCGCCATGCCGCCCAGCAGCAGCGATGGAAACAGCCGGTGGCCCGAGATGCTGTCCGCTTCGGCGAGGTACATGCGCAGCGCGCTTGGCAATTCGCGCCGACGATCCATGGCGATCGACAGGGCCTCAGCGACGACGGCGCCGTCGGCATACCGGTCCCCGGCCTCCTTGGCGAGACAGCGGCCCACGACGCCCGCCAGCGCCCGCGGGACGCCGGGCGCCACCGTCGGGAGCGGCGGCGGTGCCTGGGTGAGGTGCTGAGACATCCGCGCCACCGCCGTCGGGCCCGTGAATGGCAGCCGGCCCGACAGCGCGTAGAACGCCACGACGCCGAGGGAGTACACGTCGCTGCGGATGTCCACCCGCTCGCCGCTGGCCTGCTCGGGACTCATGAAATCGGGCGTCCCGAGCGCTTCGCCAACACCCGTCGGACCGCTGGCTTCAACCTGGCGAGCGATGCCGAAGTCCGTCACCAACGCCCGGCCCGACCCGCCCTCGAGCAGAATGTTCTCCGGCTTCACGTCCCGATGCACCACCCCCTGGGCATGCGCATGCGCCAGAGCCCACGCGACTTCCCGCAGAATCCTGGTCGCCTCAGCGGGCGGCAGGGCTCCGCGCGAGGCGATGCGGTGCGCGAGCGTCTCGCCACGCACATACGCCATGACATAGAAGACGAACCGGGCGACGTTGTCCACGGCGTGGATCGGCACGATGTGGGGATGCACCAGCTTCGCCGCGGTGCGGGCTTCGCGCAGGAACCGGTCCCGCAGGGGTTCGTGCGCCGCCAGCTCGGGGGGCAGCAGCTTGATCGCCACCGGCCGGTCGAGCCGGACTTCGCGCGCGAGGTAGACGATCCCCATGCCGCCCCGCCCCAGCTCGCGCTCCAGCGAGTAGCGGCCGGCGAGGGCCGCCTGGAAATCGAGGAACAGGCGGTCGGTCGGGGGCGTCATGTACCGGGAAGATGGCCCGCGGTCCCGCGCTCGGCCACCACAGCGACTCAGTCGCCCGGTGCTGCGGCTCGCTGCGGCACCGGGATGCCCAGCAGCCACCCGCGCAACCGCGACGCCACGCCATCGACCACCAGGTAGCTGCAGGGAATCACGAACAGCGTGAGCAGCGCGGCCACGGACAGGCCGCCCACCACCGTCACCGCCAGCGGCCGCATCAGTTCGGCGCCTTCCCCGATTCCGATTGCCAGCGGCAGCATGCCCAGTACGGTGGTCAGCGTCGTCATGAGAATCGGACGGAGGCGCACTACGCCCGCCTCGACCACCGCCTCCATGGTGGGGCGCCCTCGGGCGCGCTCCAGCTCCACGTACTCCACCAGCAGGATCGCGTTGTTGACGACGATCCCCGCCAGCAGGATGATACCGAGGAGGACCGGCGCGCTCGCGGGGATCCCCGTCACCAGCAGCGCGAGACCGACGCCGATCAGCGCCAGCGGAACCGAGACCAGGATGACGAGCGGGTTGGCCAGGCTCTCGTACTGCACCGCCATCACCACGAAGACGAGGAAGACGGCGAGCAGGACCACGACACGCAGGTTCCGCGAGTTTTCGCGGATCGCTTCTTCCTCTCCACCGTAGATCAGGCCGTAGCCCGCGGGCAGCGTGAAGTCGGCGAGTCGAGCCCGCGCTTCGCGAGCGGCCTCACCGACCGTCGTGACGTCGGTGTTGACGTCACCCGTGACGCGGAGCTGGCGATTCTGCTGCGCACGCAGAATCGAGCTGGGTCCCAGGCCGAGGGTCACATCGGCGACATCGCGCAGGTACACCGGGCGCTCGCGGCCAGCGAACAGGGCCACGGCACCCACGTCCTCGGGACTGGTGAAGCGCTCGCGGGGCAGGCGCACGCGGATGTCGTACTCGTTGGGCCCGTCGGTGAACCGCGTCGGAATCGCACCATCGAGCGCGGTCCGCACCGTCAGCCCCACCGCAGCCGCGGACAATCCGAGATCCGCCGCGCGCTGGCGATCCACCTTGATCTTGAGCTGCGGACTGGCCTCCTCGGTCGACGGCTGCAACGAGGTGAGCCCCGGAATCCGCTCGAGCCGTCGCAACACCTCGCCGCCGAGCGCCTCCAGCGTGTCGAGGTTATCGCCCTGCACGCTCACAGCAACGTCCGACCCCGTCACGTTGGTCCGCAACCCCCGGATGCGGGGCGGCCGCACGGTGATCCGGGCTCCGGGAATCGCGAGTGAGTCGATCATCGCCTGCATCAGAGTCACCCACCGCGCCGCCGGCATGTCGGCCCGCTCGGCGAGGGGGGCGAGCTGCACGTCGATCGAGCCACGTCCCGCGCGCTCCGAAGTACCGCTCCCGAAGAAGAACCCGCCGGCGGTGACGAACACGTGCCGGACCGCCGGCATCCGGCGCACCGCATCCTCGAGCCAGCCGGCCACTTCATTGGTCCGCTGGGGCGACGTGCCGGGCGCCAGCGTGAACCGGACCGACACCTGTCCATCATCGACGGGCGGGAGGAACTGGCTCCCGATGCCGCGGGTGGCCAAGCCGACGGCGACCAGCGCCGCGAACGCCACCGCCAGCACCGTCGCCGGGCGGCGCACCAGCCGGCCCGCCAGCCCCCGATATCCCTGCCGCGCTCGTTCCAGCAGGGCGGCGAACGCCCGGATCGGACGCGTCGTGTCGAGCCCGCTGGAGCGGCGAACCTTCGCCAGTTGGGCCGACAAAGTGGGCACCAGCGTGAGGGCGACCGCCAGCGAAGCGACGATCGCGAACGAGATGGTGAGGATGAGCTCCCGGAAGATCAACGCCGCGAGTCCGGAAATCAGCAGGAAGGGCACGACGGCGGCCAGATTGGTCAGGGTGGACGCCACCACCGCTGACGTCACCTCGGCCGCCCCCTCGTGCGCCGCCTCGGTGGCGTCCCGCGTCGCGCTCCGGTGACGGAAGATGTTCTCCAGCATCACAATGGCGTTGTCCACCAACATCCCAACGCCCAGCGCCAGCCCGCCCAGGGTCATGATGTTCAGGGTGAGGCCGCTGCGCCCCATCATCACGAAGGTGGCGAGCACCGCCAGCGGAATCGCCAGCCCGACGATAAACGTTTTGCGAAGGCTCCCGAGAAACAGCAGGACCACCAACATCGCGAGCGTCCCGCCGAGTGCGGCGGCGTCGCGGACCGCCCGCACCGCGTTGCGGACGAAGTACGACTGATCCGACAGTACCTCGAACCCGACGTCGGCCGGGATGAAATGCGACTCGCGGAGCTGCTCGATCCGTCTGCGAACCTCGGACGCCACGACGACGGTATTGGCGTCCGGCTGCTTGCGAATGGACAGCCGGACCGCCGGGACCCCATCCATCCGAGCCCAGATGCGCTGCTCGCGGCTGGTGTCGGAGACCGTGGCCACGTCCGACAGGGGGACCCGCTGTCCGGAGCCTCGCGCGTCGAGCAGCACGCCCCGGATGTCCTCCACACTGCGGAACCGGCCCTCCGTCTTGCCACCGATCTCATAGGCACGGGAGGTGACGTTCCCCACGGCGACGTCCTGGTTTTCGTCCCGCAGCGCGTCAAGCACTTGCGACACCGTGAGCCCGTAGGAGCGCAGGCGCTCCTGATCGAGCGTCACGCGGATCTCGCGCACCAAGCCGCCGGCGACATCGACCGATGCAACACCCTCGATGGTCAGCAGCTGGGGTCGCAGGCGCAGGTCCACCCAGTCCCGGAGATTCACCAGACTGCGCGATGCGGAGCTGAACGCCCCCTCGAACACGGGGATTTGCGACGGGTCGAACTTGAAGATCGTCGGGGGCTCGGCATCGCGGGGGAGCCGCGCGCGCGCGCGGTCGAGGTTCTTCGATGCATCCTGCAGGGCGAAGTTGACGTCGGTCCCGTATCGGAAATGAAGATCGACGCTGGCGCGTCCCTCAGCGGTTTCGGACTCGATGCGGACCAGGTTTTCGGTCGTCGCCAGGGCCGTCTCGAGCACCCGCGTGACCTGTTCCTCCATGATCTCCGGCGCGACTCCGGGATAGTTGACGCTGGCACGCACCTGGGGATAGATGATCTGTGGCAGCAGATCGAGGGGAAGCCGGTCGAGATGCACCAGACCGAGCACCACCACAACCGACGCGAGTGCCAGGGTCCCGACCGGCCGCCGGATCGACAGACTCGGGAGGTTGCGCCGCGCGGGAGTCGTCACGTCCCCGGCGGCACGGTTTCGAGGGGTGCGGTCCGTACCACAACCCGCGCTCCGGACCGCAGATTGGCGTGGCCCGACACGACGACCTGATCACCTTCCCGCAGACCCCCGAGGGCCTCCACCCAGCCTTCCGCCGTGACGCCCACCACGACCGGCCGCACCGCCAGCGTGTCGGCCTCCACCACGTAAACAAAGGTACCGGCGGTCGCGACCCCAACGGCCGCCGCGGGAATGGCGAGCACATCGGCGCGGCGCTCGAGCGCGAACTCCACGCGAGCCAGGAAGCCGGGCCGCACGAACACCCCCGCAGGCCGCGGGCCGAGCGCGACCTCCACCGGTACCAGCCGGCTCTGCGGGTCGGCGCTCGGGAACACGCGACGAACCTGTCCGGCAAGCGACACGGCGGGATAGGCATCGAGTCGCACGGCAACGGCCGCGCCGGGGGCGACGTGCACCACATCCATCTCTGAAAGGCGGACACGCACCACCAACAGGGAAACGTCGGCCAGATCAATCACACGCTGGTTCGGCGACACCGCGCTCCCTGCTTCGACCAGCTTGGCCGTCACGACGCCCGCGCTCGGTGCCACGATGCGCGTGAACGCCCGACGGGCTTGCCACAGCGCCACGTCGCTCTTCGCAACCTCGAACGCAGCCCGGCTGCGCTCGAACTCGGCATCCGTGATGATGGTCCCCACATGCAGCGCCGAATCGCGGGTGAACGCGGCCGCCGCGCTCTCCAGCACCGCCCGGGCCCGCGCCAGCTGGGCTGCGGTCTCGCGCCCGTCCAGCTCGGCGAGGAGCTGGCCGGCCTTCACCCGATCACCCTCCTGGACGGCGATCGTGAGCACGGTGCCCGAGGTTTGTGCGTTGACGCCGACCGTACGGACGGGCTCCACGGCACCCGCCACGACCACCGAGCGCGACAGGTCGCGCCGGGCCACGGCCTGCGCGGCCACCGGGATTGTGGAGACGCCGCTGGCCCCCGCCGACTCCTGCGAGCGCGATGCCTCCCCCGTGCCGCAGGCCGCCGCGAGCAGGACGAATCCGAGCCAACGGTGCGGCGAAGTGGCGTGTCGCAGCAGATCCTCCAGATCCATCTCGTCCAGTGATACGCGTGCCGGGCACCCGCCGTTGGCCGCTGCGGGGCGGCCGCACCGCCGCGAGACCAGCAATGCTAGGGGCCCGCAGCGCCCGCCGGTAGGGTAACCGACCGCCCCCTATCCCCCTCCACACGAAGGGAGTACACTTTCCCCCCGTTTTTGACCGCCCGTTGAGCCACGCGGGTCAGGTTTGCTGGCTGACCATCGACCGCGAACACACGCATGGGTACGACATCGCTCGATTTCCTGCAACGCCTACTCGACACCCCCGGCCCGTCCGGCTTCGAGACCGCCCCGGCGCGGATCTGGCGCGAAGAGATGGAACGGGTAGCGGACGACGTCCACACGGATACGCGCGGCAACACCGCAGCGGCGGTGAATCCCGCGGGGGCCCCGCGCCTCATGTGCGTAGGGCACATCGACGAGATCGGACTCCAGATCACTCACATCGACGACGACGGATTCCTGTACTTCGCCGGCATCGGCGGGTGGGACTCCCAGGTGCTGGTGGGCCAGCGCGTGATCGTCGCGGCCCGTGGCGGACCGGTGCCGGGGGTGATCGGCAAGAAGGCCATTCATCTCATCAAGAAGGACGAGCGGGACAAGATCTCGAAGATCGAGGACCTGTGGATCGACATCGGGGCCACCAGCCGAGCGGAGGCGAGCACCCGAGTGCGTGTGGGTGACGCGGCAGTGCTCGACGCCCGAGTGGCGACATTTCCGAATGGCCGCATCGTGTCCCGCAGTATCGACAACCGGATCGGGGCCTTTGTCGTCGCCGAGGCGCTGCGGTTACTCGCGGCTGATCGCCCGGCGCATGCGGCGGTGATCGCCGTGGCGAGCACCCAGGAAGAAATTGCATGGACCGGTGGCGGAGCGCGGACCAGCGCGGTGGGACTTGATCCGCAGGTTGCGCTCGTCGTCGACGTCACGCACGCCACGGACCATCCAGGCTCCGAGAAGAAGCTGCACGGCGATCACCGCCTGGGTGGCGGCCCCGTGTTCTCACGTGGTTCGGCGGTGCATCCGCTGGTCTTCGATCTGCTGGTGGAATGCGCCGAGGCCGAGCGCATGCCGTACACGGTGCAGGCGGCGCCGCATGACACTGGCACCGACGCGGACGCCGTCGCCAGCGCGTTGCGCGGGATCCCCACTGGCCTCATTTCCATCCCCAACCGCTACATGCACAGCCCCAACGAGATGGTGGTGCTGGAAGATCTCGAGCGGGCGTCGCGCCTGATCGCCGCGTTTGCGCGAAGGCTCACGCCCCGGATGGACTTCGTACCGCGATAGGTCGGATTGGCGGGGAACAACCCCGGGCCTTACTCGTCCGGTGCGGCGGTGGTGCGCTCCTCGCGCGCCCGCAACCCGTGCAGTGCAGCTTGTGCAGCGCCCCTCACCTGCTTGTCGGAATCGTTAGCCAGCCCCTGGAGCGTCCCCATGGCCGCGGGCGTCCCGGCGATCCTGAGCCCCTCGAGCGCCGCGAGGCGCTTCGCCACGGGCTTACGCCCGAAGATGCGGCCCGCCGGCTGCACCATCTTGATGAGCGCCTGGACCGCGTCGGGGCTGCCGATCCGACCCAGTCCGAGCGTCAACTCCCGCTCGACCTCCGGATCAGACTCCTCCTCCAGCGCCACGACGATCGTCATCGCGGCCGCCGTCGCCCTGCGCCCCACGCCCAGCGCGACTTGCTGCCGCACCGCCGGTGAGGCATCGCGCAACGCGCGTCGCAGGTGCTCGACGGTGGGTGGCGTCCCGATCTTGGCGAGCGCCAGCGCCACCGCCTTGCGCACCCGCTCGTCCTCATGATCGAGCGCTGTTCCCAGACTGGGCACGGCCATCTCGATCTGCATCTCGCCGATGAGCTCCGCCGCGTTGCGAATCACGAACCAGCGCGCATCGTTCAGGAGCCGCACCAGCTGCTCCGTACCTTCGGTCATGCGCGACAAAGCGTTGAATACCGCGTGTCGATCCTCGCTCGACCGCGCCGACACGAGCAGGTCCATGAGGATCTCGACACCATCGGGACCGGCGCGCTGGAGCACACGGACGGCATCTTCGTGATGGGCCGGCACCAGCGTCAGGTTGCCGATCTCGCGCAGGATGGAGCGGGTCTGCATTCGTCGCAGTGCGATGCCGTACGGGCGGCGCGCGGACTCGTCGGTTTGCAGCAGCTCGATCTGCACGATGCCGGCCATGATGCCGAGCACCAGCTCCCACCGACCATTCCGGCTTTCCGCCTCGACCTGCCGCCCCAGCACCGACAGAAGATTCGCGCTGTGCGCACCCTGTGAGTCGGTGGCGAGCTGCTGGAGGATCTGGCTCGCCTCCTGCGATCGCGCCACGGCCGGTGCGAACGCCGCTGACGCGGCGTCCTGCGCGATCTGCGGCGCGTCGCGCGGCAGGTCCGCCGGCAGCTCCACCGCTGCGGGCTCGCGCATGATGCCCGCGAGCTCCGGCGCCTCCACCGGCACCCCGGCCGGCGGGACGACTCGGGGCACGGGCGCAGCCGGGGGCTCGCCTGCGACGGGCGCAGGCGGGGGCGACGGGGCAGCCGGCGGCGGAGGCGATGGGGGCGCTGCCGCCGCGGGCGGGGGCGCAGGGGGAGGTGTCGGAGCCGGCGGCGGCGCTGGCGTGGGCTCGGGCGCCGGAGCCGGAGCCGGAGCCGGAGCCGGAGCCGGAGGGGACGCCTGCGGCGGCGCCGTGCGCTCGAGCGGCGGCGGCGCCGCCGGTGCGATGCCGCTCGCGGCCCCGATACCCTCGTCGGGCGCCTCCCCTTTCCCTTCATCCGCCGACGGAGACGGCGCGGCAAAGGGCGGCGTGAAGGGCGGCGGTGGTAGCGGAATGACAGGAACCGGGGCCGCGGCCAGCGGTGGTGCCCGCGGTGGCGCCGGCGGCGCCTCGGCTGGCGGGGCCAGCTCTGCCCGGGGGGTGTCCGTCATGTCGTACGCATCCGAACCCACCCGGGCCCGCCCGGCGCCTGGCAAGGCCGTGTCGGCCTCCGCATGAGTCGTTGCTTCCTGGATCACTCCCCCGGCTCCCGCCACCGGCACCGAGCGGAATTCGGCCATCGGATCGCCGCGCAGCAGCCCTCCGGTGCCGAGTGCGTCGTCGCCGACCAGCGTCTCCGCCGCCGCCTCCGGACCGCGGACGGAGACCTCGAGTCGGTGCGCCCCGGAAGCGCGCAACCGTGTGGCCATGTCTTCCGGGCCACCGGGCTCCTCAGCGATCGCGCGTATCAACTCGAAGATGTGCGACACGGGGGTGTCACGGGGCAACACGATCTCTTCGACGCCATGCGCGCGGAGCCGGAGCCGCAACGGCTCGCACGCCGGATCCGTCACGGCGGTGTCATTGACCGAGAGTCGCTCGTCCTGCGCGCGCACCGTGACCGCCGTGGCCTTGAGGATGGCCACGAGCGCGCGGAACTCCTGTTTCTGCGCTTTCTTGGCTGCCGGGTCGCGAAACAACTCAACGGCCCGCGCCAGGTGGTTGGCGAAGGTCTCGGCTTGAGACATGAGCATCACCAATGTAGGGCCCGGCCCGGAGCACGCAACACTCTGCCGCTCTTGGGGCTATGGCGCCGCCCGGCACGGCGGGAGTCCGCGACAACTACCGTGGCAGTCCCGGCGCACATAGATATGTAGCCATGCTCGCTACCAGCCTGCTGCTCGCCGCCGTCGCCTTCACAGCCCAGGACACAGGATCGATCGCCGCCGCCCGGGTGCTTGAAGACGTCAAGTACCTCGCCGCCGACGAGCGCGAGGGACGGGGATTCGGGACCCCGGGGCTCGCCGATGCCGGTGCCTACGTCGCCGAAGCCTTTCGCACCGCGGGACTGGAACCGGGGGGACCGGACGGTTCCTGGTTCCAGGAGTTCACTGTCTCGGCGGACGCCCCCGGCCTGGCCCACGCGGGGCTGAGTGGTGGCACGACGCGCAACGTCGTGGCGGTGTTGCGCGGCCGCGATCCGGCGCTGCGCGGTCAGGTGGTCGTCGTCGGCGCCCACTACGACCACCTCGGGCGCGGCGGTGCGAACGCGCTGGACCCCGACAGCACCGGAAGCGTCCACAACGGGGCCGATGACAACGCGTCAGGAACCGCAGCCCTGCTCGAGATCGCGCGTCGCCTGGCGGCGCGCGAGCCCGGCCGCTCCATTGTGTTCGTGGCATTCAGCGGCGAAGAACTTGGTGTGCTGGGGTCGAGCTACTACACCCAGAATCCCGTTCCGGCGCCGGTGGATTCGATCTACGCGATGGTCAATCTCGACATGGTCGGACGCCTGCGCGATGACAAGTTGCTCGCGCTGGGCGTGGAATCGGCAGCCGAATTGCGGGGCCTGCTGGATTCGTTGAACGCGACGGGTGCCGCATCAAACGGTGGGCACCGGTTCGACCTGCGCGCCTCGGGGGATGGCTGGGGGCCGAGCGACCACGCGTCGTTCTACGCGGTCCATAAGCCCGTGATTCACTTCTTCACGGACCTGCACGAGGATTACCACCGCGCCACCGACGACTGGGATCGCATCAACGCCCCCGGGATCGTACGGGTCGTGGACTACGCCGCCGACCTGGCCATGGCCCTCGCCAACCGCACCGCCCCGCTGACCTTCGTCGACGTGCCGCGCCCGCAGGTCAGCACCAGCGGTCGTTCGAGCGCGTCGCTCGGCACGATACCGGACATGAGCGGCACCCCGGGGGGCGTGCGCCTGTCCGGAGTACGGGCGGGCGGACCGGCCGCCGTCGCCGGACTCCAGGCCGGGGATATCATCATCGGCCTGGGCGATCACACTATCGCCAACCTGTACCACATGACCGATGCCCTCAACGCCCACCAGCCAGGCGACACGGTCGTCGTGAGGGTGCTGCGGGGCGATCAGGAACTCGAGTTCACCGCCGTCCTCGGACGCCGCGGGTCGTGACACCCCTCGACGCCCGCGGCGTGGTGCGCGCGCTGCGCGCCGCGCATCTGCATGACGCCGACCGCAGCGGATTGCTGCGCATGGCCTGCGAACGCATCCGCGGGTGGGGCGGCCCGTTCACGTCCGTGTACGCCTACATGCTGCACGGCGACGACCTCGTGCTGGAGGCCTTCGCCGGGCGCGAGACCCCCCACACCCGCATCGCCGTGGGTACCGGCGTCTGCGGCACCGCTGTCGCCTCGGGGGCCGATCAGAACGTACCGGACGTCAGCGCAGCGGCGCACTACCTCGCCTGCAACACCTTCACCCGCTCCGAGCTGGTCGTCCTCATCCGACGCGGACCGACCATCTTGGGGCAGATCGACATCGACTCCGACGTGCCGGAGGGCTTCGGCCCCGCGGAGCACGCGGCGGTGCGGGAGGTCGCTGACGGCCTCGCCGTGCTGCTATAGCACACCAACCCAACCCGGAGGAAACGGAATGAAGCATCGGACGCTCACCCTGTGTGCCCTCCTGGCCCTGTGCGCCGGGGCACCACTGTCCGCGCAGGTCCGGTTCGGCGTTCAAGCCGACTGGGGGGACAACAGCGATTTCGGGATCGGCGGGCGATTGGAGCATGGGCTGGCGAAGCTGTTCCCCAAGGTGCCACTGCGGGGGGCGGCGTCGTTCGACTACTTTTTCCCCGGCAACAGCCTCAATTACTGGGAGATCAACTACAACGTCTTCTACCAGTTGAAGGCCGACGCGCTGACACCCTACGCCGGCGGTGGCTTGGTGCTGGCGTACGCCTCTGCCAACGGCAACTCCAACAGCGACCTGGGAGTCAATCTCGGGGGTGGCCTGAAGTTCGCGACCGGCAGCAAGCTCACGCCGTTCATCGAGGGCCGAATCGAGCTGGGCGCCGGAGAGCAGTTCGTGCTCACCGGCGGCCTGCTGTTCTAGACACCGTCGGGTGAGGACAACGCGAGGGCGGCTCGACTCGGGCCGCCCTCGCCGTTTCCGGGTCCGCTATCTTCCGGTCGTGCACGTCGCGGTCAACGGCGTCCGCCTGTTCACCCGGCGCGTGGGCAGCGGCCCTCTGGTGGTGGTGCTCCACGGTGGCCCCGGTGCGCACCACGACTACCTCCTCCCGCAGTACGACCGCTTCGCAGTCGGCCGCGAGCTGTTCTACTACGACCAGCGGGGCGGCGGCCGCTCGCCGGTCGATCGCGACACGCCGGTAGGCTGGCGCGACCACGTCGCCGACCTCGACGCGCTGCGCGCGCACCTGGAACTCGACCGCGTCACCCTGCTCGGGTATTCATGGGGCGGGCTGCTGGCGCTGCTCTACTACGTCGAGCACCCACGGCGCGTCGCCCGGCTGGCGCTGGTGGCTCCGGCGTCGCCAACGGCGGCGTTTCGACACCAGTTCGAGCGGGTCTTCAGCACCCGCAACGCCGCACCGGAGATCGCCGCGGAGCGCGCACTGTTGCGCGCCAGCGGATTGCGGGATCGAGATCCCGATACGTACCGGCGCCGCGCCTTCGAGTTGTCAGTCGCCGGATACTTTCGTGACTGGCGGGACGCACGTCACCTCACGCCCTTCCGCGTGACCGCCCGCACTCAGCATGCCGTGTGGGATAGCCTCGGGGCGGACTTCGACCTGCGGCCGCGGCTGCGAGCCGTCGCGGGGCCCCACCCTCCCACCCGCATACTCCACGGAACCGAGGATCCCATTCCCATCGCGGGTAGTCGCATGTACGCCGAGCTGCTCGACGCCGACCTGGTGGAGCTGGAGACAGGACATTGCCCCCACGTGGAAGCGACCGCGGAGTTCATCGCGGCGCTGGACCCGTTCCTGCCCGCCGCATGACCGACCGTCCCACGCCGTTCACCATGGTCTTCGGTGACCTCGCCGCCGAGCACTTCCCGGCCATTGCCGACGCGCTGGAGCGCGCCGGGGGGAGGTCGGCCGACCGCGACGCCTTCGTCCTGGTGCACCCCGTCGGCATGCTGCTGCGACAGCTGGTTCCCGCTGAAGCACCGGCTGAAGCGCTCGAGGCGTACGTCCGCCTGCTCCACCACGCGTACCGTCACTGGGCAGCGGGTCGCTGGGTGTATCGCGTGAGCGACGCGGCGCTGGACCGCGCCACGGCGGGCGCGACCCTCAGCGGTGACCTCATCCACCCGGCCCTCTACGTACAGCTGCCCGAACACCGCGTGTGGCGCGCTGCGGCGGCGGGCGAGACTCCCGAGCCGCTCGACGGCATGTTCGTGACCGAGACATCCATCGCGGGGAGCATCGCCGTCCTCGGGATCTCCGGCATGCACCGCCACCGACCGGGTTTCAGCGCCGTATCAGTGGAAGGCCGGGTCGACCGGGATGACGCGACGGGCGTCGAGCTGCTGGTGGAGGCGCGACGCGACGACGGCTCCGCCCCGTTCACGCCCCTGTTGGACGGCGGCGCGGCGGCCGGGATCTATTCGCTGGCGAACGCCGGCGAGCTGCTGCTCCTGACCTGCCGTCTGCTCAGCGGGCTGCCGATCGCGCGCGCGTCGGCGGAGGTAGCCGCGACCGGTGAGCGTTACGTCCTGGTGCCGTGATCACCGCACACACGTTATCGTCCTGCCCATGAGACGGCGAGCCGCCGGCCGGTCGACCGCTGCCAGCCGCCGGGGGCGCCCGGCGGAGACCCCCGCCGAGCGCAAGGCGCGCGCGCGCAGGATCATCGCCCGCCTCAGCCGGGAGTTCCCCGACGCCGCCTGTGCCCTCGACCACCGCAATCCGCTCGAGCTCCTCGTAGCGACGATCCTGTCGGCACAGTGTACCGATGCCCGCGTCAACCAAGTCACACCGGCGTTGTTCGCGAAATACCGGAACGCTGACGCGTATGCGACAGCTGACCCCGGGGTGTTCGAGCGGGAAATCCAGTCCACCGGGTTCTTTCGCAACAAGACCAAATCCATCATCGGCATGGCACAAGCCCTGGTCGAACGGCACGCCGGACGCGTACCGGACTCGATGGAGGCGCTCGTCGCCCTGCCGGGCGTCGGTCGCAAGACGGCGAACGTCGTGCTGGGCAATGCGTTCGGGAAGAACGACGGTATCGTCGTGGACACGCATGTCCAGCGCATCACCGCACTCCTCGGTCTCACCCGCGAATCGACGCCGGAGAAGATCGAGCGGGACCTCATGGCCCTGGTGCCACGATCCCAGTGGACGCTGGTCTCGCACCTGCTGATCCTGCACGGCAGGAAGACCTGCGTGGCACGCCGGCCGCGCTGCGAGCACTGCCGGCTGCGGCCGTTGTGCCCCTCGGCAAGAGTGCCGTAGACTTCATACCAGCCATGACGCTGCCACCGACCGACGCTGACCGTCTGATCGCCGACCGCCGCGACCTACACGAGCATCCCGAGCTGGGGTTCCAGGAAACCCGCACGGCAGGCATCGTCGCTGAGCGGCTGGGGACGCAGGGATACGATGTTCGCACCGAGGTGGGAAAGACGGGGGTGGTCGCGGATCGCGGGCGTGAGGGCGGGCGGTGCGTCCTGGTACGCGCAGACATGGACGGTCTGCCCGTACAGGAAGCTACTGATCTCCCCTTCAAGTCGCGCCATCCGGGGCGGATGCACGCCTGTGGACACGACGGGCACGTGGCGATCGGGCTGGAGGTCGCGCGGCGCCTGGCGGACGCCCCGCTCCCCGGGCGCGTCAAGCTGGCCTTCCAGCCCGCTGAGGAGATCAACGGCGGTGCTGCGGCGATGATCGAGGACGGCGTCCTCGACGCGCCGACGGTGAACGCCGCCTTCGGGCTGCACCTGTGGGCCAACCTCCCCACCGGCAAGATCGCCATCAGCGAAGGTCCCGTGATGGCCGCCGTGGATCTGTTCGAGATTCAGATCATCGGCCGCGGGGGACACGCCGGCCACCCGCACCAGACCATCGACCCCATCGTCACGGCCGCGCAGCTGACCAGCGCCCTGCAGACGATCGTCAGCCGGCGGCGGGATCCGTTCGAAGAGGGCGTGGTGTCGGTCACCCATGTGCGCGCAGGCGAGGCCTACAACGTCGTGCCGGACCGCGCCTTCCTGCGCGGCACAGTTCGTTCATACGGCGGACGCTTCTATGAGGAAGCACCGAAGCTCGTGGAGCGCACCGCGCGGGGCATCTGCGAGACGTTCGGTGCGCGCTGCGAGATCGACTACCGCCGGCTGAGCGGACCCGTCGTCAACGACGGCAAGATGAGCGCAGTCATGCGCGCAGCCGCCGTGGCAGCCGTGGGATCAGGCGGCGTGGTGACCGGTGTCCGGTCAATGGGTGGCGAAGACATGGCGCACTTCCTGTCGGCGGTTCCCGGCTGCTTCGCGTTCGTCGGTTCCGCACCGGCCGACCGCCCGACGTCCCCGCATCACAGTCCGACCTTCGACATCGATGAGCGCGCCCTCACCATTGGTGCGGACCTGCTCACGGCGACGGTGTTGGGCTACCTGTCGAGCTGAGCCGCGCAGCTCCCGGGTTCACGGGCGCCCGTCGGCGGACCATCCGCACCAACCACCACACCGAAGCCGCTGCCGCCAGATGCTTCAGCGTGTGACCGCTGAGGCCCAGATCAGCGTAGATCTCATAGTCGAGCAGCTCGCACAACCGCGCCACGACGTACCAGCCGAGCGCGATCCACAGGTCGACACCACGGGTGTATCGCGGCGGGTTCGCGAGCAGGACCAGGGGAATCACGATCGTGGGGAGAAACTGCACCACTGCGTAGAGGCGCAGGTCCCCCGTTCCGATCCATACGAACACACTTGCTGCACCGGCCGCGAGCAGCGGCCCAAAGATGCGACGCGCGGTGGGCAGAGACACGCGCTCGGCGATCACTGCGGTCAGCAGCCCCATGGTAATGAGCGTCTGCGGAAGCCGATCCCAGACGAGCAGCGTGTTCGAAGGCGCGAGATGGTACAACCCCGACCCGACCCCAGTCGCGGCGACCGCCCCGAACATGACCAGCCAGGGCAGGCGCTCCCAGGAGTCAACAAACGTGCAGCGCCGATCCCGGGCGACCAGTACGCCGAGCAAACCCACCAGGAGCAGCGGCAGGTTGGACAACACATCCAGGGCATTGGCGACGCCGAGCAGCGAACGCCGGTCGGCGAATCGATGGAACCCGGCGTCCTGCTGCAGTGGAGGCACGGCGACAAACACGCCGACCAGCGCGACGACGGCCACCCCAGCGAGAATCGGGGGCGTGACCCACGGGCGTGAACCAGGCTTCATCTCTCCCTCATGTGCTCGCCATCCCCGCCGTGGTAGGTAACCCGGTACGACCTCGAGCGCGAGGAGCCCCATGAAACGGTTTACTCGAACCGACGCCCTCAGTATCGGGACGCAGCTCGGCATCGACTGGCGTCTGGTAGATGTAGAGGAATTCACCGCCGGGCTCAACGTGGAGCTGGAGCACGGCACGCGCGATCCCGCCACCAATGTGACCGGCGACGACCCGGTTCTCACGGGCAAGATCGCGCTGGCGCACCTGCGGGAGCTGCCGGACTACTACACCCGGTTGGCCCGGATCGAAGAGGGTAGCTCGGCCGTCACCTGACCGGCCCCGGTGCGGCCGCCGCCGCTACATTCCTCATCATGGCCAACCTGTTGGCCGGAGAAGCGTCGGCCTATCTCCGTTCGGCGGCTCACCAGCCGGTCCACTGGCGCCCGTGGGGCGACGCGGCCTTCGCCCACGCGCGCGCGCACGACCAGCCGATTCTGCTCGACATCGGCGCGGTGTGGTGCCACTGGTGCCACGTCATGGACGGCGAGTCGTACGACGACGCCGCCATCGCCGCGATCCTCAACCGTGATTTCGTCTGCATCAAAGTGGATCGGGACGAACGTCCCGATGTGGACGCGCGCTACCAGCGGGCAGTCTCCGCCCTCACGGGACAGTCGGGCTGGCCGCTGACGGCGTTCCTCACTCCGGGCGGGGACGTGTTCTTCGGTGGTACCTACTTTCCCCCCGACGATCCCGTTGCCGGCCGGCCGGGGTTTGCGACGATGCTGCTGCATGTGGCGCGGCTGTATCGCGAGGACTCCGACCGCGTGCGGGCGAACGCGCAGGCCATCCGCGAGCACGTCACCGCGGCCCTGAACGAAGCCAGGACGGGGGTGGTCACCGCCTCGCTGGTGGAGCACGGCGCCGACGCGATCGCGCGGGTGTACGACGTCCGATACGGCGGCTTCGGCACGGCGCCCAAGTTCCCGCATCCGGGGGCGCTCGAGCTGCTCCTGGCGCGGTGGTGGGACACGCGAACCGACTGGCCGCGGGAAATCGTGGACAAGAGCCTCAGCGCGATGGCGCGCGGCGGGATCCACGACCACCTCGGTGGCGGCTTTCATCGCTACGCCGTCGATGAACGATGGATCGTCCCCCACTTCGAGAAGATGATCTACGACAACGCCGAACTGCTGCGCGCCTACTGCGCCGGCCTGGCCGCGTTCGGGACGCCACTGTTCCGCGACGTGGCGAATGGGATAGTCAACTGGGTGCTCGAGGTGCTCACCGACCAGGAGCGGGGCGTGTTCTTCGCATCCCAGGACGCCGACGTCGAGCCGGGGGACGACGGTGACTACTGGACCTGGACGCCCGAAGAGGCGCGTGCCGCCCTCACTGAGCCGGAGTACGCGGTGGCCCAGGCGGTGTTCGACATCACCGATGCGGGAGAGATGCGCCACAATCCGCGCAAGAACGTGCTGTGGCGCCGACAGGAACCACGCAACGATGCGGAGCGGGCGCTACTCGTCAGCGCGACCACGGCGCTCAAGGCAGCGCGTGATGCCCGCCGTCCGCCGTTCGTGGACACGACCGCGTACGTCAACTGGAACGCCATGCTGGCCGGCGCGATGCTGCAGGCCGGTGCGGTTCTCGACCGGCCGGAATGCAATGACGTGGCCCTCCGGGTGCTGCGTCGCATCTGGGACGAGTCCTGGGAGCCGGGCGACGGCATGCGCCATGTCATCGATCGCCCGGAGCCTCGCGGGCTGCTCGATGATCACGTCCAGGCGGCCGCTGCCTTTCTCGACGCCTTCGAGGCGACGGGCGATGTCGACTGGCGCGAGCGGGCAGCTACCGTGATGCAGCACTGTCTGGCGACGTACGCGGACGGCACGGATGGAGGGTTCTTCGACGTGGCGCCGCGCGCGGATGCGGCAGGGTACCTGGCGGCGCGCGCCAAGCCGATTCAGGACGCGCCCACCGCTTCACCCAACGGGACCGCTGGCGCAGCCCTGGCGCGCCTCTGGGTGCTGACCGGCGATCGCGCGTGGCGCGCCGCGCTCGACCGGCATCTCGCGGCATTCGCCGGCGCCACGGACGCCCTGTCAGTGCACGGCGCCGCCCTGCTCCGGGCGATCGACTGGGCCGTGCACCCGGCCACACGGATCACCGTCGCCGGTCCGGCGGGACCGGGGGCGGCCTGCACCATGCACCTCCTCGCCCTGCAAGCCTACCGCCCGCGCCGCGCGGTGGTGCGCACCGTCGCCGCTGAGCCGGCCGCTACGCTCTGCGTCGACGTTACCTGCTCGCTCCCGGTGGCGACGCCGGACGCCTTCGCCCGACTCCTGACGTGAAGCGCCGCATCCTCGGCCGCACGGGCCTCGACGTGAGCGAGATCGGGTTTGGCGCGTGGGCGATCGGCGGCAACCGCTACGGCAACTCCTACGGCCCGACCGACGACGACGAATCGCGCCGCGCCATCCGGCGTGCCGTGGAGCTGGGGTGCAACCTGTTCGACACTGCCGACGTCTACGGCCATGGCCACAGCGAGGAGCTCCTCGGCGAGACGCTGCGCGACATCCGCCAGGAGGTGATCATCGCCACGAAGGTCGGAGGCAATTTCTACAACCGCGGCGTCCATCCCCTGCTGCATGATCGCATCGCCGAAGCCGTGGGCATGGCCGTCGCCGACATTCCGCCCGATGCGCCGCTCCCGGTTACGCATGACGCGTGCTTCGATCCGGAGTATCTGCGCTTCGCGTTGATCCGATCGCTGCGCCGCCTGCGAACCGATTACATTGATCTGCTGCAGCTCCACAACCCGCCCCTGTCGCTGATCGGGCGGCCGGAAACCTATTCGGCCCTGGAGGAGCTGAAGCGCGAAGGGCTGATTCGCTGGTACGGGGTGTCGGTGCACCCACCGGAGGAGGGACTGGCGGCGATCACCGCCACGATGCCGGATACGGTGCAGATCGCCTATAACCTGGCCCGCCGCGAAGCGGCGGCCGAGTTCTTTCCGGCGGCGCGAGCCGCGGGCGTCGGTGTGCTCGCTCGTGAGCCGCTCGCCAACGGCTTCCTCGCCGGTCGCTACGAGCCGGACCATCGGTGGGAAACGGGCGACGTGCGGGCGCGGATGCCGGCACCGTACGTGGCCCAACTGGCGGCGCTCGGCCAGCGGGTGCGTGACCTCGCCGATCGCTCCGGGTACAGCGCCGCACAACTGGCGCTCAAGTTTGTGTTGGAAGAGCCGGCGGTTGCCACGGCCGTGGTCGGGATGAAGACCGTACGGCAAGTCGAGGACAACCTGAGCCTGGAGACGTGATGCCGAGCAAGACCGCCATTATCGAGACCGCGCGTGGGACGATCGAGGCCGAGCTGTTCGCGGACGAGGTCCCGAGTACGGTCGCGAACTTCGAGAAGCTGGCCAATGCGGAATTCTACGACAACACGACTTTTCACCGGGTGATCCCGAATTTCGTGATCCAGGGCGGCGATCCGTACTCGCGGACCGGTGAGGGACGGGTCGGCACCGGGGGGCCTGGCTATACCATCAAGTGCGAGACCGCCCGCAACACGCACAAGCATGAGGCTGGCACGCTGTCGATGGCCCACGCCGGCAAGGACACCGGGGGAAGCCAGTTCTTCGTGTGCCACTCGCCTCAGCCTCACCTCGACGGCGTGCACACCGTCTTCGGCCAGGTTCGTAAGGGCATGGAGGTGGTCGGCGCCATTCGGCAGGACGACAAGGTCCACTCCATCCGGGTCCGATGAGCGGGCGACGGTCCGGTGCTCGCGACACCAACTATCCAAGGAGCAGCACCGTGAAGCAGATGCTCGTGATCGCCTGCGCGGCCGCCGCCGGCGCGGGTTCCGTTGCGGCCCAGCAGAGCGGCACCTTCGTGATCCGGCTGGGCGTCGACACACTGGCCGTTGAGCAGTACACGCGAACACCGACACAGCTGCGCGGCGAGCAGGTGATTCGCGCGCCGCGCCCCGAGCACCGCATCTACACGGTGCGTTACGGCCCGGACGGATGGGCCGAGTCCTTCGAGTTGGTCACGCACAACATCGGCGGTGGCGAGGGACCGGCGGAAACGCGAGCCACGGCGACGTTCACGCCCACGACCGTCACCATGCAGGTCCCTCGCGACGACTCCACCGCGACCCTCACGGCAGTGATCAGCGGCCCCGCGGCCCCGTTCGCGATCAACGTCTATGCCCTGGTCGAGGATGTCGTGCGCCAGGCTCGCAGCGCCGGCGGCGACCGCTTCGAAATGCCGATCGTGTCGCTGGGGAGCACGGCGGCCCAGAACGCGACCGTCCGCGCCAGCGGCGCCGACTCGGTGATCGCCACCTTCGGTAACATCGGCCCGTTCCGGATCCGGACCGATACCGCGGGGACGGTGCGGGGCCTGTCAGGGATCGGCGGGTCGCTGCAGGTCACGGTCGACCGCGTGGACGCGATCGACCTCGCGACCTTCGGTCCGGAGTTCGCCAGCCGTCCGCTCGGAACCCTGTCGCCACTCGACTCCGTAAACGCGCGCATCGGCGACGCCGAGTTGGCGGTGCGCTACTCCCGCCCGTCGACGCGGGGTCGCAAGATCTTCGGCGCAGTGGTCCCCTGGGACCGCGTGTGGCGCACGGGTGCGAACTCCCCCACCACGTTCGAGACCAGTGCCGATCTCTTGGTCGCCGGAATCACCGTGCCAAAGGGCCGGTACTCGCTCTACACGATGCCGTCGCTGTCCGGCTGGACGCTCATCTTCAACAGCAGGACGGAACAGCAGGGCTCGCAATACGACGTCCAGTATGACGTCGCGCGCGTCGCGCTGCAGACCACGCCGCTGCGCGATCTGGTCGAGCAGTTCACAATCACGATCGAACCCGACGGGCCAGGAGGGGTTCTCGCCCTGGAGTGGGAGCAGACCCGGGCAGCCGTCCGCTTCTCCGTAAAGTAGTCGGCGCGCGATGCACCTCGATTTCGCGGTCGTCGCCGATTACGCCCTGGTGGATCAGGCCGGCAAGGTGTCCGTCCTCGGCATCTTCCAGCACATCTGGGTGCAGCAATTCCCGGCCATGCACCCGCGACTGCATCTCGTTCTGCGACTCAAGGGCAAGCGCACCGAGATCGGCGAGCATGGCGTCAACATCCGCCTCGTGGACGACGCGCAAGTCGAGATGCTCGGTGGCTCGGGCAACGTCACCTTCGCCGAGCCACCCGCCGGCGTCACGGACATCGAGGCGGCGGCGATCCTGGTGTTCGACGTGCCATTTCCACACGCGGGCGGGTACCGCTTCGAGATCACAATCGACGGTCGCCTCGAAGCCGCCGTCCCGATCTCGGTGTCCCAGCTCCCCAAGCCCGCTGGAGGTGCCCCCCCGCCGGGGCAGTTGCTCCACTGAGACCGCGTCGCAGCCGGCTCCCGTACGCGGCACTGCTGCTGAGCGGTCCGCTGCTGGCCGCGCAGGCACCGCCCGCTCGCGAGCCGCTCCTGTTTCTGCCCCTCGACAGCGCCACCACGGTGCGTCTGGGACTCGCGGGCGGCAGCCGGGTCACCGGGCGGCTGGTGGTGCCCTACGGACCGGATTCCTCCTCCTTCGTGTACTGCCCGGGGCTGTACGGTCCGTGTCAAGGCACGAGCACCAGACGCGTACGCACGGTGCCCACCGCCGAGGTGGTGCTGGTCGAGACGCGTCGCGGATCGCGCGCCACGCGGGGGGCCGTCGTGGGTGCGCTGGTGAGCGCCGGCGGCGCAGCTGTCTTCTGCGCACTCACCGACACCGGCGGATGCGACCCGGCCAGGGGCGGGTACTTCTCGTATGTACTGCTCCCCGCCGCGCTCGCGGGCGCCGGCATCGGCGCACTGATCGGGGCCACGATCCCCGTGTGGGTCCGCGCGCCTTGAGACACGTGCTGGCACGAGCCGCTGCGCCGGCGTAGCTTCCACGCCCGAACCCGGCCGCTGACCAAACCCACTTGCTCCCCGACGTGCCCGACCATCGACCACCGCCGGCATCGCCCTCGGCGACCCTTCCGCTGGTCGCACTCGTTGCCGCGGTGCTGCTGAGCTGGAACCTCTCCACCTATCACTTTCTCGACCCGGACGAGGGGCGCAACGCTGAGGTCGCCCGGGAGATGATGGTCTCGAACGACTATCTCGTCCCGCAGCTCGACGGTCTGCCGTACCTCGACAAGCCGATCGTCTATTTCGCGGTCGCGGCAGCGACGATGGAGCTGCTCGGTCCGACCGAGCGGGCTGCCCGGCTCCCCGCCTGGGTGTTTACGCTCGCCTCACTGGTGCTGGTGGGACGCTGGGCGCGGCGTCGCTGGGGCGCCGATGCCGGGTGGCTCGCCGTTGTCGCCCTCGCCACGATGCCGCTCGTCACGGGCTACTCACGGACGGTGATCTTCGACAGTGCGCTCGCCGCCTGCGCCACGGCGGCGATTCTCTGGTTGTGGGACGGGCGCCCGGTGCTGGGGTGGGCGGCGGTGGGTGTGGGTGTGCTGGTCAAAGGCCCGATCGCCCTGGCGATTCCGCTGCTCGCCGTGGTGCCGGCCTGCGTGGTCACGGGGCGCGGGGTGCGGCGCCTGTTCCCGCCGGCGGGGCTGCTGGCGTTCCTCGCCGTAGCGTTGCCGTGGTTTCTGGCCGTCACCGCACGTCATCCGGACTTTCCGCGGTACGTCTTCGTCGAGGAGACGTTCCAGCGGGTGACGACGGGCCGGTTCCATCGTACGGCCCCGCCGTGGTATTTCCTTCCGATCCTGCTGATCGGCACGCTCCCCTGGACTGTTCCGGCGCTCGCCCGCATCGCGACGTGGCGCGACGCGTGGCGGGCGCGACGTGTCGATCCTGCGGCCGCCGACGTCGCGTTGCTGGCGTCGTGGGTCCTGGCACCGCTGCTGTTTCTCACCCTGAACCAGTCCAAGCTGCCGCAGTACGTGCTGCCGCTGCTTCCGGCACTCGCGCTCGCCGCCGCCTGGAACCTGACCCAACACGGTCATCGGCTGGCGTGGCGCTGGAGCGCGGGCGTGCTCGTCGCGATCGGTGGCGCCCTCCTCACCCTGCCGTGGTGGCTGCCGGCACCGGTGCGGATGACACCGGAGACCAAAGCCGCGATCCCTCCGACGGCAATGGCCCTCGGAGGTGCCGCACTCGTCGCCGCGACCCTCCTGGCCATTGCGGTTCGCCGCGCCCGCCTGGGACTGGCTGGCTTCGCCTATGCCCTGCCGGTTCTCGTGGTTCCCTTGATCAGCACGAGCCTGATGCGGGCGGTGGGGGATGAGCGCTCGGCGTACCGACTGGCGGCCGTCGTGGCGGAGGCGCTGCGCCAGGCACCGGGAGGCGAAGGGGACGTGCTGGGCATCGCCGCATATCCGCCTTCGCTGCCATTCTACCTGCGGCGCCCGGTCATCGTGGCGACAGCCACCGGGCAAGAGCTCACCAGCAACTGGATCGCCGCGCGTGCCGCACAGTACCGCGACCGGCCGGGCTCGCCGCTGCGGTCTGCGGAAGCGTGGCGCGACGCGCTCGCTCGCTGTGCACGCGCCACGGTGTTCGTCACCCGAACGGGCGACGAGGCCATCCGCGCCGAGCTGGCCGTGGCGCTGCCGCTGCTCGCCGTCGAGGGTCGCTACGCCGCATACGGGCCCTGCCGCCCCGGTCCCGGCTGATGTGCGGCATCTACGGTGCGGTGTCGCTCGACGGCCGCCCGCTGCGACATCCGGAGATGGTCCGGCGCATGGCGGACACCCTGCGGCACCGGGGCCCCGACGGAGGCGATGTCGTCACCGCGCCGCACGCCATGATCGGGGCCCGGCGGCTCGCCATCATGGACCTCACCACCGGCGACCAGCCGTTCTGCTCACCCGACAATGCGGTCTGGATGGTGTGCAACGGCGAGATCTACAACGCGCCAGCGCTGCGGGCGGATCATGCGGCACGCGGCTATCCGTTCCGGTCGCGCGGCGACATCGAGACCATTCTGCCACTGTACGAATGTCACGGGGCCGACGGCGTGGCACGACTGGACGGAATGTTCGGGCTCGCGATCTGGGACGAGCGCCGACGCCGTCTGGTGCTCGCACGCGACCGGACGGGCGAGAAGCCGCTATTCTGGACGATCGTTGGGGGCGAGCTGCGCTTCGCCTCCGAGGTGCAGGCGCTCCTTACCTTCCCCGACCAGCCACGGCGGCTGGACCCAGGCGCCGCCGACCTGTACGCCGCGCTGGGCTACGTACCGGCCCCGCACACGATGCTGGCCGGCATCCGCAAGCTCCCGCCCGCCCATCTGCTGGAGCTGGTCGATGGGCAGGTGACGGTGCGCCGCTACTGGGACCCGGCCGAATGCGCCGCCGCTCCGGTGGCGCCCGACGCGGTGGCCTTGCGCGACACCCTGCTCGGCGCCGTGCGTCGCCAACTCATGTCCGATGTTCCGCTGGGCGTGTTCACGAGCGGCGGACTCGACTCGTCCTGGCTCGCGGCCGCGGCGAAGACGGTGCTGCCGGACGAGCGGATTCACACCTACGCCGTCCGTTTTCTGGAGCCCGGGTACGACGAGAGCGATTTCGCGGCCATCGTGGCGAGCCGCATGGGTACCGTGCATCACGTCGTGCCCGCGGACGATGCGGCCCTGCTACGGGCACTGGAAATCGTGACCGACCGAGTCGCCGAGCCGATCGGCGACCCCGCGGTGCTGCCCACGTTCCTGCTCGCCGAGGCGGCCCGCGAGCACGTCAAGGTGGTGCTGTCGGGCGAAGGCGCCGACGAGCTGCTCGGTGGCTATCCGACGTATGTCGGGCATCGCGTGGCCGGCTGGTTTGCGGCGCTGCCAGAGGCGTTACGTCGGGCACTGACCGCCGTGGTGTCACGCCAGCGCGCCACGCCTGGCAAAGTCACGCTCGAGTACCTGGCCAAGCGGTTCGTCGAAGCGGCGCTGCTGCCGCCCCTCGAGCGCCATCTCACCTGGTTCGGCGCCCTGGGACCCTCAGCCGCGGCGCTCGCCCTCGCGACCGATCGGCTGCGGGGCTTCCCGGACGACGACCCGCTGAACCGGATGCTGTGGCTGGATTTCCTCACCTATCTCCCCGACAATCTGCTCGTCAAGGTAGACCGGGCCACCATGCTGGCCTCGATCGAGGCACGGGCGCCGTTTCTCGATCGTGCGGTCCTCGAGCTCGCGCTGCCCGCCCCCTCTCGGCGCAAGGTGCGAGGCCTCCGGACCAAGGCGATATTGAAGGAGGCCGCCCGCGGTGTCGTACCGGCCGAGGTGATTCACCGTCGCAAGCGCGGGTTGTCCGTCCCGGTCGCCCGGTGGCTCAACGGCCCACTCGCCTCCCTGGCGGACCGGTACCTGGGAGCTCCGCGCCT
Organism: Gemmatimonadota bacterium; assembly: GCA_003251175.1. Taxonomy (GTDB): domain Bacteria; phylum Gemmatimonadota; class Gemmatimonadetes; order Gemmatimonadales; family GWC2-71-9; genus SZUA-544. The sequence continues at coordinate 27,747 of QKHC01000055.1, forward strand.
CGTGGCTCGGGCGCGGATCGCGCCGCTGCTCGTCGAGCACCGAGCCGGAACGCGCAACCACGCTCGCGCGCTGTGGCCGCTGCTGGTGGCAGAGCGCTGGGCGGAACGCTGGAACGTGGAGGTCCCGACGTGCTGACACGCGATGCCGCGCTCGCCTTGATGCAGGAGCATACCCAGTCGCCCAGTCTGCGCCAGCACATGCTCGCCGTGGAGGCCGCGATGCGCGCGTACGCGATGAAGCTCGGCGGCGATCCGGACGCGTGGGGCGTGGTGGGCCTGCTGCACGACTTCGACTACGAGCGCTATCCCAACGACGCCCACTCGGCCACCGAGGGTCACCCGAGCTGGGGCGTGCGTCTGCTGCGCGAGCATGGTCTCCCCGAGGAGTCGTGCGAGGCGATTCTCGGGCACGCGAGCTACACCGGGGTGCCCCGCACCACGCCCCTGGCGAGGGCGCTGTTCGCGGTGGACGAGCTATGCGGGTTTCTCGTGGCATGTGCGCTCGTGCGGCCGTCGCGATCGTTCGGCGATCTCGAGGTTCCATCGGTCAAGAAGAAGCTCAAGGACAAAGCGTTTGCCCGGGGCGTGAATCGGGACGAGGTGCGACAAGGCGCCGAGGAGCTCGGGGTGCCGCTCGATGAGCACATCGCGTTCGTGATCGCCGCCCTGCGGCCGGTGGAGGGGGCGCTGGCTCTCGGTTCGTCCGGGGCGCCGCCGCCCCCGTCGGGGTGACCCTGCCCGAGGCTCCCCTCGCGCGTGGCACGGCGCTGGCGCGCGAGGAGCTCGTCCGGGCTCTCGACCGCGCCGGCGGCGCTCGGCCCATCGCCGGCAACACTATCACCCACCATCCCGACAGCGCCGCTGCGCTCGACGGGATGCTCGCCGCCATCACCGCTGCGCACCGCTGGGTCCATCTCGAGAACTACATCTTCCGCAGCGACCGGACCGGTCGCCGCTTCGCAGCCGCGTTAATCGAGCGCGCTCGCGCCGGAGTGCGCGTGCGCGTGCTGGTCGACGCCTTCGGCTCACTGGGGACGTCGCGGCGCCTGTGGCAGGATCTGCGGCGGGCGGGGGTCGAGGTCCGTGCCTTCCACCCGATTCTGACGACCCGCCCCTTCGAGGTGTTCGCGCGCGATCATCGCAAGCTGCTGGTGGTCGACGGTGACGTGGCGATCACGGGTGGGTTGTGTATCGGCGACGAATGGGCCGGCGATGAGCGTCTCAACCGCCGGCCGTGGCGCGACACGATGGTCACCGTATGCGGGCCCGCGGCCGATGCGCTGGATCGGGCTTTCGCCCGCATCTGGCGGCGCGCTGGAGCGCCGCTGCCTCCCGACGAGTTCGAGGTGAATCCCGCGCCGTGCGGCGATGCCACGCTGCGAATCGTCGAGGGGGAGCCGGGCGCAGGCCGGGTGTACCGTGCCGTGCAGATCCTCGCGGCCGCGGCGGTGGAGCGGCTGTGGATCACGGATGCGTACCTGGTCGCTCCACCATCGTTGTTTGCCAGCCTCGTTGATGCCGCACGGGATGGGGTGGACGTGCGGTTGCTGGTCCCCGGCGCCAGCGATCTCCCGGTGCTGCGAAATCTCACCCGGGTCGGGTACCGCGATCTACTGCGAGCCGGTATCCGCGTGTTCGAGTGGCGTGGTCCGATGCTGCACGCCAAGACGATGCTGGCCGACCACGCCTGGGGACGCGTTGGCTCCAGCAATCTGAACGTATCCAGTCTGCTCACGAACTACGAACTGGACGTGGTCGCGGACGACGCGGCGTTCTGCCGGGCCCTCGCGGCGCAGTTCCGCCGCGATCTCGCCCACAGCAACGAAATCGTCCTGCGACCACGCCGCGGTCGGTTGCCTGCCCGGCTGGTGGGCACGCCCGCCCAACCGGACAGTCCGCCCCCGGCGCGGGTCCCCCTGCGGCGGCGATCCCGCTACGAGTTGAGCGTGGCCGCCGTGGTCGCACTCCGTCGGGTGGCCGGAGGGCTGCGGCGGGCCCTCGCGAGCGTCGTGGCGGCCGCCCTGCTCGCCCTGGGAATCCTCCTGATCGTGTTCCCCCGGGTCATGAGCATCGTGGCGGCTGCGGCTGCGTTGTGGCTAGCCCTGGGCTTCGGACTGTACGCGTTTCAGCAACGGCGCGGCCGTGAAGCGGACGACGATGACTGACCCCGCGCAACGGGCAGGGGGTGGCGCGCGTACTAAGAACGAGGCCGTCCTGGTGGCCCGGGCTCGGGCGGGTGATCGGGCTGCGTTCGGGGAGCTGGTGGAGCGCTACGCCGCACCGGCGCGGCGCATCGCCCGCGCGATCCTGGGTGACGCCGACGACGCCGACGACGCCGCGCAGGATGCGTTCCTGTCGGCGCTGGTCAAGCTGGGACAGTTCGACCATCGGCGGCCGTTCGCCCCGTGGCTGCTGCGCATCGTGGCAAACGCGGCAACCGATCGGTGGCGGCGCAAGACAGTCCGGCGTGCGGAGCCGCTCGATGCGCGAGCGGCTTCGCACGACCCCTCGCCCGACATCGTGACGGCGCGACGCGAACTGGATGAGCGACTGCGGGCGGCGTTGGCGGAGCTGCCCGAGCGGCGGCGGGTCGCGGTGGTGTTGTTCGACGTCGAGGGCTACGGCCATGCCGAGATCGCCGCCATTCTCGGCATCCCCGAAGGAACGGTGCGCTCGGAGGTGTTTCACGCCCGGCGATTCCTGCGCGGACGTCTGGCGGACCTGAAGGAGGAGTGGTGAACGATCAGCCGTTTGGCGACGGACCCGACACCGCGCTCGGCGCCGCGTTGCGGCGCGCCCTCGATGCGGGAGATGAGCGGCTGTTCGTAACCCGGGTCCTTGCAGCCCTCGATATGGCGCGGCCCCGTGCGTGGGACGTGTTGGCGCACTGGGCGCGACACGGTCTACTGGGCGCCGCCGCGGCCGCGCTGATCGTGGGGTTGCTGCTGGCACGAGCGGGGCGTCGGGAGTCCCGCGATCGGCTCGACGAGGCATTCGCGGCAGCGGTGGCTGCGGGCGGCGCACCCGCCGAGCTCGCCTCCGGAGCGCCGCCTGATCCCAGTATCGTCCTCGCGACGCTCGAAGAGCGCTGATCATCTCTGCTGAGGAACCACGATGTTCAATCGATCGAAGTTGTGGGCGGTGGCACTGCTCGCTGCGGTGTTCGGGACCGGGGTGCTGTCCGGATGGGCGATCCAGGCATGGGCCGAGCCGGGCCGGCAGCGGGAACGCGGCCGCGGCACCGAAGCGATGGTCACCTACCTGACGGGCGAGCTGGATCTCACGGCTGCGCAGCAGGACTCGGTGCGCGCCGTGCTGGTGCGCCATCGTCCCGCGATGCGCGCGCTGTGGGAATCGGTGCGACCCCACATGGATTCGCTGCGGCAGGCGCTGCGCGACGGGATCAGTGCCCAGCTCACTCCCCCGCAGGCCGCTCGCTACCGCGAACTGATCGCGGCGCAGGAGCACCGGCATCGGACCGACTCGGCAAACACGACCACGGGAGACCGCAAGTGACCAGAACTTGGAGCGTGGCCCTGCTGGCCGTGCTCGTGGCACCCGCCACGGCGCAGGTGCCCGAGGTGACGCTCGACGAGGCCGTGCGCCGCGCGCTGCAGGTGCAGCCGGCGATGGTGCAGGCCCGAGGCGATCAACGCACGGCGGGAGCGGCGCTGCGGGCCAACACGGGCTCCTTCCTGCCCTCAATCTCGACCGGCGGCTCGTCGACCCGCTCCGGCGGAAGCCGCTATATCTCCGATGCCAACGCCGTCGTCGAGACTCCGGCCCAGACGGGTGTCTCGGGGAGCCTCGGGGCCAGCCTGGAGGTGTTCGACGGGTTCCGGCGGCTGGCGGACCGGCGCGCCGCGTCGGCTTCGCTGGCAGCCGCTGATGCCGGGATCGTGAATCAGCGGTTTCAGATCGTGCTGCAGACGAAGCAGGCGTTCTACAGCGCGCTCGCGACCGAGGCCCTCGTGCGTGTCGCGGAGGCGCAGCTGCGCCGCGCGGAGCAGCAGCTCCAGATTGCCGTTGACAAACTGCGAGCCGGCAGTGCCACGCGCTCCGATTCGCTGCGTTCGGAGGTCGAGTACGGTAACGCCCGACTGGCGCTGCTGCGGGCGGAAGCGAGCCTCGCCACAGCGCGAGCTAACCTCGGCCGCCAGATCGGCGTTGATCGCGAGGTGCGCGCTGCCGCCGGTGACACTCTGCTGCCGCAGCTCCCGGACACCGCGGCGATCAGGACCGAGGCCATCCCGGAGACGCCTGCCGTGCGGCAGGCCGACGAGCAGGCGCGTGCCGCGCGCGCGCAGGTCTCGGTCGCCCGGGCCTCGTACTGGCCGACCTTTAATATCTCCGCCTCGAGGGGATACTCCGGCAGCGAGCCGCCGTGGGTGTCAACCGAGACCTTCGGCGACAACTGGCAGTGGCGCTTCTCGCTCAACTGGACGCTGTTTAACGGCTTCCAGCGGGAGCGCCAGGTGACGAACGCGACCGTCGGGCGCGACGTGGCGGAGGCCCGCGCGCAGGACGCGCGTCGCCAGGCGAGCGCGCAGCTGATCCAGCAGCTGGCGGCGCTGGTCAACTCGTACGCCGCGATCGACATCGCCCGATCGAACCTCGCCGCGGCGACCGAGGACCTGCGGGTCCAGCAGGAACGGTATCGAGTAGGGGCGTCGACGATCCTCGACCTGCTCGTGTCACAGGCCGCGCTCACCGATGCCGAGGTGAATCGCATCCAGACCCTGTACGACTACGTGCTGGCGCGCGCTCAGCTCGAAGCCCTGCTCGGGAGAGACCTATGACCGCCGCGCCCGCGATGCAGTTTCGCACCGGCGACACGCCGCTGCCGGACATCGTGATTCTCACCTACAAGCTCGCCCGCAACTACGACATGGGCTCGGAGGTGGTGCACGCGCTGCGCGGGGTGGACATCCAGATCCGGCGCAACGAGTTCGTCGCCATCATGGGACCGTCGGGATCGGGAAAGTCCACGCTGATGAATCTGATCGGCTGTCTCGACACGCCGACGGGCGGGGAGTACTGGCTCAACGGCCAGAAGGTCTCCGAGCTGGGCGACGACGACCTCGCGCACATCCGCAACAAGGAAATCGGGTTTGTGTTCCAGACGTTCAACCTGCTTCCGCGCGCCACCGCCCTGCACAACGTCGAGCTCCCGCTGATCTATGCGGGACTGACCGCGCGGCAGCGGCGCGAGCAGGCCGAGGTCGCGCTCGATCGGGTCGGACTGTCCGATCGGATGACGCACAAGCCCAACGAGCTGTCCGGCGGGCAGCGCCAGCGCGTGGCGATCGCCCGCGCTCTCGTGAACCATCCCAGCATCCTGCTCGCCGATGAGCCCACGGGGAACCTCGACTCGGCCACAGGCAATGACATCATGCGGCTGTTCGAGGAGCTGCACCTCGCCGGCCAGACCATTCTGCTGGTCACCCATGAACACGACATCGCGGTGCACGCGCGCCGCGCTATCCACCTGCTCGACGGCAGAATCGAGCGCGATGAGAGGACCCGCTGACGTGAACCGTAATCTCTACGCGGCTGCTGCGGCGCTGCTGGGACTGGCCGCCTGCAGGAAGGAGCAGCCAGCGCCTCTCTACGAGGCAGTCGCGGTGACCCGCCGCGACCTGATCGTGTCCGCCGCCGCCTCCGGCGCCATCGAGCCGGTGCTCACGGTGGACGTGAAGTCCAAAGCGTCAGGGGAGATCATCGCAATGCTGGTGGAAACCGGCGACGACGTCCGGCAGGGGCAGCTGCTCGCGACGATTGATCCCCGGGTGCCGCGCAACAACCTCGCTCAGGCCGAGGCGAACCTCGTCGTGGCTCGTGCGCAGCTCACGAACGCGAAGGCGGCCCTCGACCGGGCCGACACGCTGTACAAGACGCAGTCGATCACCGAGGCGGAATACGAGTCCGCGAAGCTGGGGTACGCCAACGCCAATGCGCAGGTGGTGCGGGCGCAGACCGATCTGGAGAACGCGCGCGACCGCATGGCGGACACGCGCATTCGCGCGCCCCTCAACGGCACGATCATCGCCAAGAACGTGGAGCTGGGTACGGTGATCTCCTCGCCGACACAGGACGTCGGGGGCGGAACGCTGCTGTTCCGGATGGCCAACCTCGATACGGTCCAGATTCGCACCCTCGTCGACGAGACCGACATCGGAAAGATCCAGCCAGGGCTCGAAGCCACGATCGTGGTGGACGCGTATCCCAACCGACCGTTTCGCGGCAATGTCCTCAAGATCGAGCCGCAGGCCACGGTGCAGCAGAACGTCACCATGTTTCCGGTCCTGGTGCGCATCGCCAACCCCGATCACCTGTTGAAGCCCGGGATGAACACCGAGGTCGAAATTCACGTCGGTGATCGGCGCGATGTCCTCGCGATCCCCTACTCCGCGCTCCGCACGCAGCGCGACCTGGCATCGGCCGCGGCGGTGCTGGGGCTCGAGCCCCAGACCGTGCAGGAGCAGCTCGCCGCGGCACGCACGCCGCCGGGCAGCGACAGCGGCTCCGCATCGCTCGGAGGGCGCGGCGCGGCGCCTGCTCCCGCCGGCACTGCTCCTGCGGGCTCCGGCGCCGACTCGCTCACCCTGCCCGATGGACGGAGGCTGGCGCTGCCCTCGGGCGTGACGGCCGACCAGGCACGCGACCTGATGCGCAAGCGCTTCTCGGGCCAGCAGCTCTCGAGTGACGAAGAAGCGGTCTGGCAGCGGTTGCGCGCGCAGTTCGCGCGGGCGGGCGGTGGCCGACCCGGTGGCGGCGCGGCGCGCAACGCGGGCGGCCCGGGGAACTACGTGGTGTTCGCGCTCCGGGACGGGAAGCCTACGGCGGTGCCGGTCCGGACGGGACTGACCGATCTCGACTACATCGAAGTGCTGAGCGGGCTGACGGAGGAGGACACCGTACTGGTGCTGCCGAGCTCGTCCCTGCTGACGAGCCAGGCGGAGTTTCGTGAACGCTTCCAACGCTTCACGGGTGGCGGCCTGCCGGGCCTTCAACAGCAGGGCGGCCAGCGCACCCAGACCCAGTCGAGGTGAGGGATGCTGCTCGGTGAGATCATCCAGGTAGCCCTCAGCGCCATACGCGCCAACAAGCTCCGCTCCTTCCTGACGATGCTCGGCATCATCATCGGCGTGGGGGCGGTCATCACCATGATCGCGCTCGGCACCGGTGCCCAGAAGGCGGTGCAAGAGCGGATTCAGGCACTCGGGTCGAACCTGCTGAGCCTGTATCCCGGTCAGAGCTTTCGTGGTGGCATCGCCATCGGCGATCGCGTCAGTCTCACGACGGACGACGCCCGCGCCCTCCAGCGTGACGCGCGATACCTCGCCGCTGTCGTGCCCGAGTTGACTCGCAACCAGCAGGTGAAGTACGGCAACGTCAATATCAACGTCAACGTCGTCGGCACGACGCCGAACTACGCCAGCGTCCGCAATTACGAAATCATCGCGGGCCGCATGTTCACGAGCGGCGAGGACGAGGCACGCCGCCGCTATGCGGTGCTGGGCTACGCGGTGCCGCAGATGCTCAACGTCAACGCCTTCGCCGCGCTGGGCACGGAGATTCAGATCCGCGGTATTTCGTTCGAGATCATCGGCATTCTCTCCGAAAAGGGCTCACAGGGGGGCTGGGGCAACCCCGACGAGCAGATTCTCATTCCACTGCAGACGGCCCAGTACCGTGTCCACGGGACGGACCGGCTCCGCTCGATCACCGTCAAGGTGGAGAGCGAGCAGAACATCAACCTCGCGATGATGGAGATCGAGCGCGTGCTGCGGCGCGAGCACAAGATCCGCCCCGGAGCCGACAATGACTTTCAGATCCGCAATCAGGCGGACATCCTCGCCACCTTCCAGCAGACCACGGAGACCTTCACGTATTTGCTGGCGGGGATCGCGGCGGTCAGTCTGCTCGTCGGCGGCATCGGGATCATGAACATCATGCTCGTCTCGGTCACCGAGCGCACGCGCGAAATCGGCGTGCGCAAGGCCCTGGGCGCGACGCGCTTCAACATTCTGTTCCAGTTCCTTGTGGAGGCGCTGGTTCTGTGTCTCGTCGGCGGGGCGCTGGGCGTGGCCTTCGGCGCCGGCGGCGCCGTCCTGTTGGCGAGGCTCGCCAGCTGGAACACTTCGATCTCGCCGTTCTCGATCGCCCTCGCGTTCGCGTTCAGCTCGGTGATCGGGCTGTTTTTCGGCATCTGGCCGGCCCGCCGGGCCGCGCGACTCGACCCGATCGTGGCACTGCGGTACGAGTAGACCCGACCGACCAGGGGGAAGGGAGAGGCGCACTCCGCACCAGGGCGGGTCCCTCTCCCTTCTCGCTGCTCCCTGCTTAGGTTTCCCCGCCTGATGCTGGCGCTCCTCCTGCTCGCCATCCAACTCCCAGACTCCGGCGCCGTCTACCACGGCCGCAGTGGCGAGCTCGACGTCCGCGCCCCCCGCAGCGACGCCGCCCCCACCGTGGACGGCTCGCTCGACGAACCAGTCTGGAGCCGCGCCGCGCTGCTCACCGGCTTCTCACAGTACCGGCCCGTGGACGGTCGTCCAGCCGAGGACTCAACCGAGGTACGGGTGTGGTACGGGCCGGACGCCATCTGGTTCGGCATCCGCGCCTTCGAAGCGCACGGGGATCAGATCCGCGCCACCCTCGCCGATCGTGACGCCATTGACGCGGACGATCAGGTCCAGATTCTCCTGGACACCTTCAATGACCGCCGCCGGGCGCTGATGTTCGCCGTCAACCCGCTGGGCGTGCAGCAGGACGGCGTACGCAGCGAGGGACAGGACGCGTCCGCGGGCGGCGTGGGTGCTGGCTTTCGCTTCGACGGGATCGTGGATCGCAACCCCGACTTCGTGTTCACATCCGCCGGACGCGTGCTCGTCGACGGCTACGAGGTCGAAGTGCGCATCCCGTTCAAGAGCCTCCGGTACCAGGGAACGGACCCCCAGACCTGGGGGCTCCAGATCGTGCGCGTGACCCAGCATTCACGTTACGAAGACACGTGGACGCCCGTGCTGCGCGCGAACGCCAGCTTTCTCGTCCAGGCCGGACGGCTGCTGGACCTCACCGGCCTCCGCCGCGGCCTGGTGCTGGACGTGACACCGGAGTTCACCACCCGCGTGGACGGGCTCCCCGCCGCGACCGGCTATGACTACGCCACCACTCCGGCGCTCGGCGGGACGGCCCGCTGGGGCATCAGCCAGAATCTCACGCTGGGCGCGACCGCCAACCCCGACTTCTCCCAGGTCGAGGCGGACGTGGGCCAGGTGACGCTCAACGAGCGATTCGAGCTCTTCTATCCCGAGAAGCGCCCGTTCTTTCTCGAGGGTCTCGAGCAGTACGACTCGCCGAGTCAGCTGATCTACACGCGTCGCATCGTCGATCCAGTCGTCGGGGCGAAGCTCACCGGCAAGATCGGCGCGACAGGCGTCGGTTATCTGCTCGCCGCAGACGACCGTGAGCGATCCGCGTCAGGTGATACGCCGCTGTTCAACCTGCTCCGGGTGCGCCGGGATCTTGGCACCAGCTCGACGATCGGTCTCCTGTACACAGACCGCATCGATGGGTCAGCCTACAATCGCGTGGCCGGCGCCGACGTCCGGCTCGTATGGCGCAAGATCTGGTTCTCGGACGCCCAAGTCGCCGCTTCCTGGACCAGCGACGGAGCTGGATCGCGGCGCGGAGTGCTGTGGAGCACGACGCTCTACGACCGCACCGGCCGGTCGTATGGCAATCACTTCGAGATCGGTGGAACTCATCCCGACTTCGAGGCCGAGGCGGGGTTCGTGAACCGAACCGATGTGGTCCATGCCGCCATCTTCAATCGCTTCTCCTTTTATGGGGAGCCCGGTGCGCTGATCGAACAGGCCTCGACATTCATTAGCATCCAGCCGCTGTGGCGGTATGACGATCTGTTCCCTGATGCCGACCCGACACGCGGACCGGACACTCCGTCCTTCTCGACCATCGAGGGAGCCGTCGCCGACAACTGGACGTTAGCCCTGCGCGGCGGCTGGGAGGTGGGGGCCGGAGTCAACCTCGCCCACCAGCGTTTCCTGCCGGAGGAATACGACGGGTACCAGGTGGACAGCGCCGGGACGGCTCGACCCTTCGCGGTTCCGCATGGACTGTACGGTCTGTGGAGCGCGCGGGCGAGCCTCAACACACCGAACCGCGCCCTCACTGTCAGCGCGAGCGTTGCGGTCGGACAGACGCCGATCTTCGCCGAGGCAGCCGAGGGGCGGGGCATTGACGGCCTGGTGACTGCCACCTGGAAGCCGACGGCGGCCATCCGGATCGAGGGACGCTGGACACATCGCCGACTCGTACGAGCAGCCGATGCGAGCTGGTTCTCCACGGCGAACATCCCGCGACTCAAACTGGAGTACCAGCTGACGCGCGACATCTTCGTACGCTACGTCGGCCAGTACGTGGCACAGGAGCAGGCCGCGCTGCGCGACCCGGTCACGGGAAGCGGCCTGATCCTGCCGGGAGACTCCGTGGTCGCCGCACCCCGCACAGACGCCGATTTCCGGAACGACGTGCTGTTCAGCTACAAGCCCACGCCGGGTACGGTGGTCTTCGTCGGGTACGGGGCCTCGCTGGTGGATCAGCAACCGTTCGCGTTCCGGGACCTCGAGCGCAGGGCGGACGGCTTCTTTTTCAAATTGAGCTATCAGTTCCGCTTGTGATCTTCGATACCGACGTCGCGGCGCAGCTCGCCGACGAGCGCGCGGCGAAACGCAGACAGTATGTGCTGGGGAGCACGCGGGCCCGGTGGGGACTGATCGTCGTGGGAATGGTACTGCTCGTGTCCGTGCGCCTCGTTGGGATCGTGCCCATTTCTTGGAGGTTCGTCGCGGTGGCGCTGTCGCTGTTCGCAGCGGCGAACTACGGAATGGCCCGCCTCGCGCGCGACGCCTATCGGCCCTGGTACCCGGCCCTCAATCTTGCGCTCGGCGCGGCGGTCCTCTCGGCCATCCTGTTCGGCCTGGGGCCGACCGGCCACGTGCTTGCGGCCACCTACCTGATCGCCCCGGTCCAGGCGACGCTGTACCTCGGTCGACGAGATGCCTGGGGCGCTCTGGGCCTCAACCTTGCGGGCTTCGCAGTGGTCACCCTGCTACGAATCGGCGGGGGCGGGTGGGCGTGGGGTCTCTTCATGCAGGAGTCGCTGGTTCTGCTCTTCGTCGCCGCCGCGGTGATTCCGCTCCTCGGGGACATGGTGGCGCGGCTGCGCGCGACGCGGGCCTCGCTCGCCAGGCTGGAGCGGGGGGACCTCACCATCCAGGCTGCGGATCCTGAGCTGGACGAGATCGGCTATCTCGGTGTGAGTGTCGCCCGCACGGCGGCCGGGATCGCCGAGATCGTCCACGCCGTGCAAGCGCAGGCCCAGGACCTCGCCGCCATGGCGCAACAGCTCGCCGCATCGGCACAGCAGCTCCAGGCGTCGGCGCAGGAGGTTGCCGCTCACGCCCAGGAACTGGCCGCGGGCACGCAGCGGCAACGCGACCTGATCACGTCCGGTCGCGCCGAGACGTCCGCGAATGAGACCATCGCCGCATCGCTGCACTCGTCCGCGCGCGAGGCCGAGCGGGACATCGGTGAGATGGCGCGCCAGGCCGGCGAGCACAGCGATTCCATCACACGCGCCAACTCCCTGCTGGTCACGGTCGTGGGGCACCTCGATCGCGTGGCGACCGCGGTGACGACGCTGGAGCGCGGCGCGCGCGAGATCGGCAAGCTCGTGGATGGGATCACGCGCATCGCGAGCCAGACCGACTTGCTCGCACTCAATGCTGCCATCGAAGCCGCCCGCGCCGGCGAGCGCGGGCTGGGCTTCAAGGTCGTGGCCACGGAGGTACGCCGTCTGGCCGAGCAGGCCGCGCGCGCGGCCGACGAGGTACGGGCGCGCACCGCCGCCACGGCGTCGAGCATCGGCGCCGTCCTGCACGCCATGCAGGAAGGACGTCAGGCGGCGACCACCGTCGAATCCGCTTCCACGACGGTGGCGGCGGCACTCGACGGCATCCGGCAGCATCTGGACACGATTCTCGCGTTCGCCACCGCGTTTGCGGCCGCCACGGACGCCCAGGCCCGCCGCACGCGCGAGGTGGACGCCCGACTGGGCCAGGCCGCCGAGATCGCCGCTGTCGCGGCGACGACCGCCGGCCAGACGTCGGCGGCGGTGGAGCAACAGATCGCATCACTCACAGAGCTGACGACCACGTCACAGCATCTCTCCGAGGCTGCGGCGAGGCTGTCGGATGCCATGCGGCGGTTCCAGCTCCCGGACGCCCGCCCCGCCAGCTAGTACAGTCGCGCGTTTCCGAGAACCGCGGCGCCACTGCCCTGGGTGGTCGCCACCAGCAACAGCCGCGCGGCTCGCAGCGGCACGACCACGCGCTGCGGGGGACTTCCGGGCTCGACGGTGACGAGCGCGAGGGGCTGCCCATCCGCCGCGATGCGCACGATCGCAGCCTGCCTCGCACCGCGTGCCAAGCCGATATCGACCGACAACAGGTTGCGACCCGCTGGGACGGCGTACTGCACCGATGCGCCGGCCCCCGCGAGCACCACGCCCCACAGGTATCCGGTACCGCCGCCACGTCCATCCACCCACACGGGACTGTCACCGGACTCGATCCGCACCGATCGTGCGCCCATCGCGGCAACGGGAGCCGCGCGACTGAGCAGCACGACATCGACGGCGGTGTCGCGCCGGAACGAAGGGAGACTCCGCAAGTGGGTCACCTCGTAGTCGAGCAGTCGCTCGCGGCCGTATTCCCAATGGCACTGCATGATGGTGTAGGCCGTCGAGTCGGCGCAGCGAAAGCCGGCGTGGAACGCGTCCGGGTGCGGCAACCCCCAGGTGTGACCGAGTTCGTGCGCGACGGTCCCGCGATAGGTCGAACCCGAGCACCACCACGCCGTTCCGCCACCCCGCCCGCGCTCACCGGCTCCTGCCACGGCCACTTCCGGGCACACGCCCGCCAGAACCCCGCCCGCACTCGAGTCACCGATGAGGGCGAGTCCTCCCCAGCGTCCCTTGTCCACCAGTCCCGCCGCGGCGATCGAGTCGATCCCCCCGTTCTCCGAATCGGCCCCCGCCCAGGCCCCCGCTCCGTGCACCAGCAACAGGAGCTTGATGGTCGAGTGCCGATTCCACGACAGGCCATAGTCGGCGAACTCACGCTGCAGCTTCGGCCACCACGCTTGGAAGCTGTCGGCCGCCAGTTCCGCGAATGGGTGACGGCTGATCTGCACAACCAGCGGCTCGGTGGTGAACGTCCATCCCCCGGTCGCGCCGGCATACCAGGTGCGCACGTCATCGAGAACGCGCGCGTGGTAGCGGAGGTGCTCTAGCGGCACCGCGTAGTCGGCCGGGATCACATAGACCGGGACCACGCGCGGCGGCTCCTGCGCCGCACCAGGACTCGTCAGGAAACTGAGGACCAGCGTCGACGTGAGTGGACGGGCCACAGCGAAGAGAGTATCCTTCGCCGGGCCACCCCGCCACCACGCGCGCTCGTTGCTGCCGGGAATCCCGCCATGCCCGAACATTCCGCCACAACCCTGACCAAAGCCACTGGCGCCGCTGCAGCCGATTCCCGCCCTGTGGTGCGCGCCACCCGACCCCACGTCCGCGTCGTGCGCCGCCTCCGCATGGTGTGCACCATGGCCATCGTCGTGAACCTGGTCGTCTGGCTGTCCGTCAACCTGATCCAGGGCACGCTCGCATCAGAGTTCTCGTCCGTGCACCAGTGGGGACCCCCGGTCTCGGCGATCGTCACATCGCTGCTGCTGCTCGCAGTCACCTGGGATCCGCGACTCCCGCCGGCCACAATCGTGCGAGCTGGCCTGGTGTACGAAGTCGTGATCAGCTATGCGATCGTGGCGAGCGGGTACTATTCCGCCTGGATCGGCGTTCCGGCGGAGTGGATGACGGTTGACCGCGTCGGGCTGACGTGGGTGGTGCCCTGGGTGCTGTTCTTCACCGTGCTGGTGCAGGCACCGCCACGCGAGGCGCTGGTGGCGTTGATCGCCTCGGGAACCGCGCCAGCGGTGCTGTTCGGAATCGAGGTGGCCGCCGATCGCGCACCGATGCTCCCCGCGGGCGACTTCTTCATCCTGTTCGTCCTTCCGTACGGTGTCGTCATCACGATCACCTATGCTGCTGCCCGTATTGTGCATCAGCTCGGTGTGGACGCGCAGCGCGCGCGTGAGCTGGGCAGCTACCGCCTCGAGGCGAAGCTCGGGGAGGGCGGCATGGGCGAAGTCTGGCGCGCCAGCCATCACACGCTCGCCCGACCAGCGGCGATCAAGCTGATCCGCCCCTCCGCGCTGGGCAGCCAACCCGATGAGGCCCGCCTCGCCGCCGTGCGATTCGAGCGCGAGGCGCAGGCGATTGCCAGTCTGCAGTCCCGCCATACCGTGGAACTGTACGATTTCGGAACCGCCGAGGACGGAACGCTCTACTACGTCATGGAGCTGCTGGACGGCGTGGATTTGGAGGCGCTCGTACGCCGCTACGGCCCGCTCCCGCCCGAGCGCGTGGTGCACATTCTGCACCAGGCGTGCGCTTCACTCGGTGAAGCGCATCGGCGCGGTGTGATTCACCGCGACATCAAACCCGCGAACATCTACCTGTGTCGCGAAGCCTTCGAGCTCGACGTCGTGAAGATCCTCGACTTCGGGCTCGTGAAGCGCTTCGCACGCGCCGCCGAGCGCGACGGCGTCATCCGCACGGGCACCGAGGTCATCGCGGGCACCCCGGCTTACATGGCTCCCGAAATCGCCATGGGCCATGACGACATCGACGGGCGCGCCGACCTCTACGGCCTCGGTTGTGTGGCCTACTGGTTGCTCACGGGTCAGCTGTTGTTCGACAGCGATTCCCCGGTCGCCGCCATCGCCGCCCATATCGAGCGCCATCCGGCTCCGCCGAGCGCCCGCTCCGAAACCCCGGTGCCGGCTGCCCTCGACGACGTCGTGATGGCCTGTCTCGAGAAGAACCCCGCCAGCCGCCCCGCCAGCGCCGACGTTCTGGCGCAGCAGCTCGCTGCGATCGCGTCGGTGGACAAGTGGACGCAGGATGCGGCGGCGCGCTGGTGGGAGGCGCACGGCGTGGCGGCTGACTCTTCATCGTGAATTCATGATCGTCTCAGACACTCGCGGCCTCCCCGACCCGTACAGCAGTGGAAACCGGCTGCGAGCGTCTTCATGCACAACCGCCTCGGAATACCTATAGCCGCCCTGGCGCTGTCGGCAGCGGCGTGCGATGGCGATCTGACGGCGCCCCGGACCGAGTCGTTCATGTGGAGCGGGATCGTCGATCCGGGTCACTATATCGAGATCAAGGGGATCACGGGCTCCATCGTCGCGGTACCGACGGTCGGCGACGAGGTGGTGGTTCACGCTACCAAGCGAGGCGTGCGACAGGATCCCTCGACGGTGTGGATCGACGTCGTCCCCCATGCCGCGGGGGTCACGATCTGCGCCGTGTACCCTGACGTGCCCGGCCAGCCGTCCAACGTCTGCGAGCCCGGGCTCGGCGGCTCGATGAGCGTGCAGGACAACGACGTCGCGGTGGAGTTCGAGGTCCGTATCCCGACGGGGGTGGATTTCGTCGGCCGCAATATCACTGGCGCAATCTCGGCGACCGGGATCGCCGGGAGCGCCCTCGCGAGCACGATCACCGGAGACGTGGTGCTCGTGGCGGAGATTGCGGAGGCGACCGTGGTCACGGGCTCGATCACGGCAACCGTGTCACAGTCGGAGTGGGGTCGCGACCTGGCGTTCATGACGGTCACGGGGAACGTGACCGTCCAGGTCCCCAGCAGCACGAACGCCACCGCCGTGCTGAGCACGGTGACAGGCACTCTGGGTTCGGACTTCCCGCTGTCGCACCCCTCACCGTACGAGTGGACCGGCCCGATCGGCAGCGGTGGACCGATGTTGCGACTCGCCACGGTCACCGGGAGCGT
>QKHC01000118.1 GCA_003251175.1 Gemmatimonadota bacterium
GAAGGTGGACGCGCAGCAGGCCCGCCGCATTCTCGATCGCCTGGTGGGCTACAAGGCGTC
Organism: Gemmatimonadota bacterium; assembly: GCA_003251175.1. Lineage (GTDB taxonomy): Bacteria > Gemmatimonadota > Gemmatimonadetes > Gemmatimonadales > GWC2-71-9 > SZUA-544. The sequence goes on from QKHC01000118.1 coordinate 61, forward strand.
GCCGCTGCTGTGGAAGAGCGTGAAGTCGGGGCTGTCGGCCGGCCGCGTGCAGACGGTCGCGCTGCGCCTGATCTGCGAGCGCGAAGAGGAGATCCGCCGCTTCGTCCCGCAGGAATACTGGACCATCGAAGCCGACCTGGAGAAGGACGGCCAGACCTTCGGTGCCCGGCTGCACAAGCTCGACGGCCACAAGCCGGAGATCCGGGACGCGGAGACCGCGCGCGCCATTGCCGACGAGGCGCGCCGCCGGCCGTTCACGGTCAGCGGTGTGCGGATCGGCAACCGGCGCAAGGGCGCGCCGGCCCCGTTCACCACCAGCACGCTGCAGCAGGAAGCCGCCAAGCAGTACGGCTTCTCGGCGAAGCGGACGATGCGCGCCGCGCAGCGCCTCTACGAGGGCATCGAGATCGGGCCGGAGGGCCCCGTGGGCCTGATCACGTACATGCGCACCGATTCGGTGCGCGTGGCCGAGACGGCGCTCACCCAGCTGCGCGAGTTCATCGGCGCGAACTTCGACCCGCGCTACCTGCCCGCGACCCCCAACGTGCACAAGGGCGGCCGCGGCGGCCGCGTGCAGGACGCCCACGAGGCGATCCGCCCCACCGATGTCGGCCGGCGGCCCGAGGCGCTGAAGAGCTACCTCGAGACCGACCTGTACAAGCTGTACCTGCTCATCTGGCGCCGCTTCGTGGCGTCGCAGATGGCGGCGTCCGAGTACGAGACCACCACCGTCGACTTCGACCTCGGCCGGCTGCTGTTCCGCAGCACCGGCTCGCGGGTGCAGTTCGACGGCTACCGGGTGCTCTACCACGAGGGCCACGAGCCGGAGGAAGGCAAGGATCCCGAGGAGCTGGCGCCGATCCCGCCGCTGGCCGTGGGCGACGTCGCCACGGTGCGCGCCATCAATCCCAACCAGCATTTCACCGAGCCGCCCCCGCGCTTCAGCCAGGCCAGCCTGGTGAAGGCGCTCGAGGAGAAGGGCATCGGGCGGCCCTCCACCTACGCGACCATCATCGGCACGCTGCAGGACCGCTGGTACGCCACCACCAAGGACCGCCGCTTCTCGCCCACGCCCCAGGGCGAAAAGGTGTGGAAGGCGATGCGACGGTGCTTTCCGGAGGTCTTCGAGGTGGGGTTCACGGCCCAGATGGAGACCGAGCTGGACAAGGTCGAGGAGGGCGAGCTCCGCTGGCAGCAGGTGCTCGACGACTTCTGGGGTCCGTTCCAGAGCGCCCTGGCGGCGGTGGACGTGCCGTCGCTGATCCGCGAGGTGCACGACGTCTCGGATCTGCACACCCAGAGCTGTCCCAACTGCGGCGGCCCCCTCGAGGTGCGCTCGGGGCGTTTCGGTCCCTACATCGCCTGCGCCAAGTACCCCGAGTGCAAGTTCTCCAAGCCGATCGGCCGCGACCGCGTCCCCGACCGCCCCACCGACGAGAAGTGCAAGGAGTGCGGCGGCGCGATGGTGATCAAGACCGGTCGCTACGGCGAATTCCTCGCCTGCACCAACTTCCCCAAGTGCAAGCACACCCGTCCCGTGCCGCTCGGGGTGAAGTGCCCCAAGTGCGGGGTGGGCGACCTGGTCGAGAAGCGCGCCAAGCGGCGGGGCCGGTCCTTCTACGGCTGCGACCGCTACCAGGCCGACGGGTCGGGCTGCGATTTCTCGACCTGGAACAAGCCCGTCCCGGTGGCGTGTCCCGAGTGCGGGTTCGTCGGGATGGAGCAGCGCGAAACCAAGACGGCCGGCGTCACGCGCAAGTGCCTCAAGTGCGGCCACGAGATGACCCTCGCCGAGACCGAGGAGACCGAATCGGACGCGGCATGACCGTGACCGTTGTGGGCGGCGGGCTCGCGGGATGCGAGGCCGCGTGGGCGCTGGCGGCCCGCGGCGTGGACGTCACCCTCATGGAGATGCGGCCGGTGCGCGGCACCCCGGCCCACCAGACCGACCGGCTCGCTGAGCTGGTATGCAGCAACTCCTTCAAGTCGCTCGAGCCGACCAACGCGCACGGGCTCCTCAAAGCCGAGATGCGGCGGCTCGGCAGCCTGATCCTCGAGGCCGCCGACGAGGCGCGGGTGCCCGGGGGCGCGGCGCTGGCGGTGGACCGGCTGGCCTTCGCCGACGCGGTCCACGCCCGGGTGACGACGCACCCCAGGATCACGGTGATGCGCGAGGAGGCGACGGCGCTGCCGTCACCGGCGGTGATCGCCACCGGCCCGCTGACCTCCGACGCCCTGTCGGCGGCGATCGCGGCCCGGCTCGACCGCGGCGCGCTCGCCTTCTACGACGCCATCGCGCCCATCGTCGCCGCCGAGTCGCTCGATCACGAGCGGCTGTTCCGGGCGTCGCGCTACGGCAAGGGCGGCGGCGACGACTACCTCAACGTGCCGCTGAGCGAAGCCGAGTACGACGGGTTTCTCGCCGCGCTCACCGCCGCCGATCCGTACACGCCCCACCACGCCTTTGACGAGGTCCCGTATTTCGAGGGCTGCCTGCCGGTCGAGGAGATGGCCCGGCGCGGCCGCGACGTGCTGCGGTTCGGTCCCCTCAAGCCCGTGGGGCTGAAGGACCCGCGCACCGGCCGGACCCCGTTCGCCGTGGTGCAGCTGCGCCAGGAGGACCGCGCCGGACAGATGTGGAACCTGGTGGGGTTCCAGACGCGGCTGCGCATCCCCGACCAGCAACGGGTGGTGCGCCTGCTGCCTGGTCTCGAGCAGGCGGAGTTTCTGCGCTACGGGTCGATCCACCGCAACGCCTACGTCAACGCCCCAGCCACCCTCACGCCGCACCTCGCGCTGCGCGACGATCCGCGCGTGCTGTTCGCCGGGCAGCTCACCGGCGTCGAGGGGTACACCGAGTCGGCGGCGACGGGGCTCGTGGCGGGGATCAACCTGGCGCGGCTGCTGGCCGGCGCGCAGCCGGCGGTGCCGCCGCCGACCACGATGCTGGGCGGCCTGTACCGCTACCTGCGCGACGCCGACCCGGCGCACTTCCAGCCGATGAACGCGAACTTCGGCCTGCTCGACCCGCTCGACCCGGCGCCGCGCGACAAGGCGCAGCGGCGCAGCCGGCTGGCGGAGCGGGCGCTGGCCGACATGGACGCGTTCGCCCGGCTGGTGGCGGAGCCGGTCGCGGCGTGAGCGCGGACGAGATCGCCGCCTTCGCCGACTTCCTCGCGAAGGAGCGCAACGACTCGCCGCGCACCGTCGCGGCGTACACGCGCGACGTGCGGGCCTTCGCGGCGTTCTGCGACGACTACTACGGCGGTCCCTGGTCGTGGGGGGGCGTGGACCGCCTGGCGGTGCGCAGCTGGCTCGGGGCGCTGGAGCAGCGCGGCCTGTCGCGGCGCTCGGCGGCGCGGGCGTTGTCGGCGCTGCGGGCCTGCTACCGGTTTCTCAATCTCACGGGTCGCGCCGGCAGCAACCCCGCGCGCGCCACCCGCACGCCGAAGCAGGGGCGCACGCTGCCCGCGCCGCTGTCGCGCGTCGAGATGGACGCCCTGCTCGCCACGGCGGCGCAGCGGGCGGCGACGGGCGACTTCCGCGCCGCGCGCGACCTGGCGATGCTCGAGCTGTTCTATTCGACCGGCATGCGGCTCGCCGAGCTGGCGGGGCTCAGCGAGCCGGACGTCGACCTGCTGAGCGACCAGGTGAAGGTGCGGGGCAAGGGTCGCAAGGAGCGGTTGCTGCCGCTGGGGCGCCAGGCCGGGCACGCGCTGCGGACGTACGCGTCGCTGCGCGATGCCTGGCTGGCTGGCCGGTCCGGGGTCGATCGCCGGGCCGTGTTCCTGAACGCCCGTGGGCGCCGGCTGTCGCCCCGGGGCGTGCAGTACGCGATGCGGGACCTGCTGGGGACGCTCGCGCGGGGGCACGATCTCCGCGTGCACTCGCTGCGCCACTCCTTCGCCACCCACCTGCTGGACGCCGGCGCCGATCTGCGCGCCGTGCAGGAGCTGCTGGGGCACGCCTCCCTCTCCACGACCCAGGTGTATACTCATACGTCGGTGGAGCGGCTCAAACGGGTATATCAGCAGGCGCATCCGCGGGCGTAACCGGAAAGGACGGCGGGCGGTGCGGACGGTTCGCAGCACGACGATTCTCTGCGTGCGCCGCGACGGCAAGGTGGCCATCGGGGGCGACGGGCAGGTGTCGGTGGGCGAGACGGTGATGAAGGCGCACGCCAACAAGGTGCGCACGCTCAAGGGGGGCAAGATCCTCGCGGGCTTCGCGGGGGCCGCCGCCGACGCCTTCACCCTGTTCGAGAAGTTCGAGGAGAAGCTCGAGCGCTACCCCGGCAACCTGCCGCGCGCGGCGGTGGAGCTGGCCAAGGACTGGCGCTCCGACCGGGTGCTGCGGCGGCTCGAGGCGCTGCTGGTGGTGGCGGACCGCGAGCACGGCTTCGTGATCAGCGGCTCGGGCGAGCTGATCGAGCCGGACGACGGCATCCTCGCCATCGGGTCCGGTGGCACCTACGCGCTTGCGGCGGCGCGCGCCCTGCTCGCCCACACCACGCTGACCGCCCGCGAGGTGGTGGAGCGCGCGCTCGCCATCGCCGCCGAGATCTGCGTGTTCACCAACGCCAACCTCACGGTGCTCGAGCTGTGACGTCGGGCCGCGATCGTCCCGCGCCCGCGCCCGCGGCCGACGGCGCGCCCCAGGAGCCGCCGCCGTGGCTCGAGGAGCTGCCGCCGCGCAAGATCGTCGCGGAGCTCGATCGCTACATCGTGGGGCAGGAGGCGGCGAAGAAGGCCGTCGCCATCGCGGTGCGCAACCGCTGGCGCCGCGCCAACGCGCCGGAGGAGATCCGCGACGAGATCGCCCCCAACAACATCATCATGATCGGGCCGACGGGGGTGGGGAAGACGGAGATCGCGCGCCGGCTGGCGCGACTCGCGGGCGCGCCGTTTCTCAAGGTCGAAGCCTCGAAGTTCACCGAGGTGGGCTACGTCGGTCGCGACGTGGAATCGATGATCCGCGAGCTGGTCGACGTGGCCATCAACATGGTGCGCGAAGAGCGCGAGGACGAGGTGTACGGGCAGGCCGAGGCGAACGCCGAGGAGCGCCTGCTCGACATCCTGCTCCCGCCGCCACCGCCCCCCGCGCCCGTCCCGGCGGGCGAGCAGCCCGCCGCTGCCGCCACCGGGACGCGTCCGCTGTTCGTGGTGTCGTCCAAGGGCGACGTGACCACCAAGGCCCCCGCGGGGGAGACCGAGGCCACCGACCGCCGCCGCCGCACCCGGGAGAAGCTGCGCCAGCAGCTGCGCAACGGCGAGCTGGAGGAGCGGGACGTGGAGATCGAGGTGCAGGAGCAGGGGCACCCGGTTCTCGACATGCTGCAGCCGCCCCAGGGCATGGAGGGCCCCGACGTCAACCTCACCGAGATGCTGCGCGACATGCTGCCCAAGCGGCGCAAGCGCCGCAGCGTCCACCTCCACGAGGCCCGGCGCATCCTGATCGACGAGGAGCTCAAGCGCCTCGTGGACATGGACGACGTGGTGAACGAGGCCCTCGACCGCGTGGAGAATCACGGGGTGATCTTCATCGACGAGCTGGACAAGATCGCGGGCGAGCGCGGGACCGTGGGCCCGGACGTCTCCCGCGAGGGCGTGCAGCGCGACCTGCTGCCGATCGTCGAGGGCTCCACCGTGCAGACCCGCTACGGCTACGTGCGCACCGACCACATCCTGTTCGTGGCCGCCGGCGCCTTTCACGTCTCCAAGCCGTCGGATCTCATCCCCGAGCTCCAGGGGCGCTTCCCCATCCGCGTGGAGCTGCAGCCACTCGGCGAAGATGACTTCGTGCGCATCATGACCGAGCCGGAGAACGCGCTCACCAAGCAGTACGCCGCGCTGTGCCAGGTCGAGGGCGCCAAGCTGGAGTTCACCCCCGACGGCGTGCGCGAGATCGCGCGCCTGGCGAGCCGGGCCAACCAGCGGATGGAGAACATCGGCGCGCGCCGCCTGCACACCGTCATGACGACGCTGCTCGAAGAGGTGCTGTTCGAGCTCCCCGACTACCCCACCAAGCACATCGTCTTCGACGAGCGCACGGTGCGCGAGCGGCTGGAGAAGGTCCTCGACGACGAGGACCTGCGGAAGTACATCCTCTGACGCCGCGGCCGCACCACGCCGTCCCACGCCGCCGGGCCACCGGCGGCGTCCTTGTTTCCCTGCCCGGACCCGGTGTAGTATGCACGACCTGTCATTTTGGCTGACTTATGGGAAAGCGTGATTTCCTCACTATCACTGACTTCTCGCGCGACGAGATCGTGCGGCTGTTCGATCTGGCGGCCCGCATGAAGGCGGGGTCGTATCGCGAGCAGCCGCTGCGCGGCAAGACGCTGGCGATGATCTTCGCCAAGTCCAGCACCCGCACGCGGGTGTCGTACGAGGTGGGGACCTACCAGCTGGGCGGCCAGGCGCTGTTCCTGTCGTCGCGGGACATCCAGCTGGGGCGGGGGGAGCCGATCGCCGACACGGCGCGGGTGCTGTCGCGCTACGCGCACGGCATCATGATCCGCACCTTCGCGCACGCGGACGTGGAGGAGCTGGCGCGTCACGCGAGCGTGCCCGTGATCAACGGGCTGACCGACGCGTCGCATCCGTGCCAGGTGCTGGCGGACCTGTTCACGGTGCGGGAGGCGCTGGGGACGTGGGAGGGGAAGGTGGTGGCCTGGGTGGGCGACGGCAACAACATGGCGAATTCGTGGCTCGGGGCGGCCGAGCGACTGGGGTTCGAGCTGCGGCTGGCGTGTCCCGAGGGATACGAGCCGGACCGCGGCCGGTTCGAGCGGGCCAAGGCCAATGCCACGGTGGTGATCACCGAGGATCTCGAGGCGGCGGTCGAGGGAGCGCACGTGGTGAATACCGACGTGTGGGCGTCGATGGGGCAGGAGGGCGAGTCGGAGGCGCGGCGCCAGGCGTTTCAGGGCTACACGGTCGACGCCGCACTGATGCGGCGCGCCGACCCGGCGGCCATCTTCCTGCACTGCCTCCCCGCCCACCGTGGCGAGGAAGTGAGCACGGACGTGATCGACGGGCCGCGCTCCCGCGTGTGGGACCAGGCGGAGAACCGCCTCCACGTGCAGAAGGCCCTGCTGGCCACGTTGATGGGATGAGGAGCGGGACATGACCGAGCAGGAGCTGAAGCGCACGCCGCTGCACGACCGGCACGTGGCGGCGGGGGCGAAGATGGTGGCGTACGCGGGGTTTCACATGCCGGTCACCTACCCGACGGGGATCGGAGCCGAGCACCGCGCCGTGCGCGAAGGGGTGGGGATCTTCGACGTGTCCCACATGGGCGAGTTCGAGGTGACGGGACCGGACCGCAACGCCTTCGTCCAGCGGGTCACGCCCAACGACGTGGGCGCGCTCGCCGCCAACCAGGCGCAGTATTCCGCGCTGCTCAGCGAGCAGGGCACCTTCGTGGACGACTGCCTCGTGTACCGCTTCGCGGACAAGCTGATGCTGGTGGTCAACGCGGCGAACCTGGCGAAGGACTGGGACCACGTGGTGAGCCACAAGGGCGGCGCCAACGTCCGGTTGCGGAACATCTCGGACGAAGTGGGTCTCATCGCGGTGCAGGGGCCGCGCGCCGAGTCCACGCTGACGGGGCTGACCCGGCTGCCGGTGGCGACGATCCCGTACTACGGCTTCACCGAGGGCGACGTGGCGGGCGTCCAGTGCTTCGTGTCCCGCACCGGCTACACCGGGGAGGACGGATTCGAGCTGTATTGCCGCGCGGCCGACGCCACGCGGCTGTGGGACGCGCTGCTCGAGCGGCAGGTCGTTCCCTGCGGTCTCGCGGCGCGCGACACGCTGCGCCTCGAGGCCGGCCTGCCCCTCTACGGCAACGACATCGACGACACGGTGACGCCCTACGAGGCGGGACTCGGCTTCATCGTGAAGCTCGAGAAGGGCGCGTCGTTCGTCGGGCAGCAGGCGCTGAAGCGCCGGAAGCTCGACGGCATCAAGCGCCGCCTGGTCGGGTTCCGGGTGCTGGAAGAGAAGGCCGTGGCCCGCCACGGCTATCCCGTGTTCCACGAGGGCGCCGAGGTGGACGTCGTCCGCAGCGGCACCGTGACCCCGACGGTGGGGGCGGCCATCGGCACGACGTACCTGCCGGTGGCGCACGCCCGCCCGGGGACGCGGTTCGAGATCGGCATCCGCGGCAAGCGCGTCGCCGCCGAGGTCGTGAGACTGCCGTTCGTGCCGCACCGGACGCGGCGCAAGTAGGGCGGCACCGCGAAGGCCGGGTCAGCGGTGCGGATCGGGGTGCTCACGGTTTCGGATCTCGGCGCCGCGGGGCGGCGCGCCGACGCGTCGGGTGACGCGATCGTCGCGTGGGCCGGGCGGCGCGGATACGAGGTGGTGGTGCGCAGCGTGGTGCCCGACGAGACCGACCGGATCGCGGGGAAGCTGGCGCGCTGGGCGGACTCGGGCGAGGTGGACCTGGTGCTGACGACGGGCGGGACGGGACTCACCGCGCGCGACCGCACCCCCGAGGCGACGGCGGCGGTGCTCGACCGTCGCGCGCCAGGGATCGCGGAGGCGCTGCGCGCCGCCGGCGGCCGGCGCCTGCCGGGCGCCTGGCTGTCGCGCGGCCTCGCCGGGACCCGCGGGGCGACCGTCATCGTGAACCTCCCCGGGTCGCCGGGTGGCGTGACCGACGGCCTCTCGGCCCTCGAGCCGTTTCTCGACCACGCCGTCGCGCTCGCGAGCGGCGCGCGCACGGCGCACTGATGGCCAACCAGGTTCTCGTCACCGCGGACGATCTCGAGCACGCCGTGCGGAGCAACGCGGCGCTCGAGGCCGCCGGGTACCAGACGGTGCTCACCACGTCGCTCGACGAGGTGCGTCAGGCCCTGCGCCGCCGGGAGCCCGACTGCCTCCTCATCACCGGCGCGCTGCACGAAGAGGCCGCCGCGGTGCTGCTGGGCGCGGCCCGCGAGCGCGGCATCTCGACGCTGGGGCTGGTCGAGGACACCGATCCCGATCCCAAGGGGCTGGCGCGCGCGCTGGGACTGACGGCCTACCTGGTCAAACCGGCGGATCCCGCGGAGGCGGTCGCCACCGTGCGGCGGCTGATCGACCGGCGGCGGCTGCAGCAGCGCACCGGCATCCTCGGCGAGTCGCCGGCGATCCAGGAAGTGCTCGTGAAGATCGAGCAGATGGCCCCGGTCACCTCGACGGTCCTGATCGAGGGCGAATCCGGCACCGGGAAGGAGCTGGTGGCGCGCGCCATCCACGATCTCTCCCCCCGGCACGGCAAGGCGTTCATCGCCGTGAACTGCGCGGCGCTGCCCGAGACGCTGCTCGAGAGCGAGCTGTTCGGACACGAGAAGGGCGCCTTCACCGGCGCCGCCGAGCGGCGGCTGGGGCGCTTCGAGCTGGCCGACGGCGGCACCATCTTCCTCGACGAGGTCGGGGAGATGCCGCCCGCCACTCAGGTGAAGCTGCTGCGGGTGCTGGAGGATCGCAGCTTCTTCCGCGTCGGCGGGGCGCATGCGATCAAGGTGGACGTGCGCGTGGTCGCGGCGACCAACAAGCCACTCAAGGAAACGGTGGCGCTGGGGCAGTTCCGCGACGACCTGTTCTATCGTCTCAATGTGCTGTCGATCTACCTGCCGCCGCTGCGGGAGCGGCGCGGCGACATCCCGCTGCTGGTGCGGCGCTTCATTGCCGAGTTCGGCACGGCGCACGACCGGCCGTTTCGCGGCGTCACGGCGGAGGCGCTGCAGATCCTGGTGGATGCCGATTGGCCCGGCAACGTGCGGCAGCTGCGCAATCTCGTCGAGTCGATGGTGGTGCTGGCCCCCGAAGACGAGATCCGCCCCACCGACATCCCCCGCGACATCCGGGAGCGCGGCCGGGGTCTCCCGGTGCTGGTCCCGGGCGCGACGCGGGACGTCCCCGGCCAGGAGCTGCAGTTCATCTTCCGCAGCCTGGTGGAGCTGAAACTCCAGGTCGAGGAGCTGCGGCGCCGGATCGACGAGCGTCCCCAGCGGGTCGAGGTGCTGACGGTGGGTCGGGGGGTCGCCCTCGAGCCCCCGCTCGCCGAGCGGGAGGCCGAGGAGCCCCCGGTGGTCTACCGGCCGGGGATGCGGATGACCGACGTGGAGCGGGCGGCGATCGAGGCGGTGCTGCGGCAGACCGGCGGCAACCGCCGAAAAGCCGCCGAAACCCTCGGTATCGGCGAGCGCACCCTGTATCGCAAGCTGAAGGAATACGCGCTCGTGTAACACGTTGGCAATTCGTGACTTGTAGAAGTGCGACCTGTAGTCTCTCCATTGACAGAAGGTGGTGCGGTACCACATTTTGAGTCCCCGTTTTTTTTCCGGGGACTCGCGCGTCTGAGCTGGATGGGGGGGCGTGGACTTTCGCATCAAGCCGGACGTGTGCGTCGGGTGCCTCGCGTGTGTTCGGGTCTGTCCGGCCGACGCCGTCGGAGTGGATGGCGACCAGGTTCGCATCGTGGACGATGCCTGCACGCGCTGCGGGGCGTGCGTGCCGGCGTGTCCGCACCTGGCGATCGACGCCACGGGGGACCTGGCACGCAGCGTCGAGCTGGCGCGGGGCAGGCGGGCGGCGCTGATTCTCAGTGTCGAGGCGGCGGTGCATTTCTACCCCGCCACGCCCGAGCAGCTGGTGAACGCGTGTTATGCCGCGGGATTTCGCACGGTGCACCGCGGCGTGATCGGAGACGAGCTGGTCGCCCGGGCGTACCTGGAGCAGTGGGCGGATCACGGCTGGGGAACGCTGATCCGCAGCACCTGTCCGGTCCTGGTCGCGACGGTCCGCAAGGACTACCCGGAGCTGATTCCGTACCTGGCGCCGGTCACGACGCCGGTCGCCGCCGAAGCCCGGTACGTGAAGCAACTGCACGGCAAACGCACCCCGGTCGTCTATGCGGGGGTGTGCCTCACGGAGGGCGGTGACGACGTCGACGCCGCCCTGACGTTCGGGGAGCTGGAGCAGCTGTTCGCCGCCACCGGGGTCCGCATCGCGGACCAGCCGTCGCACTTCACGCGCGTTCCCGAGGAGCGGCGGCGGCACTGGAGCACGGCGGGCGGGCTGCCGATCGAGGTGCTGCAGGTCGAGCGGCACGCCAGCCGGCGGTTCCGCAAAGTCCGGGGGCTGGGCCAGCTCGAGGCCATCGCGCGGGCGGTGGCGGTGGATCGCATCGACCTGGGGTTCATCGACATCCTGCCGTGCGAGGGATGTCTGGACCACCCGCTGCTGGGGCCGCGCGAGCGGCTGTTCTGGCGGCGCGAGGTGGTGGAGGCGACCGAGCCGCAGCGCGCGGCGCGGCCGGTGGTGAACCCCGACGTGGCCGTGCGCGTGGACCAGGCGTTCGAGTTCTCGCGCAACGGGCAGCATCCGCCGGAGGAAGCGGTGGCGGGGGTGCTGGCGGCGATCGGGGCGGCGCCCAACGGGCGGCCGTGGGACTGCGGGGCGTGCGGCTACGCGACGTGTCGGCAGTTCGCGGAGGCGGCGGTGCTGGGCCGCACCACGCTGAAGTCGTGTCCGCCGCACCTCGAGCGGCAGGCGGAGCAGGCGCAGCAGCAGGCCGCGGAAGATGCGTTGACGGGGCTCGCCACGTTCCGCATCCTGCGCGAGCGGCTGAACAGCGAGGTGGCGCGGTCGAACCGCACGGGCGATCCGTTCGCGGTGCTGTTCATCGACCTCGACCACCTGAAGGAGATCAACGACCGGTTCGGTCACGCCGCGGGGAGCGAGGTGCTGCGGCTGACGGCGGCGCAGTGCGCGGCGGCGATCCGGACGACCGACCTCGCGGCCCGGTACGGCGGGGACGAGTTCGTGGTGGTGCTGGTGCGGACGCGCCTCGACGGCGCGCGCCGCGTGGCGGACAAGGTGCGGGCCGCCGTGGAAGAGGCCGGGCGCCGGGCGCTGCAGTACCCGGAGGGGCTCGTCACGGTCAGCATCGGCGTGGCCGAGTATCAGCCCGAGCAGGACGAGGCGAAGGACGTGCTGCTGGCGGCGGACCGGGCTCTGTACCGGGCGAAGGCGGCGGGGCGTAACCAGGTGGTCGGGGAGGACGACTGAGGTGAGCGCGAGCAAGGCATCCCGGAACCCGAGTGAGCGGTTGGAGACGGACATCCCGGAGTCGACGCCGCTGACGCCGGGGGGCAGCGGCTCGGCGCCCGACCCCTGGGGGGTGAAGCGGGCCGAGAACCTGATCACCGGGCTCACCGGCGTGCTCTCCGCCCGGATGGTGGTGACGCCGCTCGGCGAGGTGGCCGAGATCCACGTGCTCACGACCAACGACGTCCCGGCCAAGCAGGTGGTCCGCAACGTCGAGTCGGCGCTGATGGCCCAGCTCGGGATGAAGGTGGATCACCGCAAGATCAGCGTGGCGCAGACCGCCGACGTGCAGCCGATCGAGGCGCTGCAGCAGGAGGCGATCTCCACCCGGGCGAAGCGGCGGGTGGTGATTTTCCAGCATCTCGAAGTGCGTCCTTCGGAGCGGCCGCAGCGGGTGCGGCTGCTGGTGCGGCTCTCCTACGGCGACCGCGAGGCGGAGGCCGAGGAGACGGGGACGGACACGGTGCGTAACCGGGTGGAGGCGGCGGCGCGGGCGGCGGCGTCGTGTCTCGACGAGCTGATTCCCGACAACTCGATCGCCCTCGAGGGCGCGCAGTTCATCGAGGCGTTCGACCGCAAGTTCGTGCTGGTGGCAGTGCACGGGCTGGGAGGGCGTGAGGCCCAGCTGCTCACGGGCACGTGCGAGATCCGCGAGAGCGCCGAGCGCTCGGCGGTGCTGGCGGTGCTCGACGCCACCAATCGGTGGGTGGACGCCAGGCGGTAACCCCAACTCCAGCATAGGGATTGGCGGCGTGCTCCGTGACGGCATCGGAGTGTGACCGGCGACCTAGCGGGGTTGGTGTTTTGGTGGTATTAGGGGCTCTGTGAATACCGCCAAAACGAGGCGTTACTGGGGGACGCAGCGGGTCGCCCGGGTATGCCAGGTGTCGCCCGCGACGGTGGCCAACTGGATCGACCAGGGCCATCTGCCGGGGCATCGCACCCCCACGGGGCGGCGCCGTGTGGAGGCGCGGGATCTGGTGGCGTTCCTGCGGCTGCATCGGATGCCGGTGCCATCGGACCTGTGGACGGCGGCGGATGCGGTGGGGCGTCCGGGGGTGGTGGTGGTGGAGGACGACGCCTCGTACCGGCGGCTGCTGGTGCGGTACCTGCGGCGGGCGGAGCTGGGGATCGAGGTGTTCGAGGCGGC
>QKHC01000096.1 GCA_003251175.1 Gemmatimonadota bacterium
GCGGGCGCGGAGTTGAAAGGCCAAACTCGCCGCTTGTCGCATCGCCCGTGCCAAAGGCGTCCATCTACCGACAAGAGGCAGTAGGTCAGACGAGGCCTTGAGGTTGACGTCCGGCGGCGGGGCGGATCGCGAGAGGCCACCTCGTGATTCTGCTGCCACTTTGGCAGCGGTCGGGGCATCGGGCTGACCGCACGGCAGTCCCCGATTGCTCCTCCATCCGAGTCGGACAACTCGGCGCTGACCCTGATGCGCGCGGTGTGTGGCGAGCCCGCAGGCACGGACTGGACTGGCCGACTGCCACAGGAAGAGCGCCGACCCGTGCGGGGGTGTGATCTGTCTTCGGTATCCAGGGGGAGAGAATAATCGGCCGTTGGTAACCTCCCGATGAGATGAGACCGTGCAACGGGCCGCTGCAGCGGTCTTCGCGCTGAGGTGATCCCCCGACTCACACTTGATCGCCGTGCCGCGTTCCCGCCCAGGTCCCCCGCGCCCCATCCCAGCGCCGCGGCCCGGCACCCCTACCCCGCCGCGCCCTCCCCGACGCCATCCGCCAGCACCGTCGCCCGGTTGTGCGACACCTCGAAGAACCCCCCGCTCACCGGCCACCGCTGCGTCGCCCCACCCGCCTCGCGCACCGTCAGCGTCCCGCGCGCGAGCCCCGTCACGAGCGGCGCGTGGTGGGCGAGCACCCCGAGGTAGCCCACCGTCCCCGGCACCTCCACGTACTCCACCGCCCCCTCGAACAGGCTCCGCTCCGGCGTCAGGAGACTCAGGTGGAGCGTCGCCGCCATCGCTCAGCCCTCCCCGCCCGGTGGGATGCGTGCGTCCGCCACCCGGTTCAGCGCGCGGACGGCCGCCCCCGCCCCGATCGCCCCACACCCCGCTCCGCCCGCCACCCTCACACCCCCGCCGCCATCATCTCGGCGTTCGCGATCGCCTCTTCGATCGGCCCGCACATGTAGAACGCCTGCTCCGGCAGCTCGTCCAGCTCCCCCTCGATCAGCATCTTGAACCCCTGGATCGAGTCCGCCAGCTTCACGAACTTCCCCGGCCGCCCCGTGAACGCCTCCGCCACGAAGAACGGCTGCGACAGGAACCGCTCGATCTTCCGCGCCCGCGCCACGATCAGCTTGTCCTCCTCCGACAGCTCGTCCATCCCCAGGATCGCGATGATGTCCTGCAGATCCTTGTACCGCTGCAGGATCTTCTGCACCGCCCGCGCCACCGCGTAGTGCTCCTCCCCCACCACCCGCGGGTCGAGGATCCGGCTCGTCGACGCGAGCGGGTCCACCGCCGGGTAGATCCCCTTCTCCGCGATCGCGCGGTCCAGCACCGTGGTCGCGTCCAGGTGCCCGAACGCCGTCGCCGGCGCCGGGTCCGTCAGGTCGTCGGCCGGCACGTAGATCGCCTGCACCGAGGTGATCGAGCCCTTCTTGGTCGAGGTGATCCGCTCCTGGAGTGCCCCCATCTCGGTCGCGAGCGTCGGCTGGTAGCCCACCGCGCTCGGCATCCGGCCCAGGAGTGCCGACACCTCGCTCCCCGCCTGGGTGAACCGGAAGATGTTGTCGATGAACAGCAGCACATCCTGCCCGCGCTCCTCGCGGAAGAACTCCGCCATGGTCACCCCGGTCAACCCGACCCGGAGCCGCGCTCCCGGCGGCTCGTTCATCTGCCCGAACACCATCACGGTCTTCGACAGCACCGTGCGCTCCTGGCCCTCGGCGTCCTTGAACTTCGCGTGCTGCATCTCGAGATAGAGGTCGTTCCCCTCGCGGGTGCGCTCCCCCACCCCGGCGAACACCGACACGCCGCCGTGCTCGGTCGCGATGTTCCGGATCAGCTCCTGGAGGATCACCGTCTTCCCCACCCCGGCGCCCCCGAACAGCCCCACCTTGCCGCCCTTGAGGTACGGCGCCAGCAGGTCCACCACCTTGATCCCGGTCTCGAAGATCTGGATCGTCGTCTCCTGCTCGTCGAACGGCGGTGGGGGCCGGTGGATGGGATAGCGCTTCTCCGCCTTCACCGCGCCCTGGCCGTCGATCGGCTTCCCCAGCAGGTTGAAGATCCGCCCCAGGCACGCCTCGCCCACCGGCACGTTGATCGGTCCGCCCGTGTCCACGGCCGGCATCCCCCGCACCAGCCCGTCGGTCGAGCTCATCGCCACGCACCGCACCACGTTGTCCCCGATGTGGAGCGCCGCCTCGACCGTCAAGTCGATCCCCCGCTCCTGGTCCTCGATGCGCACCGCGTCGAGGATCTTCGGCAGCTTCTCCGGATCGAACGCCACGTCCACCGTGGGTCCGATCACCTGCACCACCTTGCCGACGTTCATGGTCACCACTCCTCGTTCACGCCGGACGCGTGACGCCCGGCGATGGGGATCATTTCAGCGCTTCGGCGCCGCCCACGATCTCGAGCAGCTCCTTCGTGATGGCCGCCTGGCGCAGCCGGTTCCTCTGTAGGATCAGCATGTCCGAGAGCTCCCCGGCGTTCTTGCGCGCCGCACCCATCGCCACCATGCGCGCCGCCTGTTCCGAGGCCAGCGCGTCGGCCACCGCGGCGAACACCTTGGCCGTCGCGTACCGCGGCAGCAGCTCCGCGAGCAGGCTCTCGGCGTCGGGCTCGAAGATCGTCCCGGCGCCCGCCGCCGCCTCCTCCGCGCCGCGGCCGATCGGGAGCAGCGGCTCGGTCACGATCCGGCGCCGGAGCGCCGAGATGAACTGGGTGAACATGAGCTCCACCCGGTCCACCTCGCCCGCCACGTAGCGGCGGATGAAGTCTTCCGTCAGGCTGCGCGCGAACTCCACCGTCGGCTGCACCGGCGTGTGCGTCGCGAGCACCGGGTACTTGCGGCGGCGGAAGTAGTCGCGGCCCTTCTTGCCCACCAGCACCAGGCGAATGCTCCCCGGCGCACTCTTGCGCAGCCGCTCCTCGGCGGTGCGGAGCAGGTTCGCGTTGTACGCCCCGCACAGCCCGCGATCGGCCGTCACCAGCACCAGCGCGGTGGTCTTCTCCTCGCGCGGCTTGAACAGCGGGTGGTCCAGGTCGCTCCCCGCGGTGGCCAGGTTCGCGAGCATCTCGGTGATCTTCGCCGCGTACGGCCGTGCCGCCTGGGCGCGCGTCTGCGCGCGCCGGAGCTTGGCGGCGGCCACCATCTCCATCGCCTTGAAGATCTTCTGCGAGTTCTGGACCGACCGGATGCGCCGGCGCAGGGTGCGGAGCGAACTCATCGCCTCATGCCTTGAACGTGGCCTTGAATGCCCGCACCGCCTCCTCCAGCCGGCGGGCGTCCTCGTCCGAGAGGTCCTTCGTCTGCCGGATGTTGTGCGGCACCTCGGGGTAGTCCTTGTCCACGAACGCCAGGAACTCCGTCTCGAACCGCCGCACCGCCTCGACCGGCAGGTCGTCGAGGTGCCCCTGCGTGCCGGCGAAGATCGCGATCACCTGTTTCTCGACCGGCATGGGCACGTACTGCTCCTGCTTCAAGAGCTCCACCATGCGCTCGCCGCGGGTGAGCTGTGCCTGCGTCGCCTTGTCGAGGTCCGAGCCGAACTGCGCGAAC
>QKHC01000062.1 GCA_003251175.1 Gemmatimonadota bacterium
CGTCGATGACCGCTGCCGCATCCCGTGATTCGTGGGCCACCCGCGCCGGGTTCATTCTCGCCGCCGTCGGCTCCGCGGTCGGTCTGGGCAACATGTGGCGGTTCTCGTATCTCGCGTCGGAGGGCGGTGGCGCGGCGTTCGTGCTGCTGTACCTGCTGTTTGTGGCCACGGTCGGCATCCCGGTGCTGACCTCGGAATTCATCATCGGGCGCATGACGCAGGTTTCGCCGGCGGTGGCGGTGCCGCGGCTGGGGGGCGCGGCATGGAAGCCGGTCGCCTGGATGTTCGTGTTCTGCGGCTTCGGAATTCTGTCGTACTACAGCGTCATTGCGGGGTGGACACTGCGCTACGCGGTGGACGCCGCCCGCGGCGCCATGGGCCACGATGCCGGCGCGTACTTCGGTTCCGTGGCGTCCGGTCCGCCGGCGATTGCGGCGCAGGTCGCTGTCATGGCACTCACCATCTGGATCGTGGCGCGCGGCGTCAAAGGCGGTCTCGAGCGCACCAACATCGTCCTGATGCCGGCGCTGTTTCTCATTCTGGTCGGGCTCGTCATCTGGGCGGCGACGCTCTCCGGAGGTGGGGCCGGATACGCGACCTACCTGCGGCCTCGCTTGAACGAGCTGCTCGACCCGCGCATCTGGGGACTCGCGGCTGGACAGGCGTTCTTCTCGCTGTCGCTCGGCATGGGCGCGATGATGACCTACGCCAGCTACCTGCGCTCGCAGGAGAACCTCGCGCGTGAAGCCGCGACGATCGCCCTCACCGACACCGCGATCGGATTCAGCGCGGGGCTCGTGGTCTTTCCCGTGATCTTCCACTTCGGCCTGCAGGACCAGATCGCCGAGAGCGCGGTCGGCGCGCTGTTCATTTCCCTGCCCAGCGGTCTGAGCCAGCTGGGGCGCATCGGGGACCTGGTGACGACGTCATTCTTTGTCATGCTGTTCTTCGCCGCGCTCACCTCCGCCATCTCGCTGCTGGAGGTCGTCGTGGCTGCGCTGGTCGACGCCGCCGGATGGGCGCGCCACCGGGCTGCGGTGGTGGCGGGTGTGGTGATCACGCTGCTCGGGTTGCCGTCCGCTCTCGACACCAATCGGCTGGGCGCTGCCGATCAGGTCGTGGGGAACTTCCTCCTGATCGTGGGCGGCTTCTTCATCTGCATCCTGGTCGGGTACAAGCTGCTGCCGCAGACCGATGCGGAACTCGCTCGTGGCCTGCCACATGTCGGCGCGCGGCGTGCGTGGGCGCTGTTCGTGCGCTACGTCGCACCGGCGCTGCTTCTGGTCGTGATGTACACCTCCCTCGGCGCCACCTGGCAGGCCATCAAGACCCTGATCGGCATCGGCTGAGCCGCGCTCAACGCCGGGTGGCGGCGGGCAGACCCAGGGCCCGGTTGAGCCAACGGACCAGCGGAAGCAACGCCCGGTAGTCGCGCTCGAGCAGCGACACGAGCTGGCGGCCGGTCACCTGCGCGTCGCCGAGGGCGCGCCCCATGGTGAAGGACTGGTGTCGCAGCCAGCGGGCCCCCGGGTGGTCACCCGCGAAGCCGCGCGGCATGCGGGTCAGCATCGATTCCTCGTCGAGGCCGCCGAAACGCCGGGCCAGGCGGCGGTCGTCGGCGATGCGCGCGAAGCCGCGCGGATCGTCGCCGATGGCGTCCCGGAGGCGGTGCAGCACCGGGCGCGGCGGCATCCACAGCCCGGCGCCCACGAACGAGTCACCCGGCGCGAGCTGGAAGTAGAATCCGGCGCTCCCGCCCTCGCTCTCCGCGCCCACGCGCCGGTCAGCGTCCCGGTGGTGGAACCAGCATGCGGCGTGGGTCTTGTAGGGCGACTTGTCCCGGGAGAACCGGATGTCGCGATGGATGCGGAACATGCCGCGTCGCGGATCGCCCACGATCTCGGGTGCGAATCGCGCAAAGCGGACGTCCATCTCCTCGATCAATGCGCGCATCGGCGCGCGGACCTCGGTCTCGTACTGGGCACGGTGAGCTTCGAACCAGGCGCGCTCATTGTGGCGGCGCAGCCCGCGGAAGAACGTCAGGGCAGCGGGTGAGAAGGACATCGGAGCTCCTCTGGAGACGCGTGGCAGTCGGCGACGGCGCGGGGGCAAGGATGTCCGTGCTGCGAACGCTTCGCAACGGCCGACCCCAACGCGAACGAACCCGGCCCGTTACGGGAACCGGTGCCGGCGATCCGACGTTGGGTGTAGAGGTCCGGGCCTGTCTTCCGTCTCCAGGAGTGTGCCGTGTCGATTCGTCCCGTCAAGCGTCTGATCGAGTCGCAGCCGACCATGGAAGGTGCCGGCGTGCGGCTGCGCCGCGCGTTCGGGTTCGGGAACACCAGCGATTTTGACCCGTTCCTCCTGTTCGACGACTTCCGCAACGACAACCCCGAGGACTTCCTCCGCGGGTTCCCCTGGCACCCCCACCGCGGCATCGAGACCATCACCTACGTGCTCACGGGGACGGTGAACCACGGCGACAGCCTGGGCAACCGCGGCTCGCTCGGATCCGGCGACGTGCAGTGGATGACGGCGGGCAGCGGCATCCTGCATCAGGAGATGCCGCAGGGAGATGCGCGGGGGAGGATGCACGGGTTCCAGCTGTGGGCGAACCTGCCCGCCTCCCTCAAGATGACCAACCCGCGGTATCAGGACGTCGTGTCTGGAGACATTCCCGAAGTGCTGGACGATGACGGCACGCGCGTGCGGGTCATCTGCGGCAGCTTCTGGGGCAAGCGGGGGCCCGTGGATGGGATCGCGGCGGACCCCCGCTATCTCGATGTGTGGGTGCCCCCGCGCCGCCGCAAGACGCTGCCGGTCGCTACAGGTCTCCACGCCTTCGCCTACGTGTTCCAGGGCGGCGGGACGTTCCGCGACGCCTCGCAGCCGCTCGGGGTGGTCACCGAACCGGTCGGCCCGGAGGGGATGGCGCCGACGACCGTTGCCGACGCCGGCGACCGATCGCTGGTGCTGTTCGACCGGGGGGACGAGGTGACGGTCCAGGCGGGCGAGGAGGGAATCCGCTTCCTGCTGGTGTCGGGGCGCCCCCTGCAGGAGCCGGTGGCCTGGTACGGTCCCATCGTGATGAACACCGAGGCGGAACTGCGCCGCGCCTACGAGGAGCTGCAGGCCGGGACCTTCATCAAGCACGGCTGAGGCGGAGGGCACAGGATTCGAACCTGTAAGGGCTTGCGCCCGCCGGTTTTCAAGACCGGTGCCTTAGCCATTCGGCCAGCCCTCCGCGTCCTGGGGCGCAACCTAGGGTCATCGGCGGGTGGGGGTCAAGCGAGGGTGGGGCGGGCTGCCATCGGCAGCCCCGCCTCGGTAACATTCCCGACTTCCAGGCCGTACATCCTCGCTGGGGAGGCCCGCCGTCGGTTCCGCGAGGCCGGCGCAGTCCGATCAATCCCGCAGGGGGCTCGATGAAGCTGTCCGACGTTTCCATTCGCCGGCCGGTGCTGGCGTCCATGGTCAGCACCGCACTGGTCCTGTTTGGCGTGATCGGCTACACGCAGCTGTCGGTGCGTGAGTACCCCGACGTCGATCCTCCGATCATTTCCGTCACGACGGTGCTGCCCGGGGCGAACCCGCGCGTGGTCGAATCAGCGGTCACGGACCGGCTCGAGGAAGAGCTGTCCACGACGCCCGGACTGCGGACCCTGACGAGCTCCTCGGCGGAGCAGACCAGCAACATCACGCTGGAGTTCAACCTCGACCGTCCGGTGGAGGAAGCGGCGCAGGACGTGCGCGACCGCGTGTCACGCGTGCGCGGCAACCTGCCCGAAGACATCCTCGAGCCCGTGATTGCGAAGCAGGAGGCCGACGCCAATCCGTTCTTCTGGCTGGCGCTGCGGGCGCAGAACTACGATCTGCTGCAGCTGTCCGACATCGGCGACCGGCTGGTCAAGGCGCGATTGCAGAGCCTGCCCGGCGTCGGGCGGGCCGGTGTCTACGGCGAACGTCGCTACTCGATGCGGGTGTGGCTCTCGGCGCCGGAGCTGGCGGCACGCGGCATCACGGTGCAGGACGTCGAAGCCGCGATCCGCTCGCGCAACGTGGAGATCCCTGCCGGGAGGATCGAGTCCGAGCGGCGCGAGTTCACGGTGCGCTCGCTGGGTGAGCTCAAGACACCCGAGGAATTCGCCGAGCTTACGGTCGCGAGTCAGAGCGGGCAGCTCACCAGGCTCAAGGATCTGGGCCGGGTCGAGCTCGGTCCGGAGAACGAGCGGAGCTACCTGCGATACAAGGGTGCTCCCGCGGTTGCGATCGGCGTGGTGCGGCAATCCAAGGCCAATCTCATCGCGGTCGCCAACGCGATTCGCGCGGAGCTGCCGTCGATCCAGAAGAACTTGCCCCCGGGGGTCGAGCTGATCGAGGCGTTCGATCAGTCGATGTTCGTGACCCGGTCGATCAAGGAAGCTCAGGAGACCCTGGTCGTGGCGGGGCTGCTGGTCGTGGTGATCATCTTCATCTTCCTGCGGAACATCCGGGCCACGATCATCCCGGGGCTCGCCATCCCGGCGTCGATCGTGGCCACGTTCGCCGTGATGTATTTCCTGGGCTTCTCGATCAACACCCTCACGCTGCTGGCGCTCACGCTCGCCGTCGGGATTGTAGTGGACGACGCGATCATCGTGTTGGAGAACGCCTACCGGCACCAGGAGGAGCTCGGAAAACCACCCAACCAGGCGGCACAGGACGCCACGGCCGAAATCGGGTTCGCGGTGATCGCGACGACGATCACCCTGATCGCCGTGTTCACGCCCCTCGCCTTTCTCAAAGGATCGACCGGCCGGCTGTTCAACGAGTTCGGCATCGCCGTGGCGGGAGCGGTTGCCATCTCGGGGTTCGTCGCGTTGACCCTGACGCCGATGCTCTGCGCCAAGATCCTCCGGGTGCAGCGGCAGCACGGACGGATGTTCCAGCTGTTTGAAAACGCGTTCCTCACGATCGCGCAGCGGTACGAGCGCGCGCTCAGCTGGGCCGTGCGCCACCGCTGGGTGGTTGTAGGGGGCTCGGCGGCGACCGTGCTGCTCGCGGTGGGGCTGTTCATGAGCCTCGAGCGCGAATTCGTGCCTCCGGAGGACCGCGGGTACTTCGTGACGTTCGTGCTCGCGCCCGAAGGGTCATCGCTCGACTACACGAACGACTACCAGCGTCGCATCGAGGACATCCTCGGCCGCACCAAGGATGTTGAGGGGTATTTCAGCATCGTCGGGGGCTTCGTGCCGGTGAGCCAGGGCATCATCTTCACGATGCTCAAGGACTGGGATCAGCGCGACCGCCAGGTGCAGGACGTCCTCAACGAAGTCCAGCCGCAGTTCTTCGGAGTCCCCGGCATCTTTGCGTTCGCCAATAACCCGCCGGCATTCGGATTCGGGAGCCCGGTGAACTACGTCGTCCAGGATCCGGACTTCGATCGCCTGCTCGTGTCGCTCGACACGATGGTCAAGCGCGCGCGGCAGATCCCGGGCCTCATCAACGTCAACACTGATCTGCGCGTCAACAAACCGGAGTTGACCGTCACCTTCGACCGGGATCGGGCTGAGGATCTCGGCGTTCCGGTGCGCGACGTGGCGGGGACGTTGCAGACGCTGCTGGGCGGACGGCGGGTGAGCACCTTCACGCGCAACAACAAGCTCTATGACGTCATTGTGCGCCTGTTCCCCGAGGAGCGCACGACGCCGGGCGACATTCGCGGGTTGTACATGCGGGGCCGGGGTGGCGAGTTGGTGCAGCTCGACGCCGTGGCCCACGTAAGTGAGGGGGTTGGGCCCCAGCGGCTGATCCACTTCAACCGCGTACGCTCGTTCACCCTGACGGCGGGTCTGGCGCCGGGGTTCACCCTGGGGCAGGCGATCGATTCGCTGGACGCGCTGGCGGAGGAACTGCTGCCCGAGGGGTCGACCACGGCGCTCGCGGGAGAATCGCGCGAGCTGGAGGAAAGCGGCGCCTCGCTGTATTTCGCATTCGGCCTCGCGCTGCTGGTCGTCTTCATGGTGCTGGCGTCACAGTTCGAGTCCTTGGTGCATCCGTTCACCGTGCTGCTGGCGGTGCCACTCGCCGTGACCGGCGCGCTGTTGGCGCTCAAGCTCGCCGGCTCGACGATCAATCTCTACAGCCAGATCGGGATGATTCTGCTCATCGGTCTGGTGACCAAGAACTCGATTCTGCTGGTCGAGTTCGCGAACCAGCTCCGGGAGCGCGGACTCGACACCGTCGCGGCGGTGCTCGAGGCGGGACGCGTGCGGCTGCGACCGATCGTGATGACGTCGGTGGCCACGATCATGGGGGCGATGCCGATCGCGTTCGGCCTCGGCGCTGGTTCCCTCAGTCGCAAGCCGCTGGGGTATGCGATCATCGGCGGCATTCTGTTCTCCACGCTGCTGACCCTGTTCCTGGTGCCGGTGGCCTACGTGCTGATCGACCGGCTGCGCGTGCGGGTGCGACACCCCACGCCCCAGCCGGCAGTGGCGGAGGTCGAATGACGGCAGCGCTGCTGCTCGCCCTGCAGGTCGTGGCGGCGGATTCGTTCCCGACGGTGAGCCTCGCCGAGGCGCTCGATCGCAGTGCCCAGCTCGACCCGAACTACGTCACGGCGCTGGGGCAGGTGCGCACGGCGGAATGGGGGCGGCGCGCAGCGTTGCTCACGTTCGTGGTACCGGCGCTATCGGTGCGCGCGGACTGGACCTGGTCATCCCAACCGCTGTTCGGTGGGATCAACGAGGCAGGCGAATTCGTCACCACGAAGCGGTTGGTCTCGTCACAGGCCGACGCCACCATCGACCTGTTCGCGGGCGGCCAGAAGTTCTTCGGATACCGGCAGGCGGACGCGCTGCTCGACGCGGCGCACGCGGGAGAGCTGGCTGCGCGCTTCGCGGCGGCGCTGCAGACCGAGTCGGACTACTACGCCGTGCTCGCCGAAGAGGAGCTGACTCGGACGGCGCGCGAGCGCGTCGCCCGGGCGCGGGAGCAGTTCGACGTCGCTCGGGCCCGGGTACGCACCGGGGCGGCGGTGCAGACCGATTCGTTGCAGCTATCGCTCGAGCTGACGCGAGCCAGTGTCGGGCTGTTGCGCGAAGAGTCGGCGCTGCGGGTGGCGCGGTTGCAGTTGGGGCGACGGGTCGGCGTGGAGGGCCCCGTCCAGGCCGCCGCGCTCGATACCGCGCCGGCGCTGCCGCTGCCCTTCTCGCTCGCGGATGCCGTGCGGCGGGCCCTGGCACAGGGTCCGGAGTACCGACAGGCGCGCGCGTTGGAGCGGGGCGCGCAGGCGGCATTCAACGTGCGGCGCGGCGCCTACCTACCGCGGGTATCCCTCGCCGCGCAGGCCTTCGTGCTCGACTCGGCGTTCTATCCCAACCTGCTGAGCCGCAACCAGCTGCGGCTCAGTATATCGCTGCCGATCTGGGACAACGGCAACCGCGAAATCGTGCTGGCGCAGGCCCGCGCCAGCCGCGACGTGGCGCAGGCGGTGCGTCTCGACCTGGAGCGGGCGGCACAGCGCGATGTCGGGGCGGCCTATGACGCGTACGAAACGGCGCGGGCGGCGGCAGCGTTGGCGACGGACGCCCTGATCGTGGCACGAGAAAACTTCCGCATCCAGCAGACGCGCTACCGCTCCGGCGCCACGACGATTCTCGACTTGCTCGACGCGCAGGTCGCGCTGAGCGATGCCGAGACTGGACTGGTGCAGGCGCGGTACGTGACCCGACTGGCGCTCGCCGCCCTCGAGGCGATCCTGGGCGAGCGGCTCTTCAACCGGAATCTGGAGTGACTGTGCGAACCATGAAGCAGCGGGCGTCGTGGCGCCGCTGGACGGCGATCGCGGGAGCGGTCGCGGTCGCGGCGTGCGGCAAGGGCGAAGCGGGATCGAGCGGGCAGGGCGGCACCGGCGGCGACGGCCCGCCGCCGATGCCGGTCGAGGTCGTCGCGGCCCGCCAGGACAGTGTCATCGACGCGATCAGTGCCACCGGGGAAATCGAGGCGGTGCAGTCGATCGAGCTGCGTCCCGAAGTCGACGGACGGATCGTGCAGATCCTGGTGCGTGAAGGGCAGGAAGTCCGTCAGGGGGCACCACTGTTCCGTGTGGACGACGCTGAGCTCAAGGCGCAGGTGGCGCGGGCCGAGGCGGATCGCGACTTGGCGCGGCAGGCCCTCGAGCGGACGCGTCAGCTGGTGGTGGAGAATGCCTCTTCGACCGCTGACCTGGAACGGGCCGAAGCCACCGCACGCTCCACCCAGGCCCAGCTCGACCTGTTGCAGATTCGCCTCGACCGCACCACGATCCGGGCGCCGTTCGCGGGCGTCGTGGGCCAGCGCCTGGTGAGCCTGGGTGACTACGTCACCAACAGCACGCGACTCGTGACGTTGCAGACCGTGAACCCGCAGCGCGTGGTGTTCGCCGTTCCGGAGCGCAACGCGTCGATCCTCCGGGTCGGGCAGGAGGTCGTCTTCCGGGTCGCCGCCCTGCCGGGCCGGTCGTTCACCGGCCGAGTGGATTTCGTTGACCCGGTGGTGCAGCTGCCGGCGCGCACAATCCTCATCAAGGCGGTCGTCTCCAACCCGCGTCGCCAGCTGCAGCCCGGGATGTTTGTCGAGGCGCAGCTCGCGACCGAGATCCGTCCCGACGCCGTGATCGTCCCCGAGGACGGCGTCATGCTGCTGTCCGGGGCGACCCTCGCCTGGGTGGCGAACGACGGCAAGGCAGATCGGCGACAGGTGGTGCTCGGCGTGCGGCGACCGGGCTGGGTCGAGGTGCGCAGCGGTATCGCGGCGGGGGAGCTCGTGGTGGTGGGCGGGCAGGAGCGGCTCGCCCCCGGCGCGCCCGTCGCCCCGATCCCGGTCGAGCGGTCCGCGGAGCCAGTGGCTGGCGACAGCCTCTAGTTCGGTACGGCGTCGAACAGCGACGCGGTGTTGCGGTACACGGAGTCGGCGACGGCGAGTGCCCGCTCGGCGAGGACCGAATCCCGCGGCTGCAACACCTGCGCCATGGTCTGGTAGGTCACCCCGTACAGCGACAGAATGCCCTCCGACGGAGT
This sequence comes from Gemmatimonadota bacterium, assembly GCA_003251175.1. GTDB lineage: Bacteria > Gemmatimonadota > Gemmatimonadetes > Gemmatimonadales > GWC2-71-9 > SZUA-544. The sequence continues at coordinate 9,042 of QKHC01000062.1, forward strand.
ATCCACCCAGCCCCGTGGCCGGAGGCGTCCGGCACTGGCCGTGTGGTATACGTCGAACAGCAGCGCCGTGGTCCGCGGCACGTTGATGTAGCCGAGGGACGGGACGGTGACGATCGAATCGGATGCCGTGATCGGAGCCGCATTGAGCTTGCGGGCGAATCCCTGGCCCTCGAGGTACCCGGTGAGCCCGAACTGATCGGCGTAGAGGCCGACGGTGCGGGAGAAGTACACCGGACGGCGCCCGAGCTGGTCCTTGATGACCTGGAGCACCGCGACGTCCGCGCGTTCCACGTAGGGCTTGCCGAGCCAGTCAGGATTGAGCGCGACCGAGAGCGGCCCCAGCTGCACCGTCTGGGTCCGGTCGAGAACGTAGTAGAGCTGCACCGCCGCGAGCTCGGCATCGGTCCAGCTCAACAGCCGGCCGTCGGGCTTGGGCCACTCGCGCCCGCGGTAGACCGCCGGCGCCCGCTCGGCGTCGAAATCGGCGAGGGGTCGGCGCTGCAGCTGTCGCAAATACCAGTCGGTGTTGGCGAGCGACAGGTTGAGGACCGTCACGTCCTGACGAATGCCCTCCACCTCCTGCGCATACCACAGCGGGAAGGTGTCATTGTCTCCGGCCGTGACCAGGACTCCGTAGGGCTCGACCGACTGCAGCAGGTCCGATGCGAAATCGCGGGCGATCGTCTCGCCGGCGCGTGAGGCGGTGAGGCGGTTCCCCGCGAGCGGCACGAGGGCGATCAGCAACACCGGGGTCGCGGCCATCCAGCCGCGCGTTTCGTCGGCGATCCGCGTGCGGAGGCCGTCGCGCACCCACTCCATCACGGCGGCGAGCCCCAGACCCACCCAGATGCCCCACAGCGCGAACGATCCAATGTAGAAGTAGTCTCGCTCACGCACCTCCCGCGCGAGGCTGGGACGCTCGACGAGATACTGCGAGTAGCCGTACTTGAAGTTGAGATAGAAAATGAGCACCAGCGTGAACGTCAGCATCAGGCCGGTCATGGCCATGGCGGTGCGGCGGTCGGCTTTCCAGTGCCGCCCCGCCCCCAGCAAGCCGAGGGCGAAGAAGAACACGGCGAGACCGCGTCGGACGCTCAGCGGCCAGTCGTGACCCCACTGCCACGAGAAGTACTGCCACCACATCCCGAGCTGCGCGACGAAAGTGGCCTGGCGGGTGGTGACCGGCGGCTTGCCGTACTGCTCGCGCGTGAGCACGGACCACAGCGCGGGCCACGACGTCGGCTCCCCCTCGTTGATCGCGGGGTAGTGCACCGCGCGCAGTGGGAGGAAGAGGTAGACCGAGAGGCCGATCGCGGCCACGACGAGAGCGGCCACGGCGAATCGCGTGTGACCGGTCATGATGGCCCAGGCGAGCGCAGCGACGTACAGGACTCCCGCGCCGGCGACCCATGTCCAGTTCTCGAGTCCCGTCGCGACGAGCAGGGCCAGCACCGCGCCGAAGACGCCGAACTGTGCCCACTCGTCCTCGCGGCGCACGCCCGGGATCTCGGGCTTGAGCCAGGGGAGCAGCAGCACCGCCACGACCGGCCCCACCAGGACGCCCATCATGTGGTTGGTGCTGGTGAGCGCCAGCAGGTACACGATCATTAGCAGGTAGTGATCGTGCGCCTGGCCCGCGGGCTGGTCGTCCCACCGGACCACCAGCCACAGCACCAGCGCCATCGACACCAGGCTCAGGGTGTACACCTTCTCGTTCACCACCGACTGGTTCCACACGGTGAACGCCGTGGCGGCCGTGATGGCACCGGCGAGCGCCGCCAGGCGGCGCGGCCACCGGGCGGGCACGATGTTCCGCATCCAGCGCTCGCCGATCAGGAACCAGCACCCGGCGGCAACCGCGCTCGTCGTCGCCGCGAAGAGATTGATCCGCCTGGCGTAGTGGTCGATGAAGACGAGCAGATCACCCCAGGTATGCGCCAGCAGGGTGAACAGCGGGTTGCCGGGCGGGTGCGGAATCCCCAGCACGTAGGCCGCCGCAATGTACTCGGAGGTGTCCCAGAACTGCGTCGTCGGGGCGAGCGTCACGACGTACAGCAGCAGGACGCCGAGCGAGACCAGCCCGGCCATGAGATAGGGAGGTCGTTCGAAGGTCGCGTCGTCCATGCCGTGCGGGGTTAGTGGCGGAACTGACGGGCGCCGGTGAGCACCATGGCGAGGCCGTGCTCGTCGGCGGCCGCGATGACTTCGGCGTCCCTCACCGAGCCACCGGGCTGAATGATGGCAGAGATCTCCGCGGCGGCCGCTTCGTCCACGCCATCGCGGAAGGGGAAGAAGGCATCGCTCGCGAGCACGCAGCCGCGCAAGGAGTGGCCCTGCTGCCGCGCCTTGTGGACGGCCAGGAACGCGGCGTCCACGCGGCTCATCTGGCCGGCTCCGATCCCGAGGGCGGCGCCGTCGCGGGCGAGCAGGATCGCGTTGGACTTGACGCTTCCCACCGCGGCCCAGGCGAACCGCACATCGTCCCACTCGGTGGGCGTCGGCTGGCGCTGCGTGGCGACGCGCCATTGGCGTTCATCGGCGACGTCGGCGTAGCGGAACCGGTCCTGCACCAGGAAGCCGCCCCGCACCCGCTTGAAGTCGAGCGTCGGCGCGTCCGCGGCGGGGGGGAGGGTCACCACGCGCAGGTTCTTCTTCTCGCGAAACACCGCGAGGGCGTCGTCCGCCACCTCAGGGGCGACGACCACCTCGACGAACAGGTCCCGCATCGCGGTGGCGGTGTCGCGGTCCACCGGCGTGGTGAACGCCACCACGGAGCCGAACGCCGATGTGCGATCGGTCGCGAGCGCCCGCTCGTACGCCTCGCGCGGCGTGGCGCCGATCGCGAGCCCGCAGGGAGTCGTATGCTTGATGATGGCGCACGCCACCCGGCCGCTGAATGGTGCCACTGCCAGGAGGGCGCCGTCCACGTCGAGCAGGTTGTTGAACGACAGCTCCTTCCCGTGCAGCTGCCGCAGGTCCCCCAGGCCAGGTTCCCCCGACCCGTACAGCGCCGCCCGCTGGTGCGGGTTTTCGCCGTAGCGCAGCAGCTGACGGCGCTGCAGGGCCAGCTGGAGCGTCGGGGGCAGCGAGTCGCCAGACGGCGACCCGCTCAAGTACGCATGAATCGCCGCGTCGTATGCGCTCGAGTGCGCGAACACCTTGGCAGCGAGGGCGCGGCGGCGCTCGAGCGGGACGCCCCCGGCGCGCAGGGCGCCCGCCACCTCGGCATAGTCGTCGGGGTCCACCACCACCAAGACCGCTTCATGGTTCTTGGCCGCCGAGCGCAGCATCGATGGACCGCCGATGTCGATCTGCTCGATCGCGTGCGCGAGGGTCACCGTGGGGTCAGCGACGGTGCGTTGAAAGGGGTAGAGGTTCACGGCCACGAGGTCGATTGGTGTGATCGCATGCTCGGCGAGCGCCTGCCGGTCGCCGGGGTGGTCGCGCCGCGCCAGCAGACCCCCGTGCACCTTCGGGTGGAGGGTCTTGACCCGACCATCCATCATCTCCGGGAAGCCGGTGACCTGCTCGATCGGAACGACTGCCAGTCCCGCGCGCCGCAGCGCCTCGGCGGTCCCCCCGGTGGACACCAGCTCCCAGCCGAGCTGCGACAGCTCCTGCGCGAACTCCACGATCCCGCGCTTGTCCGAAACCGACAGCAATGCTCTCACATCCACTCCCTACTGGGGTGCCGCGCGGCGGTCCAGCCGCACGTCGAGCTGGTCGAACGCCCCGATGTGGAACGCGAGGCCGCGCGGCGACAGGCGCAGCGGGTGGTCCGGCAACCCGTGGCTCGCGAGGGCAAGCACCACACGCGGCAGCAAGCCGTGCTCGACCACCAGCACGCGGGCGGCGAGCGCTTCCGGCGTATCGTCGGCGAGCACCGGCACCGGCCACTGCGCGATGATCGGTCCCCGGTCGTACGCTTCATCGACGTAGTGGACCGTCGCTCCGGATACGCGCGCGCCGCTCGCCAGTACCGCGGCGTGCACCCGCAGGCCGTACAGACCCGGTCCCCCGAATCCGGGGAGCAGGGCGGGGTGGATATTAATCATTCGCCAGCGAAAGCG
>QKHC01000109.1 GCA_003251175.1 Gemmatimonadota bacterium
CCGGCGTCGCCGGTTCCGGTGAATGTGCCCGTGTAGGTCTGCGGCGCTTTGCCGCGCACCAGCACCGTGACCACGTACTTGGTCTGCGCCGCGGCGCAGCTGTCCCAGTAATCCACCCGGACGGTGTACGTGCCGCTGGGCGGCGTGACGCTGGGGTAGGTGATGTTCTCATTGCGCGGCCCGTCAGAGAAGCAGGCGGCATTCGAGTCCAAGTCGAGCACCCCGCCGGCTGCCGACGCCGTGCTTCCATAGTAGATCTCCTCGGCGCCCGGCTCGACGAGGTGCAGGTCCACGTCGGCGGGGGAGTCCCAGGAGACGCTGACCTGGACGTCCCCGGACAGGACGGGGATGAAGCTGACGGACGCGGCGGTGTAGCTCCCCACCGACGCCGTGTTGTCGCCGACGCCGTACGCCCACTGGAACCCGCCGTTGAGCGTGGTGCTCAGGGTGAGGATCAGGTCAGCCGACGTCTGTGCGGCCGGGAGATTGAGCACGTAGTAGTCGGGCCGGCCGGTCACCAGCACGATCACGGTCTGAAATGCGGTGGCGCGACTCACCTGCACCTGCGCACTGCCGCCGTTGATCACGGCCGGGGGGGCGACGATCGTGAGCCCGCCGGTCGAGCCGAGATTCGGCGGCTGGCCGGCGACCAGCGTTCCCTTGACGTTCGGATCAGAAGCGAGCAAGACTGCCGCGATGAAATTCGTGACTGAGGGCAGCGCCACCGTCGGCTCACGGGTGCAGCTCGAGATGCCCAGCAGGGCGATTACGAAAGCGGCTGCCGGGCCGGTTCGTCTGATCCGGGCAACGTGCATGAATCCCCCTCGCGCGAAGCGAACGGCGTGGTTAAGGGTAGCGCGACAGCGACGCACCAATCTAGGAAACCTGGTTCGGAAAACGCCAACGCTCGTGCCGGTCACAACTTTCCTCGCCTTGCTGCAGCTGGCGGTCCCCGCGCCGCGGGGCTACGTGAACGACTTCGCCGGCATCCTCGACCCGCCGGCGGTGGCGCGGCTCGACTCGACCCTCGCCCACCTCCGGGAGCGCACGGGCGCTGAGGTGGCGGTGGTGACCCTGTCTGACCTGGGCGGTCGGGAGCCCGCCGACGTGGCGGTGCGCATCGGGCGCGAATGGGGCGTGGGGGCCAGGGCCGGCCCGAGCGACCCGCGCAACAACCTGGGCGTGATCGTCCTCCTCAAGCCGCTGGAGCACGGGCGGCGCGGGACTGGCGCGGTCTTCATCGCCACCGGTCGCGGGGCCGAGGGGGTCCTGCCCGATTCCCGGGTGGGGCGGATCCGCGACCGCATGATCCCCCACCTGGCTCGCGAGGAGTACACCGCCGGCGTCGCGGTGGGCGTGGCGGAGATCGCCCAGGCGTTCGAGAATGCGATCCCTGGTCCGACTGGCCACGCCCCGCGGGTGAAGCGACGGGGGGAGCGCGTTGTGCTCGGGATGGCCATCCCGCTCCTCGTGCTGCTGCTGCTGGCGTGGCTGGTGATCAAGGGCCGCACCGCTTCTGCCCCGCGCCGCCGCCGCTGGCGGGGGCCGCCGGTGCGCGGCGTGCCACCGGTCTGGTGGGGTGGCGGCGGTGGTCGGCGGGGGGGCGGTGGGTTCTCCGGGGGGTTCGGGGGGTTCGGCGGTGGCGGCGGCTTTTCCGGCGGCGGTGCCGGGGGGAGATTCTAGTCATGGCCGAGCAGCCCACCCTCGACGTCCTCACCGGTGCAGTGACGGCTGCGCTCGGTGACCGCTTGGTGGCGTTTCTCGTGTACGGGTCCACCGTGCGCGGCGACGCCGGTCCCGACGCGGATGTGAACACCCTGTTGATCTGTGACGCGGTCGACGAAGCGGTGTTCGACGCGCTCGAGCCCGCGGTCGCGCGATGGGTCGCCGCCGGCCACCCTGCGCCGCTCATCGTGTCGGCGGACGAGTGGCGGGCCGCGACCGACGCTTTTGCCATCGAGTACAGTGACATGCAGGGGGCTCATCGCGTGCTGGCGGGACGGGACCCCTGGGACGGAATCGCCATCAGCCGGGCGGATGTGCGGCGACAGCTCGAGCACGAGCTGCGAGGCAAGGTGCTGCGCCTGCGCCAGGGGTACCTTGCGGCGCGCGGCGACGGGCGCGCGCTCGAGAATCTGGTCGGGGCGACGGCGGCTGGATGGCTGGTCATGCTGCGGGCGGCGCTGCGGCTGGCGGGCCGGGAGGCGCCTGCGGGCGCTCGCGAGCTGGTCACCGCCGCTGCCACCGTGGTGGGGTTTCCGGCCGAGCCGGCGGCCAGTGTGGTGGCCGGGAGCCGGAGCCGGACGCCGCTGCACTTCACCCCGCGCGACCCCCGAGCGGCTGGCTATGTCGCGGCGGTGGGCCGGACGGCTGATTACGTCAACGCCCTCTCGTAAGGAGCACGCCCGTGCACGCTCGTCTGCTGCCACTCGCCGTCGCCCTGCCGCTCGCGGCGGGATGCGGGTACAACACGATCCAGCGCTACGACGAGCAGGTGAACGCCGCCGCGTCGCAGATCACCGTCCAGCTGCAACGGCGGGCGGATCTGGTGCCCAACCTCGTCGCCACGGTGAAGGGTGTGGCGCGGCAGGAGTTGGCGGTCTTCACGGAAGTCGCCGAGGCCCGCGCCCGCCTGGCGGGAGCGGTGCAGGGGGGCAACCTGACCGACATGGCCGAGGCCAACGCCGCCTTGACGGCGCCCCTGGGGCGCCTGCTGGCGATCGTCGAGAACTACCCGCAGCTCGAATCCGATGAGAGTTTCCGCGCACTGCAGGATCAGCTGGAGGGGACCGAGAACCGTATCGCCGTCGCGCGCCAGGACTACAACGACGCCGTCAACCGATACAACGGGTACATCCGCCAGTTTCCGCAGGTCCTGACCGCCAAGGCGATCGGCAAGCAGCCGCGCCCGTACTTCGAGCTCACCACGCCCGGTGCGGCGGAGGCGCCGCGCGTCGACTTCAACAACTAGCGAGCGGCGATCAGCGCGGGCCGGCGTTCGTTCTGCGGTGCGGGTGTCACAGCGCCGTCGGAGCGGAAGCGGGCGCGCCACGCGAGTTCGTGGGAATCAGCCGCGTACCACGCGTGCCGAGTTGTCCGGCGGCGGCGTTCCGATCCTCGGTGGTCCGGTAGACCGCCGCCACCGCGCTGCCTGAGCCACTGAGGCGGACCCACAGCGGACCGGTGCTCGCCACTCGCTCGAAGAGCTCGCGGACCGGCCCGTGTCGCGCGAACACCAGCGGCTCGAAATCGTTGCCGCCGAGCCGACCCACGCTGCCCCAGGTGGCCAGGGCGTCGGCATCGAGAACCACGGGGCCCCGCGGCGACGGATCGGGGTTGGCGGCATCCCACCAGCCGTAGGCGTCGGGCGTCGCGATCGCGACGGGCGGCACGGCGATGAGCGCGGGGTATGCCGGAGGCGGTGGCAGACGAAACAACCGCTCGCCCCGTCCCCAGGCCAGTGCCGCTGGGACTCCACTCACGAAGAAGGGCACGTCGGCGCCGAGCCGCGCGCCGAGGTGTGCGAGCTCGTGCCGCGGCACGACGCCGCCGGCGAGCGCGTTCACGGCGTGCAGGGTCGCCGCCGCGTCACTCGACCCTCCCCCGAGTCCCGCTCGAGGTGGAATCTGCTTGGTGAGCTCGATGTGGACGCCGAAGCGCCGCCCCGTCACGGCCAGCACGGCATCGGCCGCGCGCACCGCGAGGTTGTCCGCGACCGGTCCCAGGTCCGGGTCCGCGCCCGTGAGTGTCACGCCCTCGGCGGTGCGGCTCACGGTCAACGTGTCAGCGATCTCGAGCAGCGCATAGACCGTCTCGATCTGATGGTAGCCGCCGTGCTCGCGTGCGAGAATGCGGAGGAGCAGGTTGGTCTTGGCGTGCGCTGCGACGCGCACGCGGTCTGGTGCGCTCACGCGGGCGCGACCTCACCGCGCCGCAGCTCCCGCAGCCCGAGGTGGGTTCGCGACAGCGACCACACTCCCAGCAGCGTGATCGGCAGAAAGGTCGTGACGTGGTACGTCACGGCGTAGCTCACTCCCAGGTCGGGCGCGATACCGTAGAAGGCCAGGGTCACACGGGTGACGGCCTCGAACACGCCGACGAAACCGGGGGATGCCGGCAGGGCGACCCCGAAGCCGATCAGTCCCTGCAGCACGAACGCGCCCTCAGGCGCGACCGGAATGCCGAAGGCGCGGAACCCGGCCCAGAACGACGCGGCGTTCACCATCCACAGGACGAACGACCAGGCCACCACGCCGCCAAAACGGCCGGGATGCGTGAGGACGCCGAGTCCGGCGACCAGGCCATCGGCGAGGGCGGCGAGCCGGGTCGCTGGCCGCGGCGGCAGCAGCCGGTCGAGCACCCGCCGCAGCAGCGCCAGCCAGACGGCTGGCCGGTGGACCACGACCAGGGCGATCAGCAGGGCACAGCCGAAGACGATGCCGAGCGTGGTGATGATGCGAGCCACCGCGACGCCGTTGATGGTGGCAGCCCGGGGAAACGACGGCAGGGCGACACCGAGTGCGAGCAAACCCACCATGACGAGTCCGTCGAGCACCCGCTCGACGGCGATCGAGGCCAGGGCCGTGGTGAACCGCACCGGGAGCAGTCGGTTCGCGACAAAGGCGCGCGCGACTTCTCCCGCGCGTGCCGGCAGGAGGTTGTTCGCCATGAAGCCGACCGCGACGGCGTGCCACAGCGGAGTCAGCGGCAGACGATGGCCGTCCACGTCGCGCAGGATCAGCCGCCAGCGGAGGGTGCGCAGCGGAAAGGTCAGCGTCGCGAGGATCACCATCACGGCCAGCCACGCGGGACTCGCATTGCGCGCGTGCGCCAGCACCGTGGCGGGGCGGACGTCGTGCAGCGCCCACCACAACAGCACGCCCGACACGACGAATCCCGCGGCGCCCGTCCAGCGGGCGGCGCGGCCCGTTCGATCAGGTGTCGGCGTCGTGGGCGAGGGCAACGAGGTCGCAGACTTCGTCGAGGATGGCGCGCAGTCGGTCGGGTGAGGCGGTGCCGGCCTCCGCACGGAGCTCGCTGGCGCGTACCAGCGCCCGCTCGCCCCGGTAAAGCAGCGTCGCGATGTCGACGATCGGCGGCGCCGGCTCATCCACGGTGAGCGTTGCGACATCCACGATCGGTGGCTCGGGCACCGCCGGGGTCGCTGCGAGCGCCGCATCCTCGGCAAGTCGTTCATCGGGCGGCGCGGCGCTCGCCCGCTCGGCTGCCACGTCGACCAGCGGAAGAGACGCATACGCGTCAGGGGTCGTCGTCGCCGCTGCTCCGCCGAGCAGCTCCTCCAGGGAAGCCGGGCCCGTGTCCTGCTCCCGCAGACGCTCGTAGCGCAGCCACGTCCCGACGAAGTCCGGCGTCTCCTCGAGGTCGGCCGGTCCGTCTCCGTCACCAAACTCCACGTCGGACATGACGGGCTCGCCGGGCTCCATTCTCTCGCTCGGGGCCGCCGGGACACGGTCCGGTGCCACGGGTGGTGTGGGGGTGGCAGCGGCGGGTGCCGGTGTCGCCGCGGCGGGTGTTGGGGGGCGCGGCACGACGGGCGGTGGTGCAGCCATCCGCCGGGGCGCGATGGCCGCGGGCGTCGCCAGCTCGGTCGCGGCCTCCGGGCTGGGGGTCGCCGGTTGGGGTGTGGCGGCGGGCCCCGGGGGCATTGGTGCAGGCGCGGTGGTGGTCGCCGCAGCGGGGACGGCCGGCGCGGGCGCCGGGGGTTGGACCGCCGCGCGCTCCATCGCCTCGGTGATCGCGGCGAGGCGCTCGGCGAGGTTCGCCTCGTGCTGTGACGCCGCGGCGGCGAGCAGCTCGCCTGCGCGGCGCAGGTCGGCGGCGAACGGCGCAGGCTGGGTGACAGGGACGCCGCGCTGAATCGCGTTCCGTGCGGCCGCGGCGAACCCGGCGACCGCGGAGCCGAGCGGATCACCACCCGCGCCGAGCAGGGCGCGCAGCGTGCCCGCGAGCGCGTGTGCGCGCAGCTCGCGCTGCGTGGCCGAGGGAGCTCGCTCGAGCTGATCCGCCGCCTGTCGCATGTGCTCGCCATGGCTCACCAGCTCGAGGCGACCCATGCCGGGAGGGCGTGCAGGGGTGCCGCGGCGCACCAGGTGCGGCCCGCCATCGAGGTGGAACAGCGACTCGATCGGTACGACGTCGGGTTCCGCGTCGAGCAGCCGAACCAGCAGGCCGGCGAACGTCCGGAACGCGGGCGCGTCGGGGTCGGGCCGTCCGCGCTCGGCGACTTCGCGCGCCGCCTGGGCGATGGCACCGGCGGCTGCGGCGAAGAACTCGGCCACGGGCGCACCGACGCGCGGCGCGTGACCCAGCGCCTGCTCTACCCCCTCGAGCAGGTCACCCAGCGGCGGCAGGTCATTGAGCGCGGCGAGGCCCCGCAAGGGCTCGATGGCGCGCCGGACCGACGCGAGGGGATCGGTCGCCCGGGGATCGACGCGCAGCACGTGCGCGGCGCGGTCGAGCGCGCTGGCGATCGCCGCCCCCTCGCGGGCGATGAACGCCCGTGCTCCGGCGTCGAGTCCGAGCGCTTCCACGGCCCGCACCTGCGCCGACGGCCGGCCCCCGATCTGCTCCAGATGGGTGGCGAGCGATTCGGCGGCGCGGGTGTCGCTGTCGGTCCACTGCGGCACCCGGCGGACGAGGATCTTGAGGTCGTCGACGGCGCGGGTGGCGGTCTGGCGGAGCCCCGCGTCCCAGCCGCGGCGTCCTTCGCGCACCGCCCGCGCCAGACCCTCGAGTCCGGCCGCCGCCCGCCCGATTGCGGGTTGACTGGCCATCAGTGCGGACCCGCGCAGCGCGCGCGCCAGGCGCACGAATTCCTCGGCGGCCGGCGCGCCTTCGGCCGCCAGCAGCGCGTCGAGGCGTTGCAGGTACTCTCCCGCCTCGAGCGCGAAGAACTCGGCCATGCCGAGCGGATGCGAGCCACTCATGGCGCCTGCAAAGTAGGGAAGGGGGTGGGCGCCGGTCAAACGGCGCGGCGGCGCGCGGCATCCATCAGGTGACGCATGTGCCGCACCGACTCCTCCATGCCCCAGAATACCGCGTGACTGACGATACTGTGCCCGATGTTGAGCTCCTCGATCGCGGCGATCGCCGCCACCGCCTGCACGTTCTCGTAGTTGAGGCCATGGCCGGCGTGCACTGCGAGGCCCGCGCGACGGGCATGCGCCGCGGCCCGACGCAGCGCCGCCAGGGCCGCCGCCTGGCGACGCGAGCCGGAAGGCGCCGTCGCGTACCGGCCGGTGTGCAGCTCGATCGCCGGCACGGCCAGCGCGACGGCGCGGTCCACCGTGGCGCGGTCGGGGTCGATGAACAGGCTGACACGGATGCCGGCGTCGCGGAGGCGGGCGACCGCGGTCTGCACACGGCGGCTCCCCGGGCGCAGCGCGAGCCCGCCCTCGGTGGTCAGCTCCCGCCGTCGCTCGGGGACCAGCGTGGCCTGGTGGGGCGCGAGGCGACGGGCGAGCCGCACGATCTCCGGATGTGCGGCGAGCTCGAGATTGAGCGTCGTGCCGCGGCGCTGCGCGAGCGCCCGGACGTCGGCGTCCTGAATGTGGCGGCGGTCCTCGCGCAAGTGCACCGTGATCCCGTCCGCCCCGCCCGCCTCGGCGGCCACGGCGGCACGGACGGGGTCGGGCTCGCGGCCACCGCGCGCCTCGCGCAGCGTTGCGACATGGTCCACGTTGACGTAGAGGCGCATCGGGTCTTACCTTCGAATGGTTCCCCACAGAATACAGGAAAGGCCGTGACCAGACGACTGGCCGTGCATGTGGCTATCCTCGCGGCGGCGTGCGGCGGCGGCGCCGCGCCGGCGCCCCCCGGACCCGCGACCGCCGCGGACGCGGTGGCCGGCTTTCTCGACGCCGTGCGACTCGCCGATATCAAGACGATGGCGGAGTTCTGGGGCGACGAGCGAGGCGCCGCTGCCGCGTGGATGGCCCCCGATGAGCTGGACAAACGGCTCGCCGTAGTGCAGCGCTATTTGGACCACACCGCCTACCGGGTCGTCGAGGGTCCCGTGCCGGTGCGGGGCGACCCGAAGCGGGTGTCGTTCCGGGTCGAGCTGCGGCGTGGCGATTGCGTGCAGGTGCAGCCGATCGACCTGGTGCGCGCGCGTCAGGGTGGCTGGGTGATACAGGACGTCCACCTCGAGGCGGCCCGATCCCCGACCAGCGCGTGCAGCCCGGCACCGCCGGGAACCGGTCGTTAGGCGGCGTCGTTTGCGGATTCGGTGAGCTCGAGCAGCACCCCCGCCGTCGCCGAGGGATGCACGAAGGCGATCCGATGACCGCCGGCGCCGCGCCGCGGTGCGTCGTCCACGAGGCGATAGCCCGCCGCACGGCAGCGGTCGAGCGCGGCGTCGAGGTCCGACACGCGAATGCAGATGTGATGGATGCCGGGGCCGCGCCTGGCGAGGAACTTGGCAATCGGTCCCTCGGCGTCGCGGGGCTCCAGCAGCTCCAGCTCCACGTCGCCGAACGGCACGCTCACGATGGCCGCACCGTCGGCGCCGGTTTCCGGAGCGGCAGTGAGACCAAGGACGTCGCGGTAGAACGCCAGAGCCTCGGTGATGCTGCGAACAGCGACGCCGATGTGCGCGATCCGGGCGGGAGCGTCGGACATGAGCATCAAGCTAACGATACCGAACCAGAGGAAGGAAGAGCACTCGATGGCGCAGATTGCAGAAGTGACGGACGCGACCTTCGCGTCCGAAATCGAAGAGCACAAAGGACTCGCCCTCGTCGATTTCTGGGCGACGTGGTGCGGGCCGTGTCATAGGGTGGCGCCGATCATGGATCAGATCTCGCGTGAGTACGAAGGCCGGGTCAAGGTGACCAAGCTCGACGTCGACGCGAATCAGGAGTCGGCGATGCGCTGGCAGGTGCGTTCGATTCCGACCGTGCTGTTCTTCAAGGACGGTCGCAAGGTCGACTTCGTCACCGGCGCGTTGCCGAAGGCGCATTTCGTGGAGAAGATCCAGAAGCACCTGGACCAGGGCTGACCTCGTCGGTCCGCACGGGCACTCCGGAGGCCGATGCGCCCGAGCACCGCTCGCTTGATGAATTCGCCGATTCACCTGACGGACCTCGTCTTTCCGCAGGTGAGTCGGCTCATTCATCGTACCCGCCTGGTCTTCATTCACCTGGACAACGTGCTCGCGTTCGCCAAGCGGGACCGCGAGGGTCGCGTCGACGGTTACCTCACGGCCTACCTGCCCGACGAGTGCCTGCTGCTGTTTCTGCGCAAAGGGGAAGCCGTCAACGCCGCCGCGATTACGCCCACCGGCCGGCAGGTCCTGAACATCGGCGAAGCGCTGCGGCGCATGCGCACCGAAGTCGAGCGGGGCGAGCTGATGTACTGCACGGCGCCGCTCGAGCAGCTGGCATGGATGTACCGGTCCTGCGCGGGCGAGGTCGAGCCGCGCGACATCGACGCCGCCCAGCCGGAGGCCCTCTTCCCGTCGCTCCAGGACGGCCGGGTGACCGGCGTCCTCGAGTTGATCACCGATGGGCACGTCTCGTACCTGCGCATCGACGAGGGGCGGTTCGTGCGCGGCTATTTCTGCGACAAGCCGGACGACCAGCCGGTGCCGCGCTACGTCGAGGGGCTGTTCCACCGCAAGCCGGACGGCCGGCCGCCGACCATGACGGCGTCCGTGTTTCCGGCGATCGACGATCTGCCAGCGCAGGCCTCCGCGGCGCTCGTCAGCACCTACCGCGAGCTGTACTGGCGCATCGTCGATGGGGTGGAGCGGGAATTCCCCGGCGACGGCCGGCGTCGCGCCGATGCCGCCCGGGCGGCATTGGAGCCCGGGCACCCGGCGCTCGCCCTGCTGGCGGTACCCCGCCTCAACGAGATCCCTGACGCCGTCGTCCAGCCGGACGATCTCGTGACGGCGCTGAGCGACTGGGTGCGACTCTTCCTCGAGCCGGTGGAAGTGATGATGCCGGGGACTGCCCCCAAGGTCCTGCAGGTCGCGACGTGGGAGCACCGCTACGTGCTGCAGGCCGCCGGCTTCTACCGGGGCATGCCGTGGCCGGTGACCTGGTGACGTGGCTGGGACGCTGTATGTCATCGCCACGCCGATCGGCAACCTCGGCGACCTCTCACCCCGCGCTGCCGAAATCCTGAAGCGGGTGGCCGCCGTCGCGGCCGAAGACACCCGCCACACCGCCCCGTTGCTGCGCCACCTGGGATCGACTGCGGATCTCGTCAGCGTTCACGCCCATGCCCCCCGCCGCGCCATCGAGCGGGTGCTCCACCTGCTGGTCGCCGGGCAGGACGTCGCGTTGGTGACGGATGCCGGCACGCCGGGAGTGAGCGATCCGGGAACGGCGGTGGTGGCGGCTGCCCGTGCGCGCGCCGTTCCCGTCGTCACCGTTCCCGGGCCAACTGCCGTCGCCGCGGCGCTCGCGGTGTCCGGGCTCCCGGCGGATCGCTTCGTGTTTCTGGGTTTCCTGCCCCGCAAGGGTGCCGAGCGGCGTCGCCTGCTGCAGTGGATCGCCGCCAGCGAGTGGACCGTCGTGCTGTTCGAATCCCCGCTGCGCGCGGCGACGTTGCTCGATGAGCTCGCCGCAACGTGCGGCGCGCACCGGTCAGCGACGGTTGCACGGGAGCTCACCAAGGTCTTCGAGGAAACGCGTGCCGGGACCCTGGGCGAGCTGGCGGGTTACTACGCGGACGTCCCGCCGCGGGGCGAGGTGACCGTCGTGGTGGCGGGGACCGGGCGCCCCCCGGCACTGGCGCCGGCGGTCGATCCGGAGGCGCGGGCGCGGGCGCTGCTCGCCGACGGGATGAGCCGCAAGGACGTGGCCGATCGCCTCGCGGCCGAAACCGGCATCTCGCGCAACGCCGCCTATCGACTGGTGAACGAGCTGTGAAGCACCTGGCCATCGCCATGCTCACGCTGTGGATCCCGCACACCCCGGGGGGATGGGGTGCGCTGGCGGCGGCCCGCGGGATGGCGGCGCGGGCGTCGAGCATCGGCGGCCTCCCCGCACTGGCGCGGCGCCTGTCGCCAGCCCCACTGACGATCGGCCGGCTCCACTACGATGGGGGCGGTGACTGGTATGCCAACCCGTCCAGTCTCCCCAACCTGCTGCGGGCCATCCGCGCGGGCACCGGACTGGTGGTGTCCGAGCGCGAGCGGGTGGTGCAGCTCACCGAGTCAGATCTGTGGGACGTCCCCTACCTCTATATGACGGGTCACGGCAATGTGGTGTTCTCCGACCGTGAGATCGCCGCGCTGCGTCGCTACCTGCTTCAGGGCGGCTTCCTGCACGCTGACGACAACTATGGAATGGACGAGGCGTTCCGCCGCGAGATCCAGCGGGTGCTTCCCGACCACCCGCTCGTGGAGGTCCCGCTCGATCATCCGGTGTATCACATCGTGTACGAGCTTGCGGCCGGTCTGCCGAAGGTCCACGAGCATGACGGCAAGCCGGCGCAGGGCTTCGGCGTTTTTTTGGACGGGCGACTCGCGGTGTACTATTCGTATCAATCGGATCTCGGCGATGGGTGGGAAGATCCGACGGTGCACGGCGACCCCGCCGAGATCCGGGAGGCTGCATTGCAGATGGGAGTCAACCTGTTCGCCTATGCCGTGAGTCGCCCCTGAGGAGGGCACGGTGACCGAGACGGCGCGGCGGCTGGCGCGGCTCGGCGAGCCGGCTCTCAGGGCGCGGGTGGTGGCGGTCGTCTTGGGCGGCGGGGGTGCCGCGCTCGCCAGTGCGGCCGTGGGACTGCATCTCGCGCCGCGCCCGGCGGCCGTGGCGGGGGCATGGGCAGCGGTGCTCACCGCCGTGGCGGCCGCCGCCGTGCTGGCGGTGCGGGTGCGGCGCCGCGAGCAGCTGGCACGGATGGGCGCGCTGGTGGAGTCTGTGGGGGGGGCGCGCCGCGGCAGTGTGCGCGGGCTGTTGACGCCCGCCGCGGCGATGGGAACGAGCGGGGCGCTGTTCGCGGCGGCGGATGCGCGCGGGGTGGCGACTGTCACCGCCGCGTGGAACGCCGCGCGCCGCCGACTGGCCCGCGAATCGCGCCGCTATCTCTCGATCGGTGGCGCGACGCTGGCAATCGGTGCGGGCGCCGCGCTGACGGCAGCGCCGGCGTCGGGACGCACTGCTGCGTTCTGGCATCCGGTCGCGACGTGGCGCGCCGCGCGCGCGCCGATCACGGTCACACCGGACCGCCGTGCCGTGCGACGCGGCGACGAGGTCACGCTCAGCGTCCGTGCGGCGGGTGCGGTGCAGGCCACGCTGTGGACGCGGGCGCCCGGGGAGTCGTGGCACGCACTGACACTGTCATTGGACGCGGACGGGGCGGCGTCACGACGCGTGGGCCCGCTCGAGTCAGACCTGCTGGTGCGGGTCACGGCGGGTGCCCGAGCCAGCGATACGGCGCGCGTGCGCGTGCTGGAGCCGTTGTTCGCGGGCGAGCTGGAGTTCCTGGCGCGCTATCCTGCGTATCTCGCCCGGCCTGACGAGCCGCTCGTTCCCGGTCCCGATACGGTCGTGTTGCCGGCGGGTACCCGCGTGATGGTGCGTGGCCGCACCAGTGCGCCGCTGCGCGCGGCGCGCTGGATCGGCCCGGGAACCGGCGGCGCGCTGCAGGTCGGCGGCGATCGGTTCGAAGGGGCGTTCCTGCCGCGGCGCTCGGGCCGTTGGACCGTCGCGCTGGAGCCGGTTGAAGCAGGGCAGGCGGTGACGCCCCTCCCGCCGCTCACCCTCGCGATCGTGCTCGACTCTGCGCCGGTCGTCACCATCGCGATTCCTGGGCGGGACACCACCGCGCCGCTGTCACTCCGCCAGCCGCTCGTCATTGACGTGCGGGACGACCACGCGGTGGCGCGGGTGGACATCGTGAGCTGGCGGGTGAGTCAGACGGGGCGAGTCGATCCTCCCGTCCGCGAACGGGCGCTGGCGTCAGAGCTGAGCGATCGCGTGATCGTGCAGGGTGAGCTGGTCCTGGACGAGCGTGGCTTGCTGCCGGGCGACACGCTGCGCTACTACGTCGAGGCGTGGGACAATGCGCCGCGCCCCGGACGAGGCGCGAGCCCCGAGTACGTGCTCCGCCTGCCGAGCCGAGC